>JANXYN010000033.1 GCA_025356035.1 Geobacteraceae bacterium
CTCGCCGGCGGCACCGGCAGTCGTCTGCATCCGGCAACCCTGGCTGTGTCGAAACAACTTCTTCCGGTCTTCGACAAGCCGATGATCTACTATCTGCTCAGTACCTTCATGCTAGCCGGGATACGCGACATCCTGGTTATCTCCACCCCCCAGGATACGCCTCGCTTTGAACAACTGCTCGGCGATGGGAGCAAATGGGGCCTTAACCTGCAGTATGCTATCCAGCCCAGCCCGGATGGCTTGGCGCAGGCTTTCATCATTGGTGAGGAATTCATCGGCCAGGACCGCTGTGCGCTGGTATTGGGAGATAACATCTTCTACGGGCACGACTTTCATCAGCTGCTGGCCAACGCCTGCCAGCGGGAGCGGGGTGCCAGCGTCTTTGCCTACCATGTGCAAGACCCCGAGCGTTACGGCGTAGCGGAGTTCGATGCAACCGGTAGGGTACTCTCCCTCGAAGAGAAACCCGAACAGCCTAAATCCAACTACGCGGTTACCGGGCTATACTTCTACGACCAGCAAGTCGTTGAACTGGCTAAAAATCTGCGGCCGTCACCACGCGGCGAACTGGAAATTACCGACCTGAATCGGCTCTATCTTCAGCAAGGACAACTCTCAGTTGAGATCATGGGCCGTGGCTACGCCTGGCTCGACACCGGTACCCATGAAAGCCTGCTGGAAGCCAGCCAGTTCGTTGCCACACTGGAAAACCGTCAGGGGCTGAAAGTTGCCTGTCCAGAAGAAATTGCCTGGCGGCATGGGTGGATTGACGACGGGCAACTCAACCAGCTTGCCACTCCCTTGTCCAAAAATGGTTATGGGAAATATCTACTCTCCTTAATAAAGTAGAAGGTGTAACAATCTCGTTACCGGAGTATTTATATGCTCTCCAGGAATGAGGTAGTTCGAGAACAAGTATGGATTGGAGATCTTCAATGACCTATTTCACGCACGAAAAAGCACTTGTTGAGTCATATAATATTGGTGAAAACACGCGGATATGGGCATTTGTCCATATCCTGCCTAATGCAGTAATAGGTTCCGACTGTAATATTTGTGACCATGTATTTATAGAAAATGATGTTGTTATAGGAGACAGGGTCACCATAAAATGTGGTGTTCAAATCTGGGATGGTTTAAGACTTGAGGATGATGTAATGGTGGGCCCTAATGCAACTTTTACGAATGATTTGTTCCCAAGAAGCAAGCAGCCATTTGAACTGAAAAAAACCTATATAAAAAAAGGGGCTTCTATTGGTGCAAATGCAACAATTCTTGCAGGACTTGAAATTGGTGAGGGTGCTATGGTTGGTGCCGGTGCTGTCGTGACGAAGAATGTGCCGCCACATGCTGTTGTTGTTGGTAACCCCGCAAAAATCATACGAGTAATGGAGAACAACGTCAATGCTCGATAAATGTCAAATCATCGATTTACCCAAAATTTCCGATCCTCGTGGGAACCTCACCTTCATTGAAGGTGGTGGAAGGAATGTACCATTTGACATCAAACGCGTTTACTATCTCTACGATGTTCCAGGCGGCGCTGAACGCGGAGGGCATGGCCACAAAGCGTTGCACCAGCTGATTATTGCCATGTCCGGCAGCTTTGATGTCGTATTGGATGACGGCAATGAAAAAAAACGCGTTCATCTCAATAGATCGTATTACGGTCTGTATGTGTGCCCGATGATCTGGCGTGAACTTGACAACTTTTCATCCGGATCGGTCTGCATGGTCCTGGCTTCAAATCTGTATGATGAAGAAGATTACTATCGAGACTATGATTCATTTATCAAAGCGGCAAGAGGTGGAAATTGAATGTTCCTTTTCTTGATTTAAAATTCCCGTATATCGAACTTAAAGACGAGCTTGATGCCGCCTATCGTCGTGTAATGGAATCGGGTTGGTACATTCTGGGCACAGAAGTTGAGGCGTTCGAAGCTGAATTTGCGGACTATTGCGAATCAAAACAGTGCGTTGGCGTTGCCAACGGCCTCGATGCCCTCCATTTGATTGTTCGTGGATACGGGATAGGTCCGGGCGATGAAGTGATTGTCCCATCCAATACCTATATAGCTACGTGGCTGGCAGTGACCCATGCCGGTGCAACACCCGTACCGGTAGAACCTGATGAACGCACCTACAACATTGATCCGGCAAAAATTGAGCAAGCCATCACGCCAAAAACGAAGGCGATTATGGTTGTCCATCTGTACGGACAAACGGCGGATATGGATCCGATCAATGTGATTGCCAGGAAGCATGGTCTTAAAGTTATTGAGGATTGCGCTCAGGCGCACGGGTCGAGATATAAGGGACGCAGGGCAGGAAGTCTTGGCGATGCAGCCGGGTTCAGCTTTTATCCCGGGAAAAATCTGGGTGCAGTTGGTGATGGCGGAGCTGTAACGACTAATGATATAGAACTCGCTGATCGCATCCGTATTTTGCGTAATTATGGTTCCCAGATCAAATATCACAACGAGGTCGTCGGGTTTAATTCTCGCCTGGATGAATTGCAGGCGGCACTGTTACGGATCAAGTTGACCAGGTTGGATGAATGGAACGATCGCAGAAGGCAGGTTGCTGGGCGCTATCTGCTGGAACTGGCAGGACAACAGAAGCTCACGTTGTCTCATGTACCTGAATGGGCCGAGTCGGTCTGGCACCTTTTTGTTGTGCGCTATCCGCAGCGTGATCAGTTGCAGAAGTCCCTTACTGAAGCGGGTATCGGCACAATGATCCATTATCCGATTCCGCCACATCTACAGTCTGCCTATGCCGCTCTAGCGTATGACCGGGGAAGCTTTCCGATAGCAGAAAATATCCATAACGAAGTACTAAGCCTTCCCATTGGCCCGTCAATGACCTTGAGTGATGCCGAACAAGTCGTCCATGCTATGCGATCTTCAATAGTTGCGCTCAGATAACTTTAGTTTCTTTCACTAAAATAAAGGTATTTTGTGATCTCAGAAAAGAATGAAAAGAAAATCAGCATTAAGCTTAATACAATAACCAACTATATTGGGCAATGTTACACATTAGCAGTAGCGGTCATCATCACGCCTTTCTATCTTCAATATCTTGGAGCAGAAGCCTACGGAGTAGTCGGTTTTTTTATAGTAATGCAGAACTGGTTGAATTTGCTGGACATGGGGTTGAGTACAACATTAGGCAGACAAGTAGCTTATGCCAGAGGTCAAATTAATGGGTTTAGTAAATTTCATCATTTATTACGCAGCTTCGAACTATTATTTTTAGCTTTAACTATATGCATTGTAGTAGGTGTTTATTGCAGTAGCAACTGGTTAGGACACAGTTGGATAAAATCAACAGTATTAAACTCTGAAACTATTTCTTATTGCATCAATATAATGGGGTTAATAATTGGGCTTAGATTTTATTCGACAATTTATCGTAGCGGCATAAATGGATTTGAAGATCAAATCTGGATTAATAAAGCCAATGTCTTAGTTAATAGTTTAAAATATATCGGATCTTTCCTGATTTTAGCATATGTCTCAAATAATATCAGGCACTTCTTTGAGTATCAGCTTGCAATCGGCATTTTAGAAGCAGCATTTCTTAGAAGGAGATTTTATTACAACCTGCCATCGTCCGATATTTTAATGACATGGTTTAATATTGACTGGAGTCAATTTCTACAAATAGTTCCTTTTACGCTCAGCATAACATATACATCCGCTATTTTAATAATAATCACTCAATTCGATAAATTACTTCTATCGGGTTTTTTATCCTTAAAGGAATTTGGATATTTTAGTCTAATCACGTTGGTAACAGGCGCTATAATAAGTTTGTCCACTCCGGTATTTCTTGCTTTTCTGCCAAGAATGACAATGCTGGTTGCTAAGCGTAATTTTGAAGAGATGATTGCTGTATACGTTAATATGACTCAGATAATAACATGGATTACGTTTTCCTCGGCAATTGTAATTGGTATTTATTCTCAGGAAATTCTTTATTCCCTTACCGGAGATAAACAAGTTTATGTTTGGGGGCAAGAAATACTTTTTTGGTATGCTTTAGGATCTGGCATCTATGTACTAGGAACCTTCCAATATTATTTACAGAATGCATTCGGCACACTTAGGCTATATGTAATTGGTTCAACAATTTCACTTGTGGTACTGGCCCCATTAATTTATTTTGTAACGATGAAATTTGGTGCACTTGGGGCCGGTCAGCTTTGGTTTATATTTAGTTTAATTTGGTTTTTAGCATGGACATTGCTCGTTCATAGTAAATTAGTTCCAGGTTTTCACTTGAAATGGATGGCCAAAGATTTGGTACCTATGCTATTTAGTATAGTCGTATTGTCATATCTTATGAAAAAAATGATTTATATTGATATGAGTGAATCTAGAATGATAATAATATCTAAAACCGCAATTATTGGCATTGGTTTTTTAACTATAACGTCTATCTGCGTTCGATCAATTAGAAATAAAGTATTTGAAAAATTACGAGTCATATTTTGATTCAAATGTGAATATTCAAAATATCGCATATCACTTGGGAACAGCCATAAAGTCTTTAAGGAGTAAGATTTATTACTTCGGTGCAGAGTTTTATTTGCCAACAGTCCTGTAATCCAGAGCTCAACAGGCTTGATGCTGCACGTGGTTCCATGGTTCGTTCCACAAGTACCGCTGATTGATGCAAGGAATTATCCATCCCAACCCAACTGGAAAAAATAGCATGATAGAGAATATTATTGTAATCAATACGTGTGATGCATATGAAGATGTTTGGGAATTGTTTTTTTGTGCTTTTCAAGAATACTGGCCTGAATGCAACTATAAGATTGTTCTAAATACCGAGAATAAACAAAAAATATTCAACAACATCGATGTACACATTCATAATTTTAATTCTCCAAATGGTAAAGATGCATGGGGATTGAGACTCAAACAAACTTTAAAAGCATGTGAATCAAAATATGTAGTAATGCTTTACGATGATTTTATTTTGGAAGATCGTGTTGACCAAGAAAAGATCATCAATTGTATGAAATGGCTTAACGATAATCCGGATATTGCTGTTTTTTATTTTAGTAATATTTCTGTCAATAAAAATACCAATGATAATCGTTTTGAAAATTTTGAATTAATACCAAGAAAAGGTGACTATAAATTAAACTCAGCACCGGCTATTTGGCGGCGAGAAAGGTTATTAGAATTTATAGAGGATAATGATACTCCGTGGGCGTGGGAATTTTTTGGCAGCTATCGGACTTACAGAAGTACAGATCTTTTTTATTGCGTTAAAAAAGCGCACGAAGATATTTATCCCTATAATTATGCTATGGGTGGTGCAATATATAGAGGAAAGTGGGTTGGCAAAGTTGTTTTGCCTTTAATGAAAAAGTTCAATTTACAAATTGACTTAAATCAGCGTGGTTTAGCGGATGGCCTTCAACAAAAAAACAAAAGATCCCTGGTGTGGAAACTGAAGTTTTTTTTGCTCGGATTTAAAATGATTAGGTTTGGAATTTTATTATATGTTTACAGAATAGCTAGAAAGAGATTTTCCATATGACTACTATTAATAATTTTACATTTGTAGCTATCACTTATAATCATTCGAATTATATTCTAGAGCACTTGGAGAGTATAAAGTATCTTATTGATAATTATGGTAATGGCATTGATATTGACATTATTATTGCGGATGATGCATCACGAGACGATACTGTTACCCTTACCAAATTTTGGTTAAACAAAAATTCATATCTATTTAATAAAATCATAGTATTATGCGATGGTATAAACAGAGGGACATGCAAGAATTTAACTCTCGCACTTGAAAACCTCGCCACTGACTACTGCAAAATTACTGCAGGAGACGATGTTTACTCCTGTGAAAATATATTTACTGAAGTTAAGAAAATAGATAATAACCATATTTTGTCGGGTTTACCGCTTAATCTAATCAATGGTGCTATTGTGCCCACTCAATTTGATATATTTAATTACTTCGCAACAAATATTATCTATGAAAAATCTCAATACATAACAAGATTGAAAAAAATAAATTTCTTCAACAGTCCCAGTATCGTATATTCAGTACCTGCATTATTAAATAAAGATATAACTAGCTTTGTTGCTAGATTCTTTGTTACTGAAGATTGGCCTTTGCAGATAAAGATGGCTGAATTATACAGGCCATTAAAATTTGTTCAAATAGAAAAGATTTTTGTCTACTATAGAAGAACGGCGAATTCGGCATACATAGTAAAAAACTCAATATTCAACCAGGACAAGATAGAAATATTCAATTATCTAATTGGATCCGAGCGAAACAGATTCGGGAAACTGCTCTTACGCAACAGATTGTTTTGTTACAACTTAGAGAATAGGTATTTAAAAAGGGTTTTTAACTTAAGTTTTCATTTGTATGGATTAAATATTTTGATGAACATATTTTTCATATTGAGTAAAGTAAAGAAATTCGACACACAGTTAGTTAAACATCAAAATCACTATGACCTTATAGCTTCGAAGGCGAAAGAATATAATAATTGATCTGAATACAACATAGGTATCTTCAATGTCGAGAAAAATCAGAAACATCAAGCTTCTCAACATAGTCTTGAGTAACCGATGTCTTGACATAGGCAATTTACTGACTGTAGGTTGGATTTCAATTAAATGATATCAACTAATTTGAAAATGCGGCAATTTGTGAAATTAGAATGAAAAATATAACAAAATATTTAGGTCCCATAATTCTTACAGAAATTTATCTTATATTTACGTTATTGCTTTTTTCTTTTGGCCCAATTGAATATTATCTGGAAGATCCGCTAGCTTTTTGGTCATACATTTTTTTGTATCACTTCAGCATGGTCCTAGGTTACGTTCTTGCTGCGATACCTTTTAAAAATAGGATCAGATATAAAATTAATTTTGACGACCTTAGCTCTTTTAAAATTAGAGTATTGTTTTTTGTTGCGTTTCTCGCTTTTTTAATTGGGCATAAGAACATCACTATGTCTGATAGTCTGATGCCGTATGATTTTATTTCAGATATAACGACCGGTTTGCTTAAAAGTGGGGAGCAATATCGTTTAAAGATGCAGCTTTTGGATGTATATACTGGTAGTAAATTATTAAACATATTCAACTTTACTATAGCTTTTACAAAGATAATTTTAATTCCAGTCATTATTTTTTATTGGGAGAAGCTGTCAATTGTTGATAGATTATTAGCTATTACGATTAGTTTTTTGCCTGTCTTGTCCGGAGTTTCCACAGGGACAAATAAGCCGCTATTTGATTTTGTTATTCTTTATGGATCTTCACTTTTTCTGTATTTTGTTGCTAATTATTATCGTGAGGGAAGATATAATTTTAAGAGTAGAAGATTTTTTGTTGTAATTGTTTTTATATTCTTTGGTGTCGCTATTTGGTTCTTTGGCACAGCGATGCTAGGCCGAGGCGGTGATCCGAGCTATGTTGAATCAACTTCTCCACTTGGGCATATAACATTAAATTATGCATTTCGAGATGCTGACGAGAACTCGTTTTTAACCTATATTTACGTCTGGTTTTCTAATTATCTTGTACAAGGCTATTATGGGTTTTCTCAATCGCTTAATATGGATTTTACTAGTACGTTTGGTTTTGGGAACTCTCAGTTTTTAACTAGGCAGGTAGAATGGCTGACTGGAAATGATCTTTCAAAATATACCTATCAACATAAAATAGATCCTGTTTGGGGTGAGACGGCACAGTGGCATTCACTTTATAGTCATATTGCAAACGATTTTCATTTTTTGGGTGTTGCGGTATGGAACTTTATAATGGGTATCTACCTTGCAAAATTGTGGAAAAGTTTTTTAGATGAAAATAACTTGTATTCCAAGTTATTGCTACCTTTGTTTGCTATGCTTATTATATTTACGCCTGCAAATAATCAAGTTTTCGGGTTTCTGGAAACTTTTTCGACCTTCTTGTTTATGACATTGCTTTGGTTTGGCAGTATTTGTAGGCGAAGAGCCTTTTCAAGAAACTGAGACGCGGAGTTTTTTGTGTTTAATGGAAAAAGCATGTTGATTACTGGTGGCACAGGCTCTTTTGGTGATGCCGTTCTTAATCGATTCTTGAATACAGATATCGATGAAATTCGTATCTTCGGCCGTGATGAGAAGAAGCAGGACGCATGCGCAAGCCCTACAACAGTCCAAAGCTGAATTTCTATATTGGAGACGCGCGTGATTCCCCCAGTGTGACTGGAGCAATGCGCGGGGTTGACTATGTGTTTCCCTTGCTGCCGGCAGTTTATTTGGGGTGTGTATAAAAGCAGTTTTAATATGTTATCCAAGCTTTCATAAAAATACGAGCTTATCCTCGCCAACTACATGGTTTTTAAAAATAACTTCTATAGGTACGGATCAAACTCATGTTCAATAACAAAACTTTATTGATTACTGGTGGCACCGGCTCATTTGGCAATGCTGTCCTGCAACGTTTTCTGCATACCGACATCAGGGAAATTCGTGTCTTCAGCCGTGACGAAAAAAAGCAGGAAGACATGCGGATTGAGTTGAATAACTCAAAGGTCAAGTTCTATATCGGCGATGTACGTAACTATGACAGCCTACACTCGGCCATGCATGGTGTGGATTATGTCTTCCATGCGGCGGCACTCAAACAAGTTCCTTCCTGTGAATTCTATCCCTTGGAAGCGGTGCGGACCAACGTTCTGGGTACGGAGAATGTGCTGAATGCGGCGCTTGCCAACAAGGTGAAAAAGCTGATTTGTCTAAGTACCGACAAGGCGGTTTACCCGATTAACGCCATGGGTATTTCCAAGGCGATGATGGAGAAGCTGATGGTCGCCAAGGCCCGCACAACGGATACTTCACAAACTATTATTTGTGGGACCCGCTACGGCAATGTCATGGCTTCGCGCGGGTCAGTGATCCCGCTGTTCATCAAGCAGATACGCGAGGACAAACCACTCACGATTACTGATCCGAATATGACCCGCTATCTTATGTCGTTGGAGGATGCTGTTGATCTGGTGATTTATGCTTTCAATAATGCCCGTCAGGGGGATATCTTCGTGCAGAAGGCTCCTGCGTCAACGATCATGGATCTGGCGATAGCCGTCAAGGAGCTGTTCCAGTCCGAAAATCCAATCAAAGTGATTGGCACCCGCCATGGTGAAAAGCTTTACGAAACGCTGTTGACCCGGGAAGAGAGGGTTAAGGCCGAGGATCTTGGTGGCTATTACCGGATTGTACCTGACGACCGGGATCTGAACTATGGCAAATATTTTACAGAGGGTGAAGAGAAGATAGCTGAAGTAGAGGATTATAACTCACACAATACGCGTAGGCTCAATAATGATGAGATTAAGGAGCTGTTGCTGAAGCTGGAGTATATCAAAGTAGAACTTGGGCATTGAAAACACCAATTATCGCCAAGACGCCAAGACACTGATGGCGCCATGTTTATTTTAGTGTTATGCCTGATAATATTTTCTTTGTGACTTTGCATCTTTGCGTTAAAGGTTGAGGAAATTCATGAAAACAGTTCTAGTAACCGGTTCCAAAGGTTTTGTCGGCAGGAACCTGACCGTCTCCCTTGCGCAGCGAAAGGATTTAAAGGTCACCGGCTTCGATATCGATGACGATCAGATTGCGTTGTCATCTCTGGTTGAGGGGGCAGACTTTATCTTCCACCTTGCGGGGGTCAACCGTCCGCAGAACGTAGAGGATTTCACCACAGGGAATACCGGACTGACGCAGACGATTGTTTCACTTTTGCAGAAACAGGGTAATAAGACACCATTGGTGATCTCTTCCTCCAGCCAGGCGGCACAGGACAATCCCTACGGCGTCAGCAAGCGGCAGGCCGAGGAGGCCGTCTTCGCTTACGGTCGCGAGACAGGTGCTTCGGTCTATGTATACCGCCTGCCGAATGTTTTCGGCAAGTGGTGTAGGCCCAATTACAACAGCGCTGTCGCCACCTTCTGCAACAACATCGCCAAAGATTTGCCGATACAGATCAACGATCCGACGGTCACGATGAACCTGGTCTACATCGACGATGTGGTCAATGAATTCATAGCCGTATTGGACGGAAAACCACACCCAAAGGATACATTCTGCCAGGTGCAGCCCGTGCATACCATTACGCTCGGCGAGATTGTGGCTCTAATCCACTCTTTCAAAGAGATCCGGGTAGACCGCAGTATCCCCGACATGTCTGATTCCTTCACCAAAAAGCTCTACAGCACATATCTGAGCTATTTACCAAAGGACCAATTCAGCTATTCGCTGAAGATGAATGTGGACGATCGGGGTTCATTCACCGAGTTCATCAAGACCGTTGATCGCGGACAGGTTTCTATCAATATTTCCAAGCCGGGGATTACCAAGGGTAACCACTGGCATCATACAAAAAATGAGAAGTTCCTGGTTGTAAGCGGTCAAGGGGTGATCCGCTTCAGACAGGTTGGTGGCGACGAGGTCATCGAATATTTTGTCACTGGAGAAAAGCTGGCGGTCGTAGATATTCCCACCGGATATACCCACAATATCAGTAATATGGGTACAACAGACCTGGTAACGGTCATGTGGTGCAACGAGATATTTGATCCTGAGAAACCGGACACTTATTTTGAGGGCGTGGAGTGTGGAGCATGAAAAAAATCAAGGTTATGACGGTAGTTGGCACCCGCCCTGAGATTATTCGGCTCTCAAGGGTCATGGCCTGTCTTGATCGGCATGTTGATCATGTTCTAGTTCATACAGGTCAAAATTACGATTACGAACTGAACGAGATATTTTTCCATGACCTAGAGGTGCGCAAACCGGATCATTTCCTGGATGCGGCTGGCGTTAATGCTGCGGAAACAATTGGACAGCTCATCATCAAAGTGGATCAGGTTTTGGAACGGGAGCAACCGGAAGCGCTCCTTGTCCTTGGGGATACCAATAGCTGTCTGGCCGCGATACCGGCCAAGCGGCGCAAGATTCCCATCTTTCACATGGAGGCAGGTAATCGCTGCTTTGATCAACGGGTGCCTGAAGAGACCAATCGTAAGATCGTTGACCATATTAGCGATGTTAATCTGACCTACAGCTCCATTGCCCGTGAATACCTGCTGCGTGAAGCTTTGCCGCCGGATCGAGTCATAAAGACCGGTAGTCCGATGTTTGAAGTATTGAATCATTACATGGTGAAGATTGACAGTTCTGATGTGTTGAGTCGGCTGGATCTACGCCCCCAGGATTATTTTGTGGTGAGCGCCCACCGGGAAGAGAATGTCGATTCTGAGGTCAACCTGGTCAAGCTGGCCGCCATCCTGAACGGGTTGGCGGAGAGCTATGGCAAACGGATTATTGTTTCCACCCATCCCCGTACCCGAAAAAGGATTGAAGCCAAGGGATTAACCTTTCACAAAAAGGTTGAGCTCTTAAAACCGCTTGGCTTTATAGATTATGTTCACTTGCAGAAACACGCCTATGCCGTGCTGTCAGACAGTGGTACGATAACCGAAGAATCGTCGATTCTCAATTTCCCTGCTCTGAATATCCGTGAAGCCCATGAGCGGCCGGAAGGGATGGAAGAAGCGTCGGTCATGATGACCGGTCTGGAGTTTGAACGAGTGATGCAGGGACTTGCAGTGCTGGAGACTCAGCAACGGGGAGACGGGCGGACGTTACGCCCAGTAGCTGATTACTCCATGCCGAACGTGTCGGAGAAGGTTCTTAGGATAATTATTAGCTACACTGACTATGTGAATCGGGTTGTGTGGCGCAAGCAGGTTTAATAAAAATGCACATTCTTGTTGTCACCCAGTATTTCTGGCCGGAGAATTTCCGCATCAATGATTTGGTGTCTGGTCTTGTGGCAAGTGGCCACAGGGTGACAGTTCTGACTGGTATTCCCAACTATCCTGAAGGTCGTTTCTTTACGGGCTATGGTATTTTCAGCAATACATCACAGGAATATCAGGGCGCCAAGGTAGTACGTGTACCACTTATTCCCCGTGGCAAAGGTGGCGGAGTAAGGCTTGCACTTAACTATATATCATTCGTTTTAAGTGCGTGCCTGTTTGCGCCATTCAATTGTCGTGAAAATTACGACGTTATTTTTGTTTGTGGGCTATCTCCTGTAACGGTTGCTTTGCCTGCACTCTTTCTTAAAAGTTTCCGGAAGATTCCCGTAATGTTTTGGGTACAGGATCTCTGGCCTGAGAGTTTAGCTGCCACAGGAGCTGTGACTTCAATAAGAATGCTTGATTTTGTGGCAGGGATGGTGCGTTGGATTTATCTAAGATGTGACAAGATTTTAGTGACATCTAGAGCTTTTAGGGAGTCTGTTGAAAAGTTAGGGGGGGCATCCAAAGACATAATCTACTTTCCCCAGAGCGCCGAGGATGTTTTCCAACTAAGCATCAAGAACGAAATGCCAAAGGTTCTCAACACTATCCCCAAGGGCTTCTGGATAATGTTTGCAGGGAACATCGGAGCTGCGCAAGATTTTGAGACTATTATTTCCGCAGCAGAAAAGTTAAAGAGTCATGAAAATATTCATTGGATCATTGTTGGTGATGGACGCCTGCGGGATTGGGCGGAAACGCAGGTCCAAGCTCGCAAGTTGTTTGATAACTTCCATTTTTTGGGGCGATACCCTCTTGAAGCAATGCCAACATTTTTTTCATATGCTGATGTCATGCTTGTAACCCTGAAAAGGGAACCAATATTCGCCTTGACGATACCAGCAAAAATCCAATCATACCTTGCTTGTGGAAGGCCAATTGTTGCTGCTTTGGATGGTGAGGGAGCATTGATAGTCAACGAATCAGGTGCCGGTTTTGTCAGTCCTCCAAAAGACTCAGATGGATTAGCACAGGCTGTCTTACGAATGTCTGCTATGGCACCAGAGCAGAGAAGATCAATGGGCGAGATGGGAAGAAACTACTACAAGGCCCATTTTGACCGTAACATGCTACTTGCCGCGCTACTGGAGTGGATGGACGAGCTAGTGCAACCTCGGAAATCGAAGGGGAACAGCATTGAGGAATAATTCACACGAGAAGGTACTGATCACCGGCACAAACACCGTATTACGCTAAGCCGCAAAGAGAGTCGACCCTTGTGGCTTCAAATCAAAACTGTTATTGATAGGTTGATTATGAAAAGAATCTTTGATTTATTGATTGCAATATTTCTCTTCATGTTTTCTGCGGTTCCCCTGCTGCTCCTTGCCGTGCTGGTCAAGCTGACCTCAACGGGGCCGGTGCTCTACTGGTCGGACCGAGTGGGGAAAAACAATACGATTTTCAAAATGCCGAAATTCCGGACCATGAAGGTCGACACGCCTGCTGTGGCAACCCATTTGCTGACCAATCCCGATGCGTTCCTGACCCCCATCGGCAAATTCCTCCGTAAGTCGAGCCTGGATGAATTGCCGCAGCTCTTGAGCATACTCAAGGGGGAGATGAGTTTCGTTGGTCCGCGGCCGGCGTTGTTTAATCAGGACGACCTGATCCAATTGAGAACGGAAAAGGGGATTCATGCGCTTGTTCCCGGTCTTACCGGCTGGGCGCAGATAAACGGCAGGGATGAGCTCCCCATTCCGGTGAAAGTTGCTTTTGAAGAATATTATTTGCTTAATCATTCATTCTCGCTGGATATGAAAATCCTGTTGCTGACCTTCTTCAAGGTGCTCAGTAGCGAAGGGGTGAAGCATTAGTCAGTTGGTTGCTGAAATTTCAGGTCAGAGGACGTGCCATGTTTAACACGAGACGGCTATTGGTGTTTGTCGTTGACATCCTATTGATTGTCGCTGCCTATACTTTGTCATTCCTCCTCCGCTTCGATTTCCGGATACCTGCGGATGAACGGCAGCTGTTTCTGTACGGTCTTTACATCGTACTGATAGTCAAGCCAGTGGTGTTTTTTACTGCCGGTCTCTATCGCACCCTCTGGCGCTACGCTTCTCTACAGGACGCCATCGAAATATTCAAGGTAGTTACCCTTTCTTCCATTATTTCGATATTTGCGGTCCTCTATATCCGCCATTTTGCGCCGGTTCCCCGTTCCATTTTCATTCTTGACTGGTTTTTGCTGTTTTTTCTGGTGTCGGCTAGCCGGCTGGTCTGGCGGATCTATCGGGAAACCTATGTCCTCCCCCGCAGCGGCCAGGGGAAAAGAACCTTGATTGTTGGTGCCGGCGAGGCGGGAAGCCTGTTGCTGAAGGAGATCGGCAGGCAGGCTGATTCTCCGTACAAGGTGGTTGGTTTTGTCGACGATAATCCGCACAAACAGGGGATGCGCCTGCATGGCCTGCCGATCCTCGGTGGCACCTCACAAATCAAGGGTATAGTTCGGAAATTCCATGTCGAAGAACTGATCATTGCCATCCCCTCCGCGAGCGGTAAGTCGATCCGGGAAATCTTGGAGCGCTGCCAGAAATCGAAGGTGCGCTTTAAGATCCTCCCCAGTATTGGCGCCATCATCGACGGCAAAATCACCGTTTCGCAGATCAAGGATGTGGACATCGAGGACCTCCTCGGCCGGGAGCCGGTGGTGCTCGATGAGCAGTCGATCCGCAACTATCTGACCGACAAACGGGTCCTGGTGACCGGCGCGGCGGGGAGTATCGGCAGTGAAATCTGCCGGCAGGTGGCGCGCTTTAACCCCTATAAGATTATCCTGTTTGACAGTGCGGAAACCCCCCTCTTCTTTCTGGAAAAGGAACTGTCGGCCCACTATCCGGATCTCCGCCTGATTCCTGTCATTGGGGATACCCGAGACAAGGGGCGAGTGGAGATGGTCTTCGATGAATTTACCCCGGAAGTGGTCTTCCATGCCGCCGCCTACAAGCATGTGCCGATGATGGAGTACAATCCTGCCGAGGCGGTCACAAATAATGTTGGCGGGACCAGAACCCTGGCGGATGCCGCCCATGCCTTCGGAGTGAAGAATTTTGTGATGGTTTCCACCGACAAGGCGGTCAATCCGACCAATGTGATGGGGACTACTAAGCGGGTCGCCGAAATTTACGTGCAGGCGCTGGCGGGGCAGAGCGCTACGAAATTTACCACGGTCCGTTTCGGCAATGTGCTCGGCAGTAACGGCAGCGTGATCCCCATTTTCAAGGAACAGATCCGTCGCGGCGGACCGGTGACGGTCACCGATCCGCGGATGACCCGCTATTTCATGACGATTCCCGAGGCGAGCCAGTTGGTGCTCCAGGCGGGGTGTATCGGTAACGGCGGAGAGATCTTCGTGCTCGACATGGGGGAGCCGGTGCGGATTGTTGAGCTGGCCGAGGAGCTGATCCGCCTGTCGGGGTTTCTTCCCCATGAGGATATTGAAATTGTCTTCAGCGGGCTTCGCCCTGGGGAGAAGCTTTTTGAAGAGCTGTTAATTGATGGGGAGGGGATCAGGCCGACCACCCATGAAAAAATCAGGGTTCTTGCTGCGGTCCAGACCGATCTCGCTCTGATCGGTGCGGAACTGGCAGGGTTGTGCGCTATGGCCAGGGCGCCTGACATAACCGCAGTCATGCAGACGTTGCGCAGACTGGTGCCGGAATATACGCCCAGTCATCAATTCAGTGCGGGGGCCACATCAACCTTTCAAAGATTACGTCCCGACCTGTTTCCGACAAGGGGGATAAAACCGGTTACCATCAATTTTCCGTCTGGAAAGATTTAAGTTGTAAGAATGAAAGCCAGACAAAACCGGTCTCTCGCAGAGAACGCGGAAAAATACATAAAGACTGAGGTATTTAATTTTCTCCGGGCGCTCAGCGGGCTTAAGCGAACGGAGTGAGCGGGCGAGAACAAATATATTTTCTGCTTTTCAACTTTTGTACGAAAGAGCCATCTTTTACCTTTGGAGGAAACGTGCCTGCTGATGAAGATGTTAAAAGAGTGACCATGGATGGGGATGACGAGGTTGATCTGTATGAGATTTACCTCGTCATCAGGAAAAGGATCTGGCTGGTGATCGGGATATTCCTTCTGGCGACCATGGTTGCGGGCATTGCCGCCTTCAGCATGCCCCGCGTCTATGAAGTGGTTGTTCTGATTAAAATGCCAGCCAAAGTCGAAATGTCGCAGTCCAGCCAGGCTAAACTGCCCGATGACCATCAGCTGATTGTATCAAATCAGGAGACCAAACAGATTCTTGCGCACCTCACCATGCTGATCAAAGAGCGCCGCATGGCAGATCTGGCATTTAATCTCCGGTTGCACAGGGACGAGGTGGAGAAGCTCGTGGCTATAGAGTTTAAACCACTCAAGGATCAACAGGATGCCGCCCAGATTATTATCCAGACAACCGCTCCACAGCTGATCACAAAATATGAAAAAGCGATCATGAACTACCTCAATCTGAACGGCTTTGTGCTGGAACGATTGACCTTGCAGCAAGACGAGCTTAAAAAGATGAAGGGGTATCTGGAGAAGAACCTGGTGGCGTCGGAAAAAGTGCGCACCACTCTGCTCAGGGCAATCGAAAGCAACAATATACAAAACCTCGGCTTTAACCCCCTGGAGATAGGAAAGGAGATTGTTGCATTGAAAGGCCGGTTAGACGCCGTTACTGACCAGATCCAGTTAGCCAGGGGCTTTGAGGTGATCGTGGAGCCGGTGGTGCCGCAGCAGCCGATAAAGCCGAAGAAGGGGATGATTATAGTACTGGCTGGAGTGACTGCGCTGTTTACCGGGGTGTTCCTGGCCTTTTTCCTGGAATGGTTGGAAAAGGCAAAAAGACGCTGAACGTTGGCAGCTGATAGGTATTATTCCAATAACCATTAAGGTTGACACCTGACCACCCCTAACCCCTCCTGAACCAGGAGGGGGATTTAAAGCTCCACTCCTTGGTAAGGAGAGGCTGGGGGGGGTGCCATTAAAAGCGAGGTTCGATTTTGGAAACAAAGATCCTGGTAACCGGCGGCGCCGGCTATATCGGTAGTCATGTGGTGAAGGCACTGGGCGAGGCTGGCCATTCCGTGCTGACCTATGACAATCTTTCCACCGGCAACCGCTGGGCGGTGCTCCATGGCGAGCTGGTGGAGGGCGATCTGGCCGACCGGGACACTTTGCGCAGGGTGATGCGGGAGTTCCAGCCGGCGGCGGTGATGCACTTTGCCGCTTCCATCGTGGTGCCGGAGAGTGTGCGGGAACCGCTCAAGTACTACCGGAACAATACCGCCAATGCCTTGAATCTCCTGGACGTCATGGCGGAACAGGGGATTGGCCGCTTCATCTTCTCCTCGACCGCCGCAGTCTACGGCATTCCGACGAGCATCCCCGTGGATGAGCAGGCACCGCTTAGCCCCATCAACCCTTACGGCTCGGCAAAGGCGATGGTGGAGCAGATCCTTCGGGATCTGGCGTTTGCCAGGGATGATTTCCGCTACGTGGCGCTTCGCTACTTCAATGTGGCGGGGGCCGATGGCCAAAGTCGGATTGGCCAGGCGTACCGGGAGGCGACCCATCTGATCACCCGGGCGTTGAAGACCGCCAAGGGAGAGTCTGACAAACTCCAGGTGTTCGGCACCGATTACCCCACCGCCGATGGCACCTGCATCAGGGACTATATCCACGTGGACGACCTGGCATCAGCCCATCTGCTGGCACTCGACTACCTGCTGCGCGGCGGGGAGAGTGATGTGTTCAACTGCGGCTATGGCCATGGTTATTCGGTCCGAGAGGTGGTGGATGTGGCCCGGCGGGTGACCGGCGTCGACTTCGCCGTCGAGGAGACGGAGCGCCGGGCGGGGGATCCGCCCGCGCTGGTGGCCGATAGCACAAAGCTCAAGGGAGCCCTCGGTTGGCAGCCGCGGCATGATGACCTGGAATATATTGTACGGACCGCGTGGGAGTGGGAGCGGCAGCGGCAGTAACCCATTGCCCATTGCCCCAAGGAGTTATTTATGATAAAAAGCATGACCGGTTATGGCAAAGGGGAGGCTGCCGCCGGTGGCGGCAGGATCATCGTTGAGATCAAGTCGGTGAATCACCGCTACAGCGAGATTACGGTGAAGCTGCCGCGGACGCTCCTTCCCTTTGAACTCGATGTGAAAAAGGGCGTCGCGGCCTGCCTGAAGCGCGGCAAGGTGGATGTCTTTATCCAGCGGGAGGAATTGGCCGGAGTAGGTGCAGCACCGGTGGTCAATGTTCCCCTGGCCAAGGCGTATGCGGAACTGTTCAATCGTCTGAAAACCGAGTTGGGGCTTGCCGGTGAGGTGAGCCTGGAGCTGATCGCTGGCCAGCGCGATGTGCTTATGGTTGGCGAAGCGAGTCAGCCGGATGAGGCGCTGCAGGCCAACCTTATGGCGGCGGTGCAAGGCGCCATTGAAAATTTGGACAGCATGCGGAGCCGGGAGGGAGCCGCGCTTCTGCAGGATATGCGGCAGCGGCGGGAACTGGCCGACGCCCTCCTTGCACGGGTGGAGCAGCGCGCGCCAGTGGTAGTGGCGGATTATGCCGCGCGCCTGAAGGAACGGGTGGCGCAACTTATCGGCGCAGGTCTTGTCGATGAGATGCGGCTGGCGCAGGAGGTGGCGATCATGGCCGACCGTTGCGACGTCACCGAGGAATTGGTTCGGTTCAGGAGCCACTTGGGCCAGCTCGATCAGATCCTGGCCCTCACGGAACCGGTCGGCAGGAAGCTTGATTTCCTCCTCCAGGAAATGAACCGCGAGGTGAATACCATTGGCTCCAAGGCCAACGATGCCGAGATAGCGGGTTATGTGGTGGAGCTGAAAGCCGAGCTGGAAAAGATCCGTGAACAGTTGCAGAACATCGAGTGAGGCAGTCTCAACTCCTAGCCCGTTTCTAAAAGGATGAGGTATGCACAGAGAGGGAATTCTCTACATCATCTCGGCCCCGTCAGGCGCCGGCAAAACCACGCTCTGCAAGGAAGTGATTGACATTTTTCCGAACTTGCGGCACTCTGTCAGCTACACGACTCGGTTGCCCCGGCCAGGCGAGGTGCATGGTCAGGATTATTTTTTTGCCGCACCGGCAGAGTTTGAGCGGATGATTGCCGCTGGTGAGTTTGCCGAATGGGCCGAGGTCCATGGCAATTGTTACGGCACGGCGCTGAAGACCCTGGAAGAATACCGCAAATGCGGGGTCGATGTCATTCTGGACATCGATTGCCAGGGTGCGCAACAGCTGAAAGAACGCTATCATGGTGGCGTTTACATTTTTATCCTGCCGCCGAGTTTTCAGGAGCTCCGGCGCAGGCTTGACTGCCGCAGCGCGGACAGTGTCGAGGTGATCGAGCGACGCATCCAGGGGGCCGCGTGGGAGATCAAGGAGTCACGCTGGTACGATTATATTATTATTAACGACGTGTTCAGCAAGGCGGTGGAGGAACTCAAGTCGGTGCTGATCGCTGAAAGCTGCCGGACAGGCAGGGTGCTGGAGCTGGTGGCGGAGAAGTTTGACATATAGATAAGGCGTAAGGCGTAAGGAGTGAGGCGCAAGGAGTACACCTCTCCCATCACTCCTCACGCATGAATAGCATGCGACTGAAAGGAGTAGGTATATGGCACGGGTCACTGTAGAAGATTGTCTGGAAAAGGTGGATAACCGCTTTCTGCTGGTTATGTTGTCGTCGAAAAGGGTTAAGCAGCTGTTTAAGGGGTCAAAGCCTCTCATCGACAATAAGGGGAATAAGAATGTGGTGATTGCCCTGCGGGAAATTGCCGCCGGCAAGGTAGGTTATGAGCTCACTTCCCGTAGAGGACGTTGATTTAATCCTTGCCAAGAGCTGAAGCGCGACCGCTTCAGCTCTTTTTTTTGCCTTTTTGCAGGGCAAAGTGCCTGGCACGAGGCTTTGCATGTTACCCTTAGGCCCTTGCCTCTCCCCGTAGATTTCTAATTATGATCAGACTAAATGACATACTGGATAAGGTCTCCTCCTATAATCCCACGGCTGATCTGGATTTGATCAGGAAGGCTTACGTTTTCTGCGCCAAGGTGCATCTGGGCCAGACGCGCCTCTCTGGTGAGCCTTATCTGGTTCACCCCATGGAGGTGGCGGCACTGTTGGCCGACCTCCGGCTCGACGTTTCCACCGTAGTCACCGGCCTTTTGCACGACACCATCGAAGACACCCTGACCACCCGCGAAGAGCTGGAAACCCTGTTTGGTGCTGAAGTGGCCAACATGGTGGACGGGGTCACCAAGATCAGCAAAATCCATTTCAAGACTAAGGAGGAGCGCCAGGCAGAGAACTTCCGCAAGATGCTGCTGGCCATGTCCAACGATATTCGGGTGATTCTGGTGAAGCTGGCTGACCGTCTCCACAACATGCGGACCTTGCAGTACCAGCCGGAAAACAAGCAGCGCAGTGTTGCCCAGGAAACCATGGATATCTACGCCCCTCTGGCGAACCGGCTGGGGATCTCCTGGATAAAAAGCGAGCTGGAGGACCTTTCCTTCCGTTACCTGAATCCGGAGATCTACTATGATCTGGCGAACAAGGTGGCGCGGAAGAAAAAGGAGCGGGAAACCTACGTGGATGAGGTGAAACAGATCATCATCCAAAAGCTCGATGAGCACGGGATCAAGGGGGAGGTTTCCGGTCGGAGCAAGCACCTTTATTCCATCTACCGCAAGATGGAGAGCCGCAACGTGGACATCGACCAGATTTACGACCTGATCGCCATTCGAGTCCAGGTGGAGGATCTTCGCGAGTGCTATGAGGTGCTTGGCATCATTCATTCAACCTGGAAGCCGATTCCCGGCAGGTTCAAAGATTACGTCGCGATGCCCAAGGGGAATATGTACCAGTCGCTTCATACTACGGTCATCGGCCCTTTTGGCGACCGGATGGAGGTGCAGATCAGGACGTCGGAGATGCACCGGGTTGCCGAGGCCGGCATCGCCGCCCATTGGAAATACAAGGAGGGGAAGGGTTACGACGAGAAGGAAGTCAAGCGCTTTGCCTGGCTCAGGCAGCTCCTCGAATGGCAAAATGAGTTGCAGGACTCCCGGGAGTTCATGGATTCCGTTAAATTTGAACTCTTTCCTGAGGAGGTCTACATCTTTACCCCCAAAGGGGATGTCAAGTCGTTCCCCAAGGGGTCCACGCCGATCGATTTCGCCTTCAGCGTCCATACTGACATCGGCCATCGCTGCGTGGGGGCCAAGGTAAACGGCAAACTGGTTCCTCTCAAGTATGAACTGAAAATTGGCGATATTGTGGAGGTAATTACCGCCCCCCACCACACGCCGAGCAAGGACTGGCTGAAGATTGTCAAGACCTCCCGCGCCAGGAACAAGATCCGCGGCTGGATCAAGACCGAGGAGCGGACCAGGAGCATTACCCTCGGCCGGGAGATCTGCGAAAAGGAGTTCCGCCGCTATTCGCAGAATTTCAACAAGCTGCTGAAAACCGGTGAATTGAAGCGGGCGGCGGCCGAGTTTGGCTTCAACGCTGAAGATGACCTGCTGGCTGCGGTCGGTTTCGGCAAGCTGTCGGCAAGCCAGATCCTGGGGAAAATCCTCCCTGCCGACAAAATCCAGGCGCCAGTGGCGCCGAAAGTGACCCGCCCCGGCAAGGTTAAGCTCAAGCCGGCCGGCGCCATCGAGATCAGCGGCATGGCAGATGTGCTGGTCCGGTTTGGCAAATGCTGCAATCCGGTTCCGGGGGATGATATCGTCGGCTTCATTACCCGTGGCCGCGGTGTTACTATCCATACGGCGGACTGTTCCTTTGCCCTGGATAGCGATCCGGAACGGCGCATTGACGTTGCCTGGAGCAAGGGGAAACCGTCTGCCGCCCAGTCGGTGAAGATCAGGGTATCCTGCCACGACGAGAAGGGGATACTTGCAAACATAACCCAGGCGATAACCAATTGCGAAGCCAACATTGTCAGCGCTTCAATCCAGAGTACCATTGACAAGCGTGGCCTGAACGTCTTCGAGGTGCATGTCGCCGATCTCACCCACTTGAACCGGGTCATGAACAGCGTTATGAAGGTGAAGGGGGTCATCAAGGTGGAGCGGCTAAAAAGCTAGAGGAAACGCGCTTTTTCCGCAATCTCGGCGTTGCTCTGCGTGACTCCTTGTGCGGCGTACAGTTCGTACGCCTCCGCGTCGTCCCTTGAGCGCCTTGACCTTGCGAAAAAATCGCGTTTCCAAATTATCTTGGGGAGGGGGAACATGAAAAAGGAGATAATCTCGACTGACAAGGCGCCCCAGGCGATTGGCCCCTATTCCCATGGGGTGAGGGGGGGCGGCTTGGTGTTTTTCTCTGGACAGATCCCGCTGGTTCCCAGCAGTGGTGAGCTGCGTGCCGGCGATATCGTCGAGCAGACCGAGCAGGTGATGGAGAATATTGCCGCGGTGCTTGCCGCAGCGGGGCTGACCTTCGCCGCGGTGGTGAAAACCACCATCTATCTGACCGATCTGGCCTCTTTTGCGAAGGTCAACGAGGTTTATGGCCGGCGCTTTCCTGCAGACCCACCGGCTCGCTCCACCGTAGAAGTGAAGGGGTTACCGAGGGGTTCACAGGTGGAGATCGAGGTGGTGGCTATTGATGGCCGTGACAGGTGAGGAGTGAGGGGGCTTTCAACCGTTGCCACCCTGGGGATAATTGAGTGTGAACGGGGATCGCTGCGGACAACAAAAAGCCGCAACATCGGTGACGTTGCGGCTTTGAGGTGGACATTGAACCGGTCTTAGAGTGCTTTGGTGACGTGCCCGGAGCGAATGCAGCGGGTGCAGACCTTGATGCTCCTGACCGTGCCGTTCCTGACCGCTTTGATCTTCTGCAGGTTTGGATACCAGACCTTGGGGGTTTTATTGTTGGCATGGCTCACGTTATGACCGAAGCTGGGGCCTTTCCCACAGATTTCGCATATTTTGGACATTGGCTTTCCTCCTGAATAATCTGAAGCTATTTTTTATAGCAGAATGTGAAAGAGTATGCAAGTAAAATTTAAACTTTTTGGGTTCTTTAAACGACGCATCAACCGCTTCCTGCTCCGGGGGCTCTTGTCCCTGGTCCTGATCGTGCTGGTGGTGGCGGCGGTGCTATTTATCGATTTCGCCTACAAGACCTTTTCCGTCAGGCAGCAGGATCGCCAGACCGATGCGATTGTGGTGCTGGCCGGCGGCAAAGGGCGTGTCGAAGAGGGTGTCAGGCTTTATCGGCAGCGGCAGGGACGCTACCTGTTCCTCGTCGGTGTTGATCCCGCGATCCGTAAAGAGACTCTGTTCAGGGAGCGCGAGGGTGAGCCAAACGGCGACGGTGTCTTTCTCGAAAAGGCTTCGCGCAATACCCTGGAGAATGCCCTCTATGCCAGAAAGCTCATCGAAACCAGGGACATCCACTCTCTAACCCTCATCACCTCGCGCTATCACATGAAGCGCGCGATCCTCATCTTCCGTAACGTTTTTGCCGCCGATATCGCCATCTATTCCCATCCGGTGGACAGCAAGAACCTGAAGGAGGAGTGGTGGAACCATGGCGGCAGTTTCCGGTTGTTATTCAGTGAGTTTTACAAATACTGCCTGTTCCGGCTCCTCTTCCTCTTCGATTTCGGCGAGCTGCGGCCGGCCAAAGGCGGGTAACGGGAATCGGGAATCGGGAAAGCTTTGCCGGTCCCTGGTCCCTGGTCCCTAGTCCCTAGTCCCTAGTCCCTAGTCCCTTCCTCTATCCGCGGAAAAAGCGGTTCCGCCTTAGTGATTTTCGTTCCAGTGGCTAGACCTCCCCATTTTAGACCTGCTTCTGTCGGTGGCGCATCCCAGCTCAGGTAGGAAAGCGCCTTGGTCGCAGTTTTGGGCATGAATGCGGCGAGGAGGTGGTAGATAATCCGCTGGGATTCAAGGCTGCAGTACATAATGGTGCCAAGCCGTTCATGCTGCGCGGGGTCTTTGGCCAGGGCCCAGGGGGCGGACTCGTCAATATATTTGTTGCCTGCGGAAATCACTTCCCAGATGGCCTGCAAGGCCTTGCTGAAAGCAAGCTCATCGAGGTGCGCATCGACCTGTGTTACCATCGCTTCGGTTTTTGCCCGGTAGGCCTGGTCGAGGGCGGACAATGGGCCGGGCGTCTGGACAATGCCGTCGAAATACTTGTTGATCATGGCTGTCGAGCGATTGAGAAGGTTGCCCAGGTCATTGGCAAGGTCGGAGTTGATCCGGTGCACCAGCGCGGTATGGGAGAAATCGCCGTCGAGGCCGAAGGGCACCTCCCTTAGCAGGAAGTAGCGGACTGCATCCGCCCCGTATTTATCGATCAGCATATTGGGCTCGACCACATTCTGTAGGCTTTTGCTCATCTTCTGCCCCTCCACCGTCCACCAGCCGTGGGCAAAGACCTTCCTCGGCAAAGGGAGGCCAGCCGCCATCAAGAAGGTTGGCCAGTATACGGCGTGGAAGCGGAGGATGTCCTTGCCGATCAAATGGGCATCCACCGGCCAAAATTTGCCGAAATTGCCCGACTGGTCTGGGTAGCCGAGCGCCGTGATATAGTTGGCCAGGGCGTCGAACCAGACGTAAATAACATGCCGCTCGTTCCCTGGCACCGGTATCCCCCACTTGAAGGAGGTGCGGGAGATAGAAAGGTCCCGGAGACCTTCTTTGACAAAGGCGATGATTTCGTTGCGCTTCGATTTGGGCTGAATGAAGTCAGGATTGGCCTCGATGTGGGCGAGGAGCTGCTCCTGGTATTTGCTCATCCTGAAGAAATATGACTCCTCCTTGAGCTTTTCCGTGGGGCGGTTGCAGTCGGGACATTTGTAGTCGATGAGCTGGGTTTCGGTCCAGAAGGTCTCGCAGGGGGTGCAGTACCAGTCCTCATACTCGCCCAGGTAAATGTCACCCTGGGCCAGCACCTGGGCAAACAGGTGGGAAACACCATTCTTGTGCCGTTCCTGGGTGGTGCGGATAAAATCGGTATATGATACATCCAGCTTTTCCCAGAGTGCCTGAAAGCGTTTTACCACACGGTCGGCCAGTTCCAGCGGCGTTTCCCCGGCGGCATTGGCCGCCTTCTCCACTTTCTGCCCATGCTCGTCAGTACCGGTGAGAAAGAACACCTCATTCCCCTTCAGCCTTTTGTAACGGGCGATGACGTCGGCCGCCAGGGTGGTGTAAGCATGGCCGATATGGGGAACATCGTTGACATAATAAATCGGGGTGGTGACATAAAAGGTGCGGCTCATTTCTGCTCCTTTAGCTGGATACGGCCCATTGCGACGAGGATCGGTGATCACTTGCCGCCGGGCTTACTGCCAGGATTCCCACCGGGCTTCCCGTGTCGGGAAGGTTTTTTCTCGCCACTTTTGTCACGCTTCTCGGCGTTGGGCGGGCGGCGACTCTTGTCGTCCCCCTGGGGCCTCTGGCGATGGCCTTCTTTCGGCCTGGCATCGGCGGCATCTTTCTGCTGCAGCTTCTTTGGCCGGTCGGTGATATTTTCCGGCCGGATATCTTCCCCCTTGATTATCGACGTGTGGCCGTCATCGGACCGTACCGTGACGGTCCCGGTCAGCACGTTCAGCTTGACCACCTCGCCGCCGGTGCTGCCGCACTGGACGTGTTTGCCGCATTTGGGGAGACACTTCCTTAAGGTGCAGTAGGTCTCGAATTCATAGCCGAGACAGCAGAGGAGCCTGCCGCACTGACCGGAGATCTTAGTGGGATTGAGTGCCAGGTTCTGTTCCTTGGCCATTTTTACCGATACCGGCTCGAAGTCGCGGAGAAATGAGGAGCAGCAAAGTTCTCGGCCACAGATCCCCATCCCCCCCACCAGTTTCGATTCGTCGCGGACGCCGATCTGGCGCATCTCAATTCGGGTATGAAAGGCGTGTGCGAGGTCTTTGACCAGTTCGCGGAAGTCGACCCTGCCGTCCGCAGTGAAATAGAAGATCGCCTTGCTGCCGTCAAAGAGGTACTCCACCTTGACCAGCTTCATTTCCATGTTCCGTTCGGAGATTTTGGCGAGGCAGAAGGCAAAGGCCTCCTTTTCGCGGACGGCGTTCCTGGCAGCAGCCTCCAGATCGGCCGGCTCGGCCTTTCTGAGGATGTTTTTCAGCCCCTCCGGGACTTGCTCTTCGGCGATTTCGATCGGTCCCACCACCACCGAGCCGATGCTTCTGCCGCGCTCGGTCTCGACGATGATCCTGTCACTGGGGTGGAGCTCAAGACCGTTGCAAGCGAAGTCGTACAACTTGCCCGCCGTGTGAAATTGGATTTTTACAATTTTTATCAATATTTCCTCCCGGGGATGACCCCGCTCTTTAGCAAGTAAGGTGAATCTAAACAAGTTGCCACGTGGGGAAGGATTCTATCTGGCAGCCAGCCTCATGAACAGCACCTCCAGGGCCAGCCGTGTATTGACATTGCGCAGCAGGGCCTGTTGCGCCTGGCTGATAAACTGGATCCTCTGCATAATTTCATCAAGGGAGAAGCGCCCGGCTTCACGCTGCAGCAACGGGGCAAGATCGCAGTTGATGAAGTCCGTGCTGCCGCCGTGCAGGAGCAATAGGTCGCGGAAAAAAGTCTTAAGCAGGTCGAGCATTGCTACCGCCTGTTCCTTGTCCTTGGCCAGCTCTTCAGCTCCCCGCAAAAGCGGCGTGATCTCCCCCAGGGAAAGGGCGGTCATCTGCTCGATAAAGGTTTTTCTCGACTGCAGCACATCTTCGTCCTGGATTTCCAGGGCCTTTTGCAGGCTGCCCCCGGAAAGAGCCGCGGCAATCCGTGCCGCTTCAGGCGTTATCCCCTTTTTCAGCAGCCACGCCTCGATGCTTGCCAGTGGTAATGGCGCAAAGCGCAGCCTCTGACAGCGTGACAGTACGGTTGGCAATATTCCTTCGATGTTGCTGGTGAGCAAAATCAGGATGGCGTTGCCAGGCGGCTCCTCAAGCGTCTTCAATAGTGCGTTGGCGGCGGCTGGGTTCAGCCGGTCGGCGTCGTCGATGATTGCTGCCTTCTGTCGCGCCTCAAAGGGGCGCAGAGCCAATTCCCTTTGCAGTTCCCGAATCTGGTCGATTTTTAGGAAAGTGCCGTCCGGGGCAAGCAGGTGCAGGTCGGGATGCTGTTGTGTCGCCAGTTTGCGACAGGAGGGGCAATGGCCACACCCTGCGCCGGTTCCGCAGAAAATCGCCTGGATAAAGGCAAGCGCGGTCATTTTCTTGCCGCACCCCGCTATCCCCTCGAAAACGTAGGCGTGAGCAACCTTGCCGGTTGCCAGCGAACGCTTCAGTACCTGGATGGCACGGTCCTGACCGACAATCTCAGCGAAGGGCAGGGTGAAATCCTCAACAACCTGAATGGCTGACTCCTCATTCCGCACTTGCTACCTATCTGTTTCCTTGGCCAATTCTAGCCAGCACCGCAGAACTGATTGCGCTTGCCACCTGTTGCACGTCCTGGCCGCCGTCGATCCGCACAAAGCGAGCTGGTTCCTGGGCTGCCAGCTGGAGGTAGCCGTCTCTGACCCGCTGGTGGAATTGCCTGGCTTCCAGTTCAAAGCGTTCTTCCCTGGCCCCCTGGCTGTTGTCAATCCGGGCAATGGCCCGTGAGAGACCGATTTCCACCGGGCAATCGAGGAGAATGGTTAGCTCTGGCCAGAGTTGGCCGATGGCGAGTCGGTTCAGGGTGGCGATGGTTTCAGGATCGAGCCCCCGGCCAAACCCTTGATAGGCCATGGTCGCATCGGTAAACCGGTCACAGAGAACGATTTTACCGGCAGTCAGGGCCGGCCGCACAATTTCGGCCACGTGTTGGGCCCTGGCCGCTGCATAGAGCAGCAGTTCGGCAAGTGGCACCATGGCGCGGTTTTCTGCATCCAGCAGGATGGTGCGTACCTTGTCGGCAATGGGACAGCCGCCCGGTTCCCTGGTAGTGACGACCTGGTGGCCATGTTTCTCCAACAGCCCAGCTAGCAGCTTCAGCTGGGTGGTTTTGCCGCACCCCTCGATCCCTTCAAAGGTTATAAAGCTGGCCATGGCGGTGCTCCAATTTCTCTTATAAACTCTTGAATTATAGGGAAGCACGGCGAATTAATCAAGACAAAAAACCTGGGAGCGCGCCATGACTATTGATAAAAACAGGATGTTTGGCTATAATGCGATATTCATGTGGAGTTGCACTTCCGCACCCCTCCACCTCCGGCTTCTTCCCCTTAGGAATAATCGCGATGCAAAACGATCGAAATGCCCGGCTGACGGAACTGGAAACCGCCATTGGCCACAGCTTCAACAATCGCGCCCTGCTGGTCGAAGCGTTGACCCACAAATCCCTTGTCAATGAGGCGGGCGGGAAGGAGACCAAGGACAACCAGCGGCTGGAATTCCTGGGCGATGCCGTGCTCAGCCT
>JANXYN010000041.1 GCA_025356035.1 Geobacteraceae bacterium
TTGTGCAAGGTGTAAGGCACCTACGGCATCTTAAGCAGACGCTCGCTCCGCCATACTCGGACAATGCGGACCCGATTCTCACCCAGACGATATACTATACGAAAGGGGGGATAGATAATCTCCCTCAGATGTGCTCCGCCGAACTCAGGCACAATACGGCCGGCTTCGGGGAAGTCGGCCAGCCGTGCCACTTGGGAAATAACTTCTCCAAGCAATCGCTCGCCCACGTCGGGGACCTGCTGCTCGGCATACCACTCGCGTATTTCCTCAAGGTCTTTGACCGCCGAGGCTGCAAAGGTGATGGTGGACTTTCGGGGCATATTTCAGCTCAAGCCAAGATGCTTTTTGACATCCGAGAGGTTCATTTCTCGGCCTTCTTCAAGGTCCATCAACCCTTGCACTACGCCACGCATAAAGGCCCGCTCCTCTGTTTCCGTCTCGTAATCCTTTAGTGACTGGATAACGGCAACACCTCTCCCCCTGTTGGTTAAGAGCACCGGCCGATGGGTTTTATCTACCTGATTGACGACCTTGCCGGGGTTAACCTTCATATCGCTCAATGGTACTATGTCTTCGGAAAATTTAGTCGATGTTTGCATGGCTCTTCCTCCTTATGCTTTTACAGTACCAATAATAGCACCTGTTGAAAGCACTAGTAAACTGTTTTTGGGAAATAATTCGTGACCGATCTATTCCTCTTTCCCATCAGCGTTGACCGGTTTGCAATGGTTTATAAGCCCCGCTAGGGGCGTTGGATGGTAGCCGGGGGATTTATCCCCCGGTAGGGATACCAAATTCCCCCCACGTCACGTACGTGACGTGAGGATATTTTGTATTATTAGCCGGGGAAAGAATTCCCCGGCTACCATCATTCTGTCCCGACGGGACGTAAGCAAAATCCAAATTGGACACCGCAGATTTCCCTTCATAGCCCTGACACCAAAATCTTTGCCTGAATCTAGCGGGATCTAGCCGGTGGCGGCTCCCCCGGCCGCTGCTCGTAGGCTTCCGGGTTGGACATGCCATACGAACTGGTGCCGATGAGGATCATCCGCTCGATGATCCGCCGGGACAGGGACGCTGGCTGGTGCGTTTTCTCCTCCGCGCCAAGAGGCATCACTTTTTCACCGGAGGCTTCCCTGGTGGGCCCGAGCGTGGTTGGGAGGGTGGTCGGGAAGAGGTTCAATGGCCTCTCTTCCACCGGCTGCGGGGGGCTGCCTGGTTGGTCCACGGCGCCAGCACTGGCAACAAGGGCGCTCAACAAAAAGGCTGCTATCAGGAGTAGTCGGACTGTCGTCATCTTTGCTGAAATCAGATTCATATTACCTCCCTTTTCATGTCCCTATTCCCAATATCTAACACTTTACCATCGGATCTAGCAAAGCTCGATCAAAGGGTTTGCAGCCGGTTGTGAAATTCATTGATAAACTGGCGCTGGGAAATCGGGTAGACGCTGCGCCACGCCTTTCCAGATTCCGAAGCTGACCCATACTTCCCTAGTAACTCAATGAGCTTCGCATGGCCATAGCGCTCAATCAGCCAGTCCACGGCCAGGAATGACTGCCCATAGGTACCCGGTCTGCCAAACCGATTTTTTGCATCAATCCATTTTGCTATGGTATCGAGGGCGTCGAGATCGGGAAATGCGCTCGCCGCTGTCGGAGAGGCTTTAATAGCACTAATGAATCTCGCTCGCGACTCGCTAAACGGGCGCAGCCCCATAATTTCAAGCACCTGGAAAGCCTCCCAGTCAGCGTGTCCTTCGCGAAGCCATTGTGCAGGCCATCGCCGTCCACCTTCGCCCAATTTGCATTGGCTGATATGCGTTAACTCATGGGCGAATATCTCCGCACGAGAGGTTAACGGCATGCGTGCCAGAGAATCACTGCGTAGCAAAAGACCCTTGCGCGACGCGAATGCGCCAAAGGTATTGACTTTTTTGGTCGCCATTTCGCTCGTTTCGCCGCCAACCTCGATGAGTCCCTCAATGAACGACGACTTGTCCGCATATACATGTGCTACGGTGGACGACGGTAACGGCAAACCCATTTTGTTGCTCAGAAGCCAGAAAATCGTATTGGCGAGATCGGCGTCTTTGGGTTTACTTCCCAAGGGCGGCGGCGCGGTTTCTGTCAGGCGAATCTCAAACTGTGAATATCCTTGCTTGGATTTGTCCGTACTCGGTTTGTTTACGATTACCGGTTCTTCGGTGTCATCGCATTTCGCATCGCTCGGAGCTTTTGAACGATCATCAGACATATGAAAAACACCGCTTTTATCCTCCCATGTGCAACAGATCGCATTAGCATTGGTGGAAAGCAAAACGGTGCATAAAACTATAAGTACTGCTGTTATTAGATAATTTGAGACAAGTCTACTTCTTGTTAAAGAATTATAAATAGATCTGTCCCCCTTTTATTTGCTTGCTTGTGTCAATGACTGTGCGAGTTCCCTAAGCTCAGCTATCTCTTGCTGATTCGTTTGCTCTTTCTGGAATGCACGATGAAGCTTACGAATCACAAAGAGGACACCAAACCAGATTGCGAGAACCTGTGACTTGTTCCAGCTTGATGCTGCCGAGATGTAGAAGAGGGATTTTGCCTCGTCGTCTTGGTCGAGTTTTGCACAGTTGGCTGTTTTCCAGTCGGTAAGCCCCCAACTGAACGCATTCACAAAGCCCTTTCTATCTTTTTCTGGGAGACGCTCAAGTAATTCGTTGATGGTGAGAGTTGTGTTCGCAACCTCATGCACAAATGCGTTTCTAAGTTCCGAAAGTTTTGAGATAAATCTTTTACAGTCGCTGTCGAGATGGTCAAGATTAACAAGTAGTGAGACCTTTCCAGTCTTTACCCCAGAGAGTTCTAGTCTGCTGATGAACTCCGAGAGATTAGGTCGACCGAGTGCTTCGGTCAGTGCTCGGTTCGCAGCGGACTCTAATAAGGCATGGCATTTGACCACGAAGGACCAGTCGTCCTCGGCTGCGATAAAGGTTATCCAGTTTTCTGGAAGTCCGAGTTCCAATTCGAGAGTGCGAGCGAAAGCTCTCTTAGTGACTTCATAAATGAATTTTTCGTTGTTGTCCATGAGTACTCACTCCGTGAACTTCTCAAGATTAAAAAAGGGACAGGCTAGTTTTTAATGTTGTTTGCCATAAAGTAGCCTGTCCCCTTTTAGCTCTTTGAAGTGAAGATAGCCAATAAGAGCGCCCAGCGCTACGCTTCCTAGTGGTACGACAACAATTAACAATTCTTTCAGTTCGTTTCCTTTATGTCTTATGCGTCAGGTCCACCGGCTTTGTTAGTCACGAATCGACTTTCCTTCCCAACGAAAATGCCAATAACGCCAGCAAGAACTGCAATAAATAACTCGTAAGCGTACCCGTAAAACATCTGCTTTGGATATGTAACTCTAAAAAGATAAAAATGAGTGAGATACGAGACTACAAAACCTGAGCTGATGGCAATCAGCGGCGAGTAGTGATGCTTAAACCTATTTTCTGATACGAATGAAATGAGGCAAAAAGGAATGAAATTCACAACAAATGCGTAGAGAAGAAAAATCGGGTCCTTCAGTGGAGAGTAAGAACCCTCTACTGCTAGCTCTAGATAGTGAGAATTTGCATACGGGTGAAGCCGCTCTGTCAGATTTACTCCGCCCATGGCTTTAGCAAACTCGAAAGCAGCTAAATGCAAGCCTAGGAACATAGCGAAGAAAATAATCAATCCGATGACAAACGCTGCAATAGTTTTCATTTAGGTTTTTGGGCGCCCAAATTTAGCTGCTCTGCTCGAAATGGTTATCGAGGTTGTAAAATACACATCTACAGGGTAACAGCGAAGCTAATAAATTCCCGTCTCTTGTGTCCAATTTATCCGTGTTATATCACGGATTATAATTAAAATATAATTTATTGTTGGACCATAAAAACAATACAAACGTGAGGCTGTTGGTCGGTCTGGTAACTGTTGCCGGTTTTGTCGATTTCTGCTAGTCTGCTTGTATTATGAAACGAAAAACCTTACCCAAACTCCTCTACGCCGACGCCAAAGGGAACATTTTTGACCACCCTAGCCTTACCATGGCCGGCATGAGCGGCACCGAGGCGGTGCTGCCGGAACACATCGAGCTGATCCCGCTCCCCGACGACAGCCGGCTCTTCACCATCCCCGATACGCCCCCCATCGCCTGGGACGAGAAGCAACGGAAGTTCGTAACGGTGGCGACGGTGCGAGAGGGAAGGCGCGAGCAAAAGATCCAGGCGGTCTCCGCCTTCATGGCGCCCGGCTACATGCGGACGCTCCTCCCCGCCTGCGACTACAGCAGGAAAAAGGTGCACCTGCCGCTCTGGTCCTATACCGCGGTCGGTTGGGACGAGGCGAGCGAGCGGTTCGTGGTAGCGGCCAGCCGGGTCGACAGTAACGAAAACTGGCTCCCCAAGAACTACGACGACCGCAAACTCGATCCGCTGGTCCGTAAGATGCTGGGGGAGCTCCCCGACAACCGGCTCCTTACCCAGCTGGCCCGCTGCGCCGTGGATTACCACTGCTTTGCCGCCAAGAACCTGTTCTTCCGCCGCTGGGAGGCGCCGCTCCCCACCTCGCCGGTCTGTAATTCACGCTGCCTCGGCTGCATCAGCCTGCAGCCCTCCGACTGTTGCCCGTCCAACCACGAGCGGATCGGCTTCGTCCCCACCCCGGAGGAAATCGTCGAGCTGGCCCTGCCGCATCTCAACGAAGCGGCCGAACCGATCGTCTCCTACGGCCAGGGGTGCGAGGGGGACCCGATCATGCAGGCGGAGACCGTGGCCGAGGCGACCCGACGGCTGAAGAGCGCTACCAGCCGAGGTACGGTCAATTTCAACTCTAACGGCTCGTTCCCCGACCGGGTCCGGCTTTTGTGCGACGCCGGGATGGACTCGTTCCGCTTCTCGATGAATTCGGTACAGGAGGAGTACTACAACCGCTACTATCGGCCGGTCGGCTATGGCTTTGCCCAGGTGATGGAGTCCCTGCGGATCGCCAAGGAGCAGGGGCGGTTCACCATGATCAACTACCTGGTCTCCCCCGGCCTTACCGATAGCGCGGGGGAGGTGGAGGCGCTGCTCCGGTTTGTCGGCGAGACCGGCGTGGACATGATCCAGATGCGCAACCTCTCCATCGACCCCGATTTCTACAACCAGCGGATGGGGATAAGCGGCCGGGGGATCGGCATGTACCGGCTGCTCAAGCAGCTGAAGGAGACCTACCCGCGCCTCCAGTTCGGCTACTTCAACCGGACTAAGGAGAATTTCTATCCGGACGGGCTGGAGCGGAGCTGGCCGATATTCCCCCTCCCAGCGGGAGGGGGCTAGGGGGAGGGAGGTTTGTAATTTGCCGAAAACACTCATCAACCCCCCTCCCTGGCCCTCCCCCTCCTGGGGAGGGGATTATAAGCAACTACTGATGTTATAAAAAACAGCGAAGAAAAGGACAGACGACAGGGTTGGCGGTATACTCTAGGAAAAGCCGTGGAAGGAGAGCGTTATGTCCTTGGTAAAAACCTGGTATACCGTTGAAGAGGCGGCAGCGAAATTTGGCGTGCCGAGCGCCCGGATCCTTGAGTGGGTGACGGAAGGGTTGGTCCGGAGCGAAGATGAGGGGAAACAGGTGGTGCGGGTCAATGCCGATGACCTGCTGCTGAAGCTGGGGGAACGGGTCCGGGAGTAGCGCGGGGCTACCGCCGCACCGTAAAGTCGGCAAATTCCCCCTGGAACGTCTGCCGCTCCACCAGCACTTCCGCTACTTGGGCGGCGCTGGGGCCACGCCGGCACCAGTCGATAAGGGCCTGCACGGCCGTTTCTTCTCCCTCGAAGCACCCAGAGACATTCCCGTCGGGAAGGTTCATTACCCAGCCGTTTACATTAAGCCCCTCAGCAGTCTGCCGGGTGTGATAGCGGAAATTGACCCCCTGGACGAGGCCCCTGACCGTGACATTTGCGCGGATTTTCATGGTAGTTCCTTTCATTCGGGAAACTTCTGCCACTGAGACACGGAGACACAGAGGAAAACCATTATTAACTGGGATATTCAGGATTTTCAGGATTAAATTCCTTGGATTATAACAACAAAAAGATTTTTGTTATATCCTGGCTATCCTGAATATCCCTGTTAATTCGTTTTTTCAGTTTTCCTCTGTGTCTCCGTGTCTCTGTGGCGAAAAGGTTGTTTCTCAAGATTCCAGCAGCTGCAGGAATTCTTCTTCGGTGATCACCTGCACCCCTAGCTCCCGCGCTTTGTCGAGCTTGCTCCCCGCCTCGGCGCCGGCCACGACGTAGTCGGTCTTCTTCGAGACCGAACCGGCGGCGTGGCCTCCCTCATTTTCCACCATCCGCTTCGCCTCGTCACGGGAAAAACGGGTCAGGGACCCGGTGAAGACGAAGGTCCTGCCGGTGAATTTGCCGCCGACCGTCTTCTCCTCCACGGTTGGCTTCACCCCGGCTGCGACCAGCCGCCGGATCACCAGGAGGTTCTCCTGGTTGTGGAAGAAGGAGAGGATGCTGCTTGCCACCTGGGGCCCGATCTCGCGGATGGAGAGGAGCTCCTCCGCAGAGGTCTTTTCCAGGTGCTCCATGCTGCCGAACGACTTTGCCAGGAGTTTGGCGGTGTGTTCCCCCACCTGGCGGATCCCAAGGGCGTAGATAAAGCGGGAGAGTTCCCGCTGTTTGCTCTGCTCGATGGCGGTCAGGAGGTTGTCCGCGAGCTTGTCCCCCATCCGCTCGAACTGCATGAAGTGGTCTTTGGTCAGGTAGTAGAGGTCGGCCACGTTCTTCACCAGTCCCAGTCGCAGGAGCTGTTCGATATATTTCTCGCCGAGGCCGTCGATATCCATGGCGTTTCTCGAGGCGAAGTGGATGATCGATTCACGGATCTGGGCCGGACAGGAAAGCCCCATGCAACGGATCGCCACTTCTCCGGGAATTTTCACCACTTCGGAGCCGCACTCTGGGCAGGTTTGCGGAACTGGAAATTTTGCGGCGTCTTTGGGGCGCTGGTCGGCAACTACCTGCACCACGGCCGGAATGACATCCCCCGCCCGTTCCACCACCACCGTGTCTCCTTCCCGGATATCCTTTTTCTCCAGCTCTTCCCAGTTGTGGAGGGTGGCCCGCGAGACCGTCACCCCCGACACCTCCACCGGTCTGAGGAAGGCCACCGGTGTCACCACCCCGGTCCGTCCGACGGAAGGGACGATCCGCTCGACTACGGTAATGGCTTGGCGCGGCGGAAATTTATAAGCCACTGCCCAGCGTGGCGAGCGGGTTTTCTCGCCGAGCTCCCGCTGGATGGCAAAGGAATCAACCTTCACCACTACGCCGTCGATCTCGTAGGGGAGGGAGTCGCGTTTTGCGGCCATCTCCCGGTAGTAGGCGAGGACTTCCTGAATGTTGGCGACCTTTCTCGCCAAGGGATTCGCCGGCACCCCCCAGTGTGGAATGTTGGTGAGAAAGCCGTGCTGGCTGGTGAATTCGGCCCCGGTCGCTTCCCCCGGGGCGTAGCAGAAGATGGAGAGGGGGCGTTTTGCGGTGATCTTTGAATCGAGCTGGCGTAAGGAGCCGGCTGCGGCATTGCGCGGATTGGCAAAGGGTGGCTCGCCGGCCTCCTCCCGTTCCTGGTTGAGCTTCTGGAAGGCCGCCAGGGAGAGATATACCTCCCCGCGCAGTTCCAGAAGCTGCGGTGGGTGCGTAAGATTGAGACGGAGCGGGATGGTCTTGACGGTCTTCAGGTTCTGGGTCACGTCCTCGCCGACAAAGCCGTCGCCGCGGGTGGATCCGACCGTGAAGGCGCCGTTTTCATAGATCAGCTCCACTGCTAGACCGTCCATCTTCGGTTCGCAAACATAGTCGATATCCTTGTCTGCGGGGAGGCCGAGAAAACGTTTTACCCGCTCATCGAAGTCGAGGATTTCCGCCTCGCTGAAGGCGTCCTCCAGAGAGAGCATCGGGCTGCGGTGTCGCACCTGGACAAACTTGTCGAGGGGGGGCGCGCCCACCCGGCGGGTGGGGGAGTCGGCGCTGGCCAGGTCGGGAAACTGCTCCTCCAGCTTGACCAGCTCGTGAAACAGCTTGTCGTAGTCGGCGTCGCTGATCTCCGGCTGGTCCTCCACGTAGTAGCGCCAGTTGTGGTGATTGATCTGGTTGCGCAGCTCGCTGATCCGCCGCTCGGCGGCCGGTTTATCCATCTGCTCTCCCCCTGTTCGTTGCTCCATTTGCTTATATCACAGCCTCCAGCGCTTTGCAATCTGGCACAGATATCGCCTCCTTGATTTAACCGAGCCACTCTGTTATCACTAGACAGCCGGGATTTTTTCCCGGCAATTTTGCGTCGTGAGTTAACTGAAATCTGCCACGGAGACACAGAGAAAAACCTTTTCTTACAGGGATATTCAGGATTTTCAGGATTGAATTCGTCAGATTCTAACGAATAAAGATTTTAGTTTTTATCCTGACCATCCTGAATATCCCTGTTAGTCCGTTTTTCGCTTTCCTCCGTGTCTCCGTGTCTCTGTGGCAAGATTGATTTAGAGGTCTATCATGCTTGATTTACATACTTTAAACCCCGAACAGCGGTCGGCGGTGGAGCATACCGAGGGGCCTCTGCTGGTGCTGGCCGGTGCCGGCTCCGGCAAGACCCGAGTCATTACCTGCCGGATCGGCTATCTGCTGCTGCAGCGGGAGGTCCCCGGCGCCAATATTCTAGCGGTCACCTTCACCAACAAGGCGGCCAACGAGATGAAGGAGCGGGTGGAGGAGCTGGTGGGGAAGAAGGCCTGCAAGGGGGTGATCCTCTCCACCTTCCACTCTCTCGGGGTGCGGATTCTCCGCCGGGACATCGAACGGCTCGGCTACAAGAAGAACTTTTCCATCTATTCCACCTCCGACCAGTTGGGGGTGATCAAGCAGGCCATGCGCGAGATCAATATCGACGGGAAGAAGTTCGATGCCGACACGGTGCTCTGGAAGATCTCCTCGGCCAAGAACCGGCTGATCGGGCCGAAGGAGTATACCGCCAGATACGACGACGACTACGAAACCCTCGCCGCCGAGGTTTATCCCCGCTACCAGTTGGCCCTGCGCGCCTACAACGCCATCGACTTCGACGACATCATCATGCTGACCGTGGAGCTGTTCCAGAAACATCCGGAGGTGCTGGCGCACTGGCAAGAGCGGTTTCGCTATATCATGGTCGACGAATATCAGGACACCAACCCGACCCAGTACCTGCTGATCAGCATGCTGGCGGCCCGTTACAAAAACCTCGGCGTGGTGGGAGACGACGACCAGTCGATCTATGGCTGGCGCGGCGCGGATGTGGAGAAGATCCTCGCCTTCGAGCATGATTACAAGGGGTGCCGGGTGATCAAGCTGGAGCAGAACTACCGCTCCACCGGCACCATCCTCAAGGCGGCCAACAGCGTCATCAAGAACAACGCAAAGCGCAAGGAGAAGACCCTCTGGACCGCCGCCGGGGTGGGTCGCCCCATCGAACTTCTGGTGTTGCAGGACGACGAGGAGGAGGCGACCGCGGTGGTGGAGCGGATTCAAATAGAGCGCTTTAAAAGCAACCGCTCCTATGGCGAATTTGTCATTCTTTACCGGACCAACGCCCAGAGCCGCCCCTTCGAGGAGCAGCTCCGCTACGAGGACATCCCCTATGTCCTTATCGGCGGGATGCAGTTCTATGAGCGCAAGGAGGTGAAGGACGCCCTCTCCTACCTGAAGGTGGTGGACAACCCCCAGGATGAGCAGGCGCTGCTGCGTATCGTCAATTTTCCGAAGCGGGGGATCGGTGACAGTACTGTTACCAGGATCAACCAGTGGTCCATGGAGCAGAGCATCCCCCTGTTCGAGGCGTTCGGCAGGGTGGCCGAGCTGGAAGAGATCGCCGAAGGGACAAAGGCTAAGGTGCTGGCCTTTCACCGGCTGATTAGCGAGGCGGCCGAGCGGTTCAAGCTGCCGGGCGACCTGGCGGGGCGAGTCAATGGGCTGTTCAAGGAGCTGGGGTTGGAAGAGGAGCTCTTCCGGACCATCGAGGATGCGGCAATCGCCCGGCGCAAGGTGGAGAATGTGGAGCAGATCGTCAACTCGGTGGCGAGCTTCGAGGAGCGGGTAGTGAATGCTTCCCTCTCCGGTTTCCTGGAGAAGGTCTCCCTGATGGACGAAGACCGCTTTTCCGGCAAGGACAAGAAGGAGCACGGCAAGAACGCGGTGACCCTGATGTCGCTCCACTCCAGCAAGGGGCTGGAGTTCCCGATGGTCTTCCTGGTCGGGCTGGAGGAGGAGATCCTCCCCCACAAGAGGTCGATCTACGAGGATTTCTCCGTTGACGAGGAGCGGCGCCTCTGCTACGTGGGGATTACCCGCGCCCGCCAGCACCTGACCATTACCCGCTGCCTTCAGCGCAAGAAGTACGGCACGCTCCAGGAGCGGATCCCCTCCCGCTTCCTGGCGGAGATTCCAGCCGAGCTCCTCAATGTGCAACAGGGGCAGATGGCGAAGATTCTGGTAGAGGAAGAGGCGGAGCAGATGGCCGATAACTTTTTTGCGAAGATGAAGACGATGCTCGGCGGGTAGTTCACGCAAAACCTTTATTAACAAGGATATACAGGATGGACAGGATATAACCAAAATTATTTGTTGTTCGATTCTTAAAGATTTTAATCCTGCATATCCTGTCCATCCTTGTTAATTGTGTTTCCGGTCATTACCGGTGCTGCTCCAGCGCGGTGAAGGTGGTGGTGTCGGCTCCCAGCTCGGTCATCTCCGCCATGGCCTTTTCCGAGTCGCCGGGTTTAAGGTCGACGCCGCGCACCGCGTCTTCGAGTAGAGTGACGGAAAACCCCTGCCGTAACCCCTCCAGCACGGTCTCCTTGACGCAGTAGTCGGTGGCGAGCCCCCCCACGTAGAGATGGCTGATCCCCAATATCTTTAACATTTCAGGAAACGGGATGTGCTGTTCGCTAATGCCGTTAAAGGCCGAGTAGTCGTCTTTTGCCGGGTCCATCCCCTTGGAGATCACAATGACCTGTAGTGGGAGCTGGAGGTCCGGATGGAACTCAGCCCCCCGGGTCTCCTCCACGCAGTGGGGCGGCCAGATGCCGCCATATGCCTTGAAGTGGCCGGTCCTGGCCGGGTGCCAGTCCCGGGAGGCAAAGATGGGAAGCCTCTTGGCTCGGAACAACTCGATATAGCGGTTCAGGACCGGCAGCACCTTGTCACCTTCCGGCACCGGCAGGCTCCCGCCGGGGCAGAAGTCGTTCTGCACATCGATGATCACCAGGGCTGCGGTCTTATCCATGATTTACCCTCCAAAAATGCTGAGATCAGAAGCAAATTTTGCCACAAGAGACACGGAGAACAGCACACATTTTTACAGGGATATTCAGGATTAAAGGCGCTTAGATCGTTAAATACAAAAAGATTTTTGGTTTTATCCTGTCCATCCTGAATATCCCTGTCAATTTGTTTTTAGTTTGTTCCGGATTTCCTCTGTGCCTCTGTGGCGGTTTATGCCTTCAGATAGCCGTGCTCGATCTCTTCCATGAGCCGTAGGCGGAGATCGTTCAACCCCTTGCTGCAGGAGACCTTGTAGCGATGCGGATTGATGAACCTCAGGCACCCCTGGGGAAGGTTGTCCAGCTGGGCTTTGATCCGGTCGGCCATCTCGTCGAGGGTTGGCTGTCGGCCGCACCTCCGTCCATCTTCCATCACAACGGTGCGGAGTTCTTCAAGCCGCGCATCGGCGGGGATGGCCGTGTGGCGCAGGGGATTGGTGGGGTCGTAAACCGTTGCGCCCGGGAGCACCGTCTCCTCGCCGAGGCAGATGACGTCCAGGAGGAACGTGCCATCGGCGGCCACCGCTCGCAGGAGCCGTTTCCGGTCGGGGAGGGTGGCCTTGGCCATGTCGCTGGTCACCTTGAGTTTTGGCTGGCTGTCGATCCTTACCAGCTTGTACACCCCCCCCAGGGCACCACCACCTTCGCCGGCGCAAGTGACGAGCCTGGTGCCGACGCCATAGATATCCACCCGGCCATCTTCTTCGCGGATCGAGTCGATGACATGTTCGTCGAGCTCGTTGGAGGCGACGATCTTCACTTCGGGGAAACCGGCCCCGTCGAGCTGGCGCCGCGCCTCACGGGAGAGATAGGCGAGGTCGCCTGAGTCGATCCGCACTCCTGCCAGTTCGTGGCCAATTTGCCGCAATTCTTTTGCCACGGTGATGGCGTTGGGAATGCCGCTCCGCAGCGTATCGTAGGTGTCCACCAGGAGGATGCAACTGTCCGGAAAAACCTCGGCGTACTTGCGAAAAGCGGTCAGCTCATCAGCAAAGGCCATGATCCAGCTGTGGGCGTGGGTCCCCTTGACCGGGATGCCGAAGGTTTTCCCCGCCAGCACGTTGCTGGTGCCGCGCACCCCGCCGACGTAAGCGGCTCGCGCCGCTGAGAGCCCACCGTCTGGTCCTTGAGCGCGCCGTAGACCGAATTCGACGACCTCGCTGCCGGCTGCGGCATGGTTGATCCGGGCCGCCTTGGTGGCGACCAGGGTCTGGAAATTGATGATGTTGAGGAGGGCCGTCTCCACGAACTGGGCCTCGGCGAGGGTCCCCTCAATGGTGAGGAGAGGCTCCAGGCCGAATACCACCGTTCCCTCGGCAGGAGCGGTGACCCGCCCTTTGAAGCGGAAGGTGCGCAGATACTCAAGGAAGGCGGGGCGGAAGACGCCGAGCCCGACCAGATAAGCGAGTTCGTCATCGTTGAACGCAAGCTGCTCCAGGTAGTCCAGGGCGGTATCGAGTCCGGCAAACACTGCATAACCGCCATTGAATGGAGTGTGGCGGAAGAACAGGTCAAAGACCGCAGGGGTCTCATGCATCCTTTCCTCCAGGTAGCCGGCCAGCATGGTCAGCTCATAGAGATCGGTGCAGAGTGGGGAGTAGCGCATGGGGGCTCCGGGGTTACTGAGATCAGCTTTAAGTATACCATAATCGGGATTGTCGGCTTTCTTTCAGAAAAAAACGGGGCCTGATTGCTCAGACCCCGCCATTGGGGAATGCATCGGAAGGGGCGGTTGCAAGGCCCGTCCCGTCTATTTCTTCTTAAGGTTGTAGAATACCTCGTTGCCCCGGAAGATGGCGGTGGTGTCGAGCTCGTCCTCGATGCGGAGCAACTGGTTGTACTTGCAGACCCGGTCGGTGCGGCAGAGGGAACCGGTCTTGATCTGGCCAGCATTGACCGCTACTGCCAGGTCGGCCAGGGTGGTGTCCTCGGTTTCCCCACTACGGTGGGAGATGACGGTGGTGTAGCCGGCCCGTTTCGCCATTTCAATGGCGTCGAGGGTTTCGGTAAGGGTGCCGATCTGATTCAGCTTGATCAGGATGGAGTTGGCGATCCCCTTGTCGATCCCTTCCTTGAGGATCCGCGGATTGGTGACGAACAGGTCGTCCCCCACGATCTGGATCCGCTTGCCAAGCCGGTCGGTCATTTTCTTCCAGCCGTCCCAGTCGTTTTCGGCCATGCCGTCCTCGATGGAGATGATCGGATATTTGTTCACCAGGTTTTCGTAGAAATCGATCAGCTGGTCGGCAGTTTTCTTCGGTTGGGGCTCGTTTTCCAAGGTGTAGGTACCATCCTTGAACAGCTCGGAAGAGGCCACGTCCAGGGCCAGCAGCACATCGCTCCCAGGCTTGTAACCGGCTTTGACGATCGCCTCCATGATAACTTCGAGCGCCTCCTCATTGGATTTGAGGTTCGGCGCGAAGCCTCCTTCGTCACCCACCGCCGTGTTGTAACCTTTCCCCTTCAGCACCGTTTTTAGGGCATGAAAGATTTCTGCCCCCATCCGCAGCGCCTCGGCGAAGTTTTTGGCGCCGGCCGGCATGATCATGAATTCCTGAATATCCACGTTATTGTCGGCATGGGCGCCGCCGTTGATGATGTTCATCATTGGCAGCGGCAGCTCCTTGGCGTTAACGCCGCCGATGTACTGATAGAGCGGCAGGCCGACATCGTCCGCAGCAGCCTTGGCTACTGCCAGGGAGACTCCGAGGATGGCGTTGGCGCCCAGTTTGCTTTTGTAGTCAGTCCCGTCCAGCTCCAGCATTCTCTGGTCGATGCCGACCTGGTCGGTGGCTTCCATGCCGATGATCTGGTCGGCGATCTCGTTGTTGACGTGATCGACCGCCTTGCGCACCCCTTTACCGAGATAGCGTGTCTTGTCCCCGTCGCGCAGCTCCAGAGCCTCACGCTCGCCAGTAGAAGCTCCGGAAGGGACAGCCGCCCGTCCCATGGCGCCCGACTCGAGGAATACTTCCACTTCCAGGGTCGGGTTACCCCGCGAATCGAGGATCTCCCGTGCATAAACGTCTGTAATTTCGCTCATTGTTACTCCCTTCGGCTAGAATGATTGGATATCGCATCAAAGCGGAACAGCCCAGCAGCTTGTTAATACACAGTTTATTTATATAGCACAGATTGCGGAAAAGGGGAAAAATTATGTACGCCTACACATGCTGTCGGCGATAGCCCTGACGGGCCTGACCCGCCCCTGCAAGCAGACGGTAGGCCCTTACCGGCCAACGTTTCGGACCGGCCGGTGGTAAAGTGGTTTAAGTTGACAGCAACTATGGATACAGTTATATTAATTTTTTATCCTAGCTGCATGAATAGTAGCCGATAACCATAATGACCCAGAGCAATCCTTCCGATAGCAGTAACAGCGAGAAGAACCCGTTGACCTCCTTTGCATTGCTGGTTGGCCGTTTCTTTGATGCCTTGATAGACCGGTTTTCCAGGGGGAGGAACGAAAAAGTTCATCGCCTGTTCCTCCTGTTGACCACGGCCCTGATTCTCACCTTCCTGATTGTCCCGAGCACGCAGTTCCTGACGGGAAGCTTCAAGGCCGGGGATATCGCCAAAATCGATGTCAGGGCCACCGAGGATTATCAGCTGACGGATGGCGACCTCACGGCGTTGCAAGTCAAAAAAGGGGAGATGATCGTCCGGGAGGGGGATCGCATCACCGAAGATCAGGCCCTGAAGCTGCGCCAGTTGTTCAGGCCGCGTCACGGCATCAACAAGCTCTACAGGGCCAGCGGTGTTTTAGGCCTGGTCCTGGTGCTCCTCTATTTTCCCTACCGGTTTGCCTGCAAGAATATCCGTAAATTTAAAACCTCGCTCCGGGACCTCATGTTCCTCGCCTATGTGATCATCGGCCTGTTCGTGATCCTCAAGATCGCCTTTGCCGTTTCCACCCATATGGGGGGGCTCTTTTCCGTCCTGGAAACCGCCGACTATTTCTATATCTTCCCGTTTGCGGTGGGGGCGATGCTGGTGCGGATCGTCCTCAACTCCGAAGTGGCGCTGGTCTACTGTGCCGTCTGCGCGCCAATGATCGGGATGATGTTCAACAACAGTCTGCCGGTGGTGATTTATGCCTTGTTGGGGGGGATTGTTGGTGCCCATGGGGTGCGGCAATGCAAGGATAGGGCAACCATTTTCACCGCCGGGATGAAGCTGAGCGTGGTCAATGTGGCCTTGGCACTCTCCTATCAGGTTTACCACGCCAATCTGTTCACGGTGCAGACCGTCTATTGCGTGTTGTTCGCCTTCGCCGGCGGGATCTTCACCGCGTCGCTGGTGACCGGCACTATTCCCATTGTCGAGACCCTGTTTCACTATACTACCGACATTAAACTGCTGGAACTGGCCAACCTGAACTCCTCCCTGCTGCGGGACTTGATGATCAGGGCACCCGGAACCTATCATCACAGTGTGCTGGTCGGCAACATGGTGGAGGCGGCGGCTGAAACCATTCATGCCAACCCTTTGCTGGCGCGAGTCGCCGCCTATTACCACGATATTGGCAAGATCAGTAAGCCACTCTACTTCATCGAGAACGTCAGCAGTGGTGAAAACCGGCATGACAAGCTGGCGCCGAGTATGAGCGCATTGATCCTCATCTCCCATGTGAAGGAAGGGGTGGAGCTGGCCAGGGAAAAACGGCTCGGTCGGCCTCTTATCGACATCATCCGTCAGTCCCACGGTACCGCGCTCATAACCTTCTTTTACCAGAAGGCCAAGAACCTGGAGGCCCCCGAGGTGCAGACAGTGGATGAACGCGATTTCCGCTACCCGGGGCCGAAGCCCCAGACCCGTGAGGCAGGGCTGGTCATGCTCGCCGATTGTGTGGAGGCAGCTTCGCGGACCCTTACCGACCCGACGCCGGCCCGTATTCAGGGGATGGTACAGAAGATCATCAATAATATCTTTATCGACGGACAACTGAACGAGTGCGAACTGACCCTGAATAACCTGCACGAGATCGCCAAGAGTTTCAATCTGGTTCTGGCCGGCATTCACCACCAGCGAATCGATTACCCGGAACCGGCGTTTAAGGTACATGGAGGGAAGAAGACCCTTGAAGATAGCGATAGAGAACCGGCAAAGACAGCAGCCGATCGCGACGAAGACGGTAAGAAAGTTGGCGGAGAAGATCTTAAGCGTCTTGGGATATCCAAGTAGCGAGCTTTCCATTACCATAGTCGGTGACCGGGGGATCCGCACCCTGAATCGGGACTACCTCCAGCGCGACAAACCGACCAACGTGATCTCCTTTCCCATGCAGGAAGGGGAGTTTGCCGAACTGAATCCGCAGCAACTGGGAGATGTGGTTATCTCCGCCGCTACCTGTGCCCGTGAGGCCGAGGAAGGCTGTATTACCTTCGAGGCGCGCCTCTGTTTCCTGCTGCTCCATGGCATCCTCCATCTGACAGGCTATGACCACGAGCGAAGCGGTGCTGCCCAGGCGGAACGGATGGAAGCGAAGGAGCGGGAAATTTTCGGGCTGCTGGAGAAGGAAGGGCTGGTGTAGGGGCGCATGGCATGCGCCCGTTTGGCAATGTGTAAAAGGCTGGGCGCACGCCGTGCGCCCCTACGGGTAAGAAATTATTCTGCTATTCTAACCGGGGTTTACTTGAAACCAACCCGCTTCATTGATTCCATGAACTGCGCCATCGAGGGGATCCTCTATACTGCCAGGACCCAGAAGCATATGCGCAGCCATTTCCTGGCCGCTTTGCTGGTGTTGGTGCTGGCGCTGTTCTTGCGAATCTCGGCCCTGGAATTCACACTGCTGGCTGTCTCCATCGCCTTTGTCCTTTTTGCCGAGCTGGCCAACACTGCCATCGAGGTGGTGGTGGACCTGGTCTCCCCCGAGTATCACCCGCTGGCCAAGACCGCCAAGGATGTGGCTGCGGGCGGGGTGCTGGTGGCCGCCATCGGCGGGGGGGTGACGGGCTATCTGGTCCTGTCGCGGTATCTTTTTCCCATTTACAAGGAGGGGCTTGGCATGATGGGCAACCAGGTGGCCATGGGGACCCCGACCGAGATGGGGACCCTCGTTTCGATTCTGATGGTGGTGATCGTGGTCGTGATCATGAAGTCGTGGAGCGGCAAGGGATCACCCCTGGAAGGTGGGATGCCGAGCGGTCATGCGGCGGTCGCCTTTGCCATCGCCACGGCCGTCTCGATCACTACTCAGGACCCGATCACCTCGATTCTTGCCTTTGCCCTTGCCTTGATGGTGAGCCATTCCCGGTTGCTGCTGCGGATCCACTCCATGCGCGAGGTGATACTCGGGGCGGTGGTTGGGACGGGAATCACCCTGTTGATGCTCCTGTTGTTCAAGGCGATGCATTGATATTGTTTTTTGCCTAGAGTTATTTATTTAATGGGGGGCTACACCTTTGGAAGAAGGTTCGGGAAGAAAGAAGATCGGTTTGTTCAGCGCGTTAAGTCGACTGGTTTCGGGGCGGAAGCGGGTCACCGAGCAGGAGATCCAAGAGCTGATGAACGCCGGCGAGCAGGAAGGGCTCATCAACGAGGAAGAAAACGAGATGATCCGCTCCATCTTCGAGTTTCACGATACGGTGGTGCGCGAGATCATGGTTACCCGTACCGATATGGCCTGCGTCAGCATAGATGCAACGGTGCGGGAAGTCCTCAATGCCATCATCGCCTGCGGTCATTCGCGCATCCCGGTCTATGACGGGACCATCGACAACATAGTCGGCCTTCTCTACGCCAAGGACCTGCTCCGTTACTGGGGGCTGGACAACACTATCGACCTGAAGAAGATCATGCGGCCGCCGTACTTCATTCCCGAGACCAAGAGCCTGGAAGAGTTGCTGCAGGAGTTCAAGCGCAAAAGGGTCCATATCGCCATTGTTATCGATGAGTACGGTGGCACCTCGGGGCTGGTGACTTTCGAAGACCTGCTCGAGCAGATTGTCGGTGATATCCAGGATGAATACGATCTGGAAGAGGATTTGCTGGTGGAGGAGGCCGACGGTTCGGTGGTGGTGGACGGCCGGCTCCCCATTGAGGAGCTGGAGGAACATTTCGGCATCGCAGTGGAGCGGGACAAGTTTGATTCGGTGGGGGGGCTCGCCATCCATCTGACCGGCCGGATCCCGAAGGGGGGCGATGAGATCCGCAGCAAGCATCTGCTGATGACCGTGCTGGAAGCGGACGAACGGAAGATCAAAAAGCTCCGGATCAGCCGGATCGTCGCAACGGAGGAAAACAAGCCATAGTGGACTATCGCCGCTTCAGACTCCCTGAGTTCACAGCCATTCACCGGCGCGATTACTGGCTGGCAGCCTTTGCCGGGATTTTGCTCGCACTCTCTTTCCCCAAGCCCGGATTTTCAATCCTCGCCTGGTGTGCTTTAGTGCCGCTAATGCTGGCCTGTGGCAACAAAAGCCCGCAAAAGGCCTTCAAACTCGGTTTTGTCACCGGCCTGGTCGCCTATGCCGGGATCCTCTACTGGATCAATATCGTGGTCACCACCTACGGCAAGCTCCCCTGGATTGTCAGCCTGTCAGTATTCATGCTGCTGGTGGCTTACCTTGCCTTCTATCTGGGCGCGCTCGCTTGGCTGGTGCGGCGCGGTGAGGAAGCCGGCATTGCGCCGCTCCTTTCGTTCCCTGTTCTCTGGGTGGGGCTGGAATATCTTCGCTCTTTTCTCCTCACCGGGTTCCCCTGGGCCAGTCTCGGCCATTCCCAGTACCGGACCCTGCCGCTGATCCAGATCGCCGATATTACCGGTGTCTACGGCCTCAGTTTTCTCATCGCTCTTGCCAACATTGTCCTCTACCTGATCATCCGGGCGGTGGTGAAAAAGGAGCCGGAGGCATACCCGACCAGGGGGCTGATCGTGCTCCTGCTGCTGCTGGTGCTGGTACTTTTTTACGGCTCCAGCCAGCTGAGCAGCAGCGAAGACGGCAAGCCACTGAAGGTGGCCCTGGTGCAGGGGAATATCGATCAGGAAATCAAGTGGGACCCCGCCTTTCAAGAGGCGACCGTGGCTGCCTACGAAAGGCTGTCGCGGGAGGCCTGTGCAGCAGGGGTCGACCTGCTGGTCTGGCCGGAAAGCGCGGCGCCGTTCTTTTTCCAGAGCGACGCGAAATTCGCCCCACGGATCAGGGCCCTGGCCCGGGCAGTCAACTGCCCGATGGTGGTGGGGAGTCCCGCCTACGAGCGGGAGTGTGACACGGTCCGCTATTACAACAGCGCCTTTCTTCTCTCGCCGTCTGGCGAAATCCTCGGCCGGAGCGACAAGATTCACCTGGTCCCGTTTGGCGAATATGTGCCGTTGTCACAACTCTTCCCCTTTGTGCACAAGATGGTGACCGGGATCGGCGATTTTTCCGCCGGCGCCAAACCCCTCCCGCTCAACACCGGCAAGGGGCAGATCGGCGTGCTGATCTGCTTTGAGGGGATCTTCCCCGACCTGGCCCGGGAATACGTCCGGGAGGGGAGCCGACTCCTGGTCAACATCACCAATGACGCCTGGTTCGGCAGATCTTCCGCCCCCTACCAGCACCTTTCCATGATCGCGTTCCGTGCCGTGGAAAACCGGGTGCCGGTGGTGCGTGCCGCCAATACCGGCATTACCGCCATCATCGACAGCAAGGGGCATATCCGCGCCATGACCACCATCTTCAAGGAAACCTTCCTGACGGGCGAGGTGCGACTGGGCGAGGGGGGAACGTTCTATGGCAGGTTCGGCGATATTTTTGCCTGGCTCTGTCTTGCCGGCTGTGCGGTCATCGGCATCAGGATCTACCGTCACAAAAGCCGTAAAGCATAAAATCCACCACGGAGACACAGAGACACGGAGAAAAGGCAAAAATCCTTTTACCGCCAAGGACCCAAAGGGTCTAAAGCGCAAAGAACGCGAAGAAAACCCTTGAAAGCTAAAAACTTTTTTTGGGTTTAAAACAAAAAAAGTGGTTTTCACGATTTTCCTTTGCATTTATTGCATTTCAAAGATTTGGGGTTCCTCCGTGTCTCAGTGGTGAGAGATTTTGATTAAAATTAAAGGAGTTCTACATGTTTAGAGAAGAAGTTGCCAGAGTAGAGGCCCTCGCGGAGCGGATCGCCAAGCTTCGGGGGTCCCTTTGACATAGATCGGAAGCGGGACGATATACAGGAGCTGGAGGCGCGCACTGCCGCCCCTGATTTCTGGAGCGACAACGAGTCCGCCCAGCGCCTCCTCAAGGAACGGACCGTCCTGGAAAAGACCGTGGACGGCTGGGACAGGCTTTCCCGTCAGCTGGAGGACATCCGGGTGCTGATCGAGCTCGGCGCCGAGGCGGCCGACGAGGCGACCCTTGCCGAGGTGGGCCCGCTCAACGAAGAGCTGGAGCGGGGGGTAACCCAGGCCGAGTTCCAGAAGATGCTTGCCGGTCCCCACGACAAGAGCTCCTGCTTTTTTTCCATCAACGCTGGCGCCGGCGGCACCGAGGCCCAGGATTGGGCCGAGATGCTGCTCCGGATGTACCTCCGCTACTGCGAGCGCAAGGGGTGGAAGAGCGAGATCACCGAATATCAGCCGGGGGATGAGGCCGGCGTCAAGTCGGCAACCCTGGCGGTTACCGGCGAGTACGCTTACGGCTATCTCAAGGCCGAGGCGGGGATCCATCGGTTGGTGCGGATCTCCCCCTTTGACAGCAACGCCCGCCGCCATACCTCCTTTGCCTCGGTCTTCGCCTTTCCGGAGATCGAGGATGACATCGAGGTGAAGATTATTGAGTCGGATCTGCGCGTCGATACCTTCCGTTCCAGTGGCGCTGGCGGTCAGCATGTCAATACCACCGACTCGGCGATCCGGATTACTCACCTTCCCAGTGGCATCGTGGTGGCCTGCCAGAGCGAGCGGAGCCAGCACATGAACAAGGCAACCGCCATGCGGATGCTGCGGGCAAAGCTCTATGAAAAGGAGCTGCAGGAACGGGCGAGCCAGGCCGCCGAAATCTCCGGGGACAAGAAGGAGATCGGCTGGGGGAGCCAGATCCGCTCCTATGTCCTGCATCCCTACAAGATGGTGAAGGACCTCCGCACCGGGGTGGAGTCCGGCAATCCCGATGCAGTACTGGATGGAGAGCTGGAAGAATATATCGTCGCCTATCTGATGGGAGTACGTCGGGATGTGAAGGACGTGTCGTAAGGAAACGCTGCTTTTCCCGAATATCTGCGTTGGGCTTCGGCTTTGGTTGTGCGGCGTACTACGTGTACGCCTCCGCCCAAATCCTTGCCCGCCTTGATCTTCGAAAAAATCCGCGTTTCTGCATTGACTAAGATATAGTGAGGAAGGACTCGTTTTCTCTGCCGCTTTGCTGATCGCTGGAGAATGGCAAATGAAGCGTAGCATTGTCAATCTGTTGATAGTCAGCCTGGTCCTGGTGCAGACCAGCTCCGGATGTGCCGCCCAGTTGAAGGAAACCAGGGGGATTACCCGGCTTGGCTACACTATCCAGGTGGGGGCATTTTCCTCGGTGCGTAATGCCGAACGGCTTACCATCCAGCTACAGCACAAGGGGATCGAGGCCTTTTATTTCCGCAAGGAAAACGGTCTCTACGCGGTCAGGTTTGGCGATTACCCTTCCTGGGATGCTGCCAATCAAAGTGCCGGCAGACTTGCTGCGCAAAAGGTGATCAGCGCCTATTTCATCGCGGATCCGCAGACCGCTTACTTGAAGCGGGCCAAAGAGCCAGAACTGCGCCAGAATGGCGGGGAGCCGGCTAGGGCAAAGGCCGCCAGCGGCATGGGTGAGCTGGCCGCCCGGACCGCCGAGCGGTTTATCGGCATCCCCTACCGCTGGGGGGGGAATAACGTGGCTGAAGGGCTCGATTGCAGCGGCTTTGTCCGTGCCGTCTACAACCTGTGCGGCGTCTCGATCCCGCGCACCTCCCGGGAGCAGTTCAAGGTCGGGGAGAAGGTGGGGCGGGGCGAGCTCAGGGAAGGGGATCTGGTCTTTTTTGGCGACTCTGCCTCAGAGATCAGCCACGTGGGGATCTATGCGGGGGGGCACCGCTTTGTGCACGCGCCGAAACGGGGCGACAACATCAAGAAATCCGATCTGGGCGACAGCTACTACCAGAAGCGCTTCCAGGGGGCGCGCCGGTATTTTTAACCTATTTACCCTCACCCGCCCTTTGGGCACCCTCTCCTTTAGGCCCTTCGGGTCCATGGGGAGAGGGGACAAGCTTGAGAATCATCTATCGACCAAATTATTCCGAAGGAAAGAAGGTATAGAGATGGCACTGATCAAGCCTTTCAAGGCATTGCGGCCGAAACGGGAGCTGGCCGAGCAGGTGGCGGCGCTCCCCTATGATGTGATGAGCGTGGCGGAGGCGACGGCGATGGCGGCGGGGAAACCCTTTAGCTTCCTCCATATCTCCCGCCCGGAAATTGACCTCCCCCCTGCCACCGACCCCCACGCGGAGCCGGTCTATCTGAAGGGGGAGGAGAATCTGCAGCGCTTCATCCGCGAGGGTGTGCTGCTGCAGGACGAGGCGGAGTGTTATTACGTCTATCGGCAGCGGATGGGAAACATGACCCAGACCGGGTTGGTCGTTTGCGCCAGCGTCGATGACTATCAGAGCGGCGTTATCAAGAAACACGAACTGACCCGTGCCGACAAGGAAGAGGACCGGGTCCGCCATATCGACCTGCTCGACGCCAACGACGAGCCGGTGTTCTACACCTTCCGCAACGAGCAGGCGATCAGCGCCATCCTTGCTGGTGTTGCAGAAGGTGAGCCGGTCTACGATTTTACCACGGGGGATGGAGTTTCCCATACCCTTTGGGTAATCGACAATCGGCAGAGTATCGACCGGCTGACCGCCCTGTTTGCTGCCATACCTACCCTGTATGTGGCGGATGGTCACCACCGCAGTGCCGCGGCAAGTAGGGTCAGGGACCTGCGGAAAGCAGCCAACCCAGCCCATACCGGGCGGGAAGAGTATAACTATTTTCTGACGGTGATCTTTCCTGATATCGAGATGCACATCATGCCGTATAACCGCGTAGTGCAGGACCTAAACGGCCACAGCATCGCCGAGTTTATGGCCAGGGTCGCGGCCCGATTTGCGATCGAGCCGGTCACCGCACCCCTGCAGCCCGCCGAGCGGCACCAGTTCGGCATGTACCTTGCTGGTAAATGGTATCGCCTTACGCCCCGGGACGGCTCCTTCGTCGCCAATGATGCGGTGACACGCCTTGATGTCTCCATCCTCCAGGATAACCTGCTTCGGCCGGTGCTCGGGATCATCAACCCGCGCACCGACCAGCGTATCCATTTTGTCGGCGGCATCCGCGGCATCGGCGAGCTGGAGCGGGAGGTGAACAGCGGCGGCTATGAGGTGGCGTTTGCCCTCTATCCCACCGCCATCACCGAGCTGATGGAGCTGGCCGATGCCGGCAAGATCATGCCCCCCAAATCGACCTGGTTTGAGCCGAAGCTCCGGAGCGGCTTGTTCGTCCACCTGTTACGTTAGCGCTGAAAAACGCCCATCTGCGGCGTTGTCTTCGTCGCTGCGCTGCTCACATACTATTCGTATGCTCCGCTGCTCGCTCCTCGACGCCTTGCACCTGGGCATTTTTGAGCGCTAACGGTTGATGCAAAGCAATAACGCGTGGCACGGGTGCCACGCAGCAAGTTTGAGGTCCTCATGCATGTTCCCTCTCCCTCTGGGAGAGGGTCAGGGTGAGGGTGGGGTGAGACGCTGGATTAATCA
>JANXYN010000048.1 GCA_025356035.1 Geobacteraceae bacterium
CTTACGTCAAGAAGGTCGCCGTTGAACTGCTCAGCAGACCGTATAAAACCCAGAATGAGGCACTGGCGGTTATCGCCAGGGAACTCCCTGATTATTACGCCAAGCAGTACCCCAACATAGCCAAACTGAAGGCTGCCGCCATCAAGCAGGCGGTGGAGCATGTGCAGGATATCTATACCCGGAACTTCTTCCCGGAAATGAAGGTGTCCTGGAACACTTATCCGAACAACATCGGTCATTTCTATTCGGCCGGCTGTTTCCGCTGCCATGACGGCAAGCATAAAACCGCAGCCGGCAGGGTTATTTCCAAGGACTGCGACCTCTGCCACACGGTCATCAGCCAGAAGCAGGAAAACATTCCGGCCGGCAAGCAGGTGAAAAGCTTTGTGCACCCGGTCGATATCGGCAATGAGATCAATAAAACCAACTGCAGTGAATGCCACCTGGCCGGCGGCGAAGATGTCACCGGCAGCGGCCAGGAGAAGTAGTGCCGTTGGCATGAATTGAAGTTCCCCTGCAATGGGGGACGGTTGCTACAAAAAAACCCCGGGTACGCCCCGGGGTTTTTTTGTCTGCCGGCAGCGCCGGCTCACAGCTCTTCAAAATCCTCTTTTTCATCCCCCCCGGCGTCAAGGCCGTCCTCAACCTCGACCTCAACCTCCTCATCGAGGACTTTGTCAAGAAACTTCCGGTTCGACTCAAGCAACCTCTCTATTTCCTTCTGCAACTCTTCCAATGGATTTTTTTCACTCTGCATAGCGCCTCAGCTCCATTTTTTTGCCAATCCCAGCCGGTACAGCTCGGCGTATTTTTCCGCTGACCGCCGCCACGAAAAATCGTGGCGCATGCCGCTGCGGATCAGTTTCGTCCACCCTTTCCGGTCATGCCAGGCGTCAATGGCGCGCATGATTGCTGCGCAGAAGGCCGCTGATGTATATTCGTCAAAAGTAAAGCCGTTTGGTTCCCTGGCAGGATCAAGCGGGTCAATGACCGTGTCGGCCAGCCCGCCGACTCTTCTCACAACTGGCACCGCGCCATAGCGGAGCGCAATGAGTTGCCCCAGCCCGCATGGCTCAAAATGGGAAGGCATCAGAAAGATGTCACTGCCGGCATAGATCTGCCGGGCCAGCCTCCCATCAAAATCGAGGTTGACGACTACATTCCTTGCGCCCTCTGCCTTCACCTCAAGTAACAGCTCGATGTATCTGGCATCGCCGGTGCCAAGCAGCACCAGCTGCAAATTTTTGCGACGCAGTTCAGGCAGAAGCCCAACCAGGAGGTCGAGGCCCTTTTGCTCGGTGAGCCGTGTAACCATGCCGAGCAGTGGGATATCGGCATTCTGCTCCAGCCCCATGGCTTTCTGCAACCCCTTTTTATCGGCCGCCTTCCCCGCCAGCCCGGCAGCCGAATAATTCTTCAAGAGTGCCGGGTCGCTGGTCGGGTCCCATTCGTCATAGTCGATGCCGTTGATGATCCCATGGAGGTCCTCCCGGCGCTCATGCAAAACGCCGTCCAGGCCGTAGCCGAGCTCGGGCGTCTGAATCTCCCGGCAGTAGGTCTCGGAAACGGTATTGACCATATCGGCGCTGAGGATCGCCCCCTTCATCAGGTTGACCTTGCCGTAGTATTCAAGCCGCTCGATGGTAAAATAGGCAGCGTCAAGCCCGATCTCTGCCAGGGCCGACCGGTCAAACAGCCCCTGATACGCCAGATTATGAATGGTGTAGATGGAGGCGGTCTTGGTGAAAAAGAGATCATCCCGCAGCTCGTGCTTCAACAGGATCGGTATAAGCGCCGTCTGCCAATCGTTGCAATGGATCACATCGGGGCGGAAATCCATTCGCTTCAGCAGCTGCAATACCCCCCGGCAAAAAAAGCCAAACCGCCTGGCATTGTCCGGATAGGCTCCCTCCGGCGGGCCGTAGAGAAAGTCCCGGTTAAAATATTCCCGGTTCTCCAGGAAGTAAACGGGGACCCCATCCAGATAGGTCTGCCGGAGCAACCCCTTCTGCACCGACCCGGCAACAACGACTTCCACACTCTTGCGCCCCTTTTTCACGGCAAATTCGGTTTTTTCCAGGGATTTATAGAGCGGCAATATTATCCGGACATCGTGCCCAAGCTTCTTCATAGCCTTCGGCAGCGAGCCGGCCACGTCGGCAAGGCCGCCGGTCTTGGCAAAGGGGGTTACCTCGGAAGCAACATACAAGATTTTCATAGTGCCGCACCTCATATTTCGAAGACAGGTAAAGGTACAGGTTGAGGTAAAGAAACCTGAAAACAAGAAACCTTTACCTTTACCTGCCGTTAAACATGCCGTTAAACCTCAGCCTCCCGGAGGAAGAGCGCTGCGTCCTCTGGCGAGGTGGGGTTGATGTAAAAGCCGGTCCCCCACTCAAAGCCGGCGATCTGGGTCAGGCGAGGCACCAGCTCCATATGCCAATGGTAATCAAAGGAAAGGGAGGTCCAGTAATCCGCCTTGCCGAGCCGCGGCAAGGCGGGGGGCGCCGTATGGATGATAAAATTGTACGGCGGGTCCTTCAGCACCACCTGCAGCCGCATCAGCATATCCTTCATGGCCACCGCCAGCTCTCCCAGCTGCGCATCGTTCATCAGTGCAAAATCATGGGCGTGCTTTTTCGGGTAAAGCCGCAGCTCGAAAGGAAAGCAGGAGGCATAAGGGGTCATGGTGACAAACTCGGAAAATTCTTTCACCACCCGGACCGCATTCTGCAGCTCAAACGCGATCAGGTCGCAATAGATACAGCGTTCCTTGCTGCTGTAATAGTCTCGGCAGATCTTGAGCTCCGTGGCCGCCACCGGCGGCGTAAGCGGCACGGCGATCAGTTGGCTGTGGGAATGTGATAAGGTGGCACCGGCACGTGTACCGTGATTCTTAAAGAGGGTCAGATATCGAAACCGCAGATCATTGCGGAGATCAAGGTACCTGGCGCGGTAGGCCTTCAAGACATCGGTCAGTTCGGCGGCGGTAAGATCCGCCATCCCCCGCGAGTGATCGGGCGTTTCGACAATCACTTCATGGGCGCCGATGCCGTTGCGCACATCGTACATCCCGTACCCTCTGCTGTCGATCTCCCCCTCGATGCGCAACGCCGGATATTTGTTCGGGATCACCCGCACCGTCCAATTCGGTGCATTGGGGGGGCCGGACGGCCTGATGGCGAAAAGCTCACTGGGCGTTTTATCCTCATTGCCGTAACAGAAGGGGCAACTTGTCATCTCGGGTGGGGTTGGCTCCACCTGGAAATCCCGTGGCCGCCGGCCGCGTTCGGTGGCAATGATAACCCAGTGTAACTTCAAGGGATCCCATCTCAATTCCGACATCTTCCCTCCAATTAGTGCGCTGAAGCCTGCAACACGGAAGCGCGCAAGAAAAATCGGACCCTGCCGAACTTCCGCTCTTCCGCGCTACTTCCTAAATAACCCAAGTTTCCAGCTCCAGCTGCGGCCCGGCATAGGTCAGGAGCATGGGGGCATCGGTCGGCCAACGCCCAAGTTCCTCACCACTCCGCCTGAGAGTGAGGTAGGCAAAGAGCCTGCCGCCTGGTTCTGCGTCGATGATCGCCAGAGGGACCCGCACCTCGCAGATCCGGGCAATATTCCATTGACAACGCTGGCCGCTGTCTACCCAGCCCCCCTCACACTTCATCAAGAGCGGCCCCTGTTCTGCCGGCAGCTCCAGATCGACACGGAACTCCTGTTTCGCGATTAAATTAAGGGTTAGCACATCCCCGTTGGTAAGGACCTTGTCCAGAGATTTCGCTCCATCTATCCGGAAATAGAGCGACTCCCGGTCAAAGCCGTAAAAAAAGGAGTGCAGCAGGCTTTCTGCGGCATGCATGGCCGATGACTGCCTGGTGAGGTCGTAAAGACCGGCTCCCAGCCATTCAAAATAGTCGTCGACCAAGCCGTTGATAGTTGGCGTGATAAGGGCTGCCGGTTCTCTAACCTGGCCGGCGGGAGACTTCTTCTTGATCGGCTCAAACAGCTCGCGGGGTACCTCCAGCTGCAGCAGACGGTAAACACTCATCAGGTGCTTGCGGAACAGCAGGTCAAACCGGTCACTGTGCGGGGAGAAATGATCGTCGCCATACCACCAGAACCAGTCGCTCCCCTCGGCCGCATACAGCGAATTGCAGACCTGTTGAGCCGTGGCATCAGGCTCGCCGGGCTGCTCTCTGCCAGCCAGTAGAGCGGCAACCTCCGGACTGTGGTGAATCGCAGCAGACCTAGCCCGCTCCAGATAGTCCCAGCCGAGGTTTTCCTCCGGGTGGCCGACCCAGATCCCGTAATTGGCATTGATCCAGGAGCCGGGATGGATGTGGGAGAGGGTGCGCTCGACCGGCAGCTGCTCCAGCACCGTGGAAAAAGTTGCAAGTTCCAGCCCATCGCTGGCAGCGATGGCCGTGTAGAGGCTTTTCAGGAACTCATAACCATTGCCGGGGTAATATTCCCAAGCGTTTTCCCCGTCAAGAATAACCGAGACGACCCGCGCCCCCCTTGCCTGTTCCCTGATTGCCCTGAGCCTGCCGATAAAATCCTTTACAGCCCGGGCAGCATCCCACTGGGAGTAGGTAAAGCCGATCAAGTCAGAGAGGGCATGGTCGCGAAAGAACATCCGCAGCTCTGTTTCGCCCCCCCTGAACGAGTGTGGCTGGTAGAGCGCCTCCCGCCCCTGCCCAAGACCGCCGGCAAGAGAGCGCAGCAGCACCCCCTCATCACTGGCAGCCCAGCTGAGACCCGCTTCCGCTATTATTTTTAGCGCTTCGTCGCTGACCGAGCCCTCGGAAGGCCACATTCCGGCGGGGCTCATGCCGAAAAACTCCTTGAAACAGGTAACGCCCTGAGACACCTGGCGGCGGGCATCTTCGGGATGCTTGAAGCGGGTGGCCGGCAGATTCACCCGCGGCATCGCCGTCAGGGCACTATTCATGTCGCACAAAAGCGGCAGGATCGGATGAAACGCGGGTGAAACAGCCAGCTCTGCCTTCCCCTCCGCATGCAGCCGCCGGTACAGGGGGATGATCTCCTGCAGCAGTTCTCGCTGCTTGGCAAACAACAGCGCCTTGTCGGCAGGGGTGAAATTTCGCCCCTTTTTCAGCAGTTGCTGGAACTCCGGATGACGGCGGCGGGCCGCCTCACCGGTCCAGGCGAGGAAAAACCAGACCTGCAGATCGAGGAGGTCCTGGTCGCTGAAAGAGCGGAGCCGCTCACGCAGTGCCCCTCGGGAACCGTTTCCGACGAGGAACAATAATTCCAGATAGCGTCTGGACGGCTCGATCATCCGCTGCCGGTTAGCAGCAAAGAAATTTTCCAGGACAAACAGGCGCTCGTCCTCGGTCAGATCGGCGGGGGCCATCTGGCCGAGGCGCAAAAACGGGTCATTTGCCGTACCGTCCGCATACTCCCGCAGTTGCTCTAGGAGTGATGGGACAAAATTGAATACCACCCTGGCGCCCGGCACCTCATCCACAATGGCCGCCATATCGTAATAGTCCTTCACGGCATGGAGATAGGTCCAAGGGAGCACATACTCACCCTTCAGGGGATCTTTGTAGTAGGGCTGGTGCATATGCCAGAGGAAGGTTATGTAGAGTGGAGCAGTCATGGGAAATACCGTGCGACGTCCGACGTGCTACGTTGAAAAACCAAAGCATTGCCTTGCACTTCGCACATTACACGTCGCACGTCGCACGTCGCACGAATCATTGCAGCTCCTTTTTCCACCGCTCCACCTTCTGCTGGTACTCGGTCAGAAGCCGTTGGGCACTCTTCAGGTCGCCGGCTTCGGCAACGACGTGGACGAACGGCTGGTACTGGTCGGGGAGCACCAGCGCCCAGTCCTCGCCGAACTGGACCTTGATGCCGTCGATGAAGGAAGCCTCCTTATCGACGCTGTCCTCGCTCATCTTACGCATCACGCCACCTTTCAGCTCCCAAACGCAGGGGACCCGTGTCTGAAGAAAGGTCCGACGCGGCACGCCCGCCATGATTGCCGAAAGGGAGCGGCCACTGCTGGCCAGCATCTCGATGGTCTTGGCGATGGTAAACATGCCGTCGAAGGCGGACTGAAAGCGAGGGAACGCAGCTCTGCCATCCATGGAGCCGGCAAAAATCAGCTCTGATGATAGTGCGGCCTCGATCATGGCCCGCTCGGAATTCTTGGTACGCAGAACGGTACACCCCTTTTCCCGTGCCATCAGCTCCAGGACCGATGGCGCCGAAACCGGCGCGGCAAACACCCCTTTGGCTCCGGCTTTCAGTTTAAGTGCCACCAGAAGAGTCAGCAGTTCAGCAGCCTCGTAGATCTTGCCGGTTTCGTCCACCAGGATGATCCCCTCGCCGGTGGTGTCGAGCCAGAAACCGGCCTGGGCAGCAACGGTGGTGGTGATTTTGGCCAGCTGGCTCAGGCTCTGGGCCTTGTCCCGCGGCTGCCCCCCGCCCCGCTCCTCTTCGATATATGCGTTGAGGGCGATCACTTCGCACCCCAGTTCGTTCAGGATGCCAGGGAGCAGTTGGCTGGTCGATGCGTGGTTAAAATCGATGACCACCTTGAAATTGGCGTTTTTCAGGAGATTCTTGTCGATGGCGCGGATAAAACCTTCCCGGTAAAAATCGGTCACATTCGCCAGCTCGGAGATCCCGCCCGGCTCGGTGTGATGGGCGCGGCGGAAGTTTTCCTTGAAGAAGATCCGCTCTACATTCTTCCCCATGGCACTGGAAAAATCGAGGCCGTCGGCATCGAGGAAGACGATTTCGGTTGAGGCGGGATCGCCGCCCGCCTGGCGAAACTGGACCCCCCCCACTTCGCCGAAGGTCTTCAGCTTGTAGCGGACCACCGGCAGCGGGAGCATCTTCAGGTCCCGGACATTGACTCCGGCGGAAAGAATGCCGCCTAGGAAGCTCCGCTTGAGCATCCGGGCGGAGCGATAAGCGTCCCGGCCTGCCAGGACGAAACTCCCCTTGGGGAGGGTACTGCCGTAGGCGCACCCCAGTTTCGCGACAAATTCCGGAGTCAGCTCGATGTTGGTCAGACCGCGCACCATCGCCCCTTCAAACAGCGATTTCTTCCACTTCTCGCCCCAGATCAGGTTGCCGGTGACAATGGCACCGCCGTCAATGACCTTCCTCGGCCAGATCTTGACATCACGTTTGATATACGCCTCTTCGCCAATGGAGGTGTCGTCCGCCACGATCACCCCCTCCTCCATCACCACCCCCTGGCCGACGCTGACATTGTTGCAGACCACGCTGTCGGTGAGCTTTGCCCCCTTTTTCAGATAGACGTTATCCCAGATTACACACCTTGTCAGGCGGACCCCCGCTTCGATCGTGCAGTTACGGCCAATGACCGAGTCCTTGATTTGCGCCCCTCCCAGGATCTGGGTATTGTCGCCGACTACCACGGTCCCTTCCAGAACAGCATGATCGTCGAGCCTAACATCGTCACCGATCCGCAGGTCTTTACCGACCTGGTCCTGCTTCGGTTCGTCGATCCGGACATTGGTTTTGCCGCGGAAAATGTCGTGGTGGGCCTCTCGGTATGAATCGGTGTTACCGATGTCGCGCCAATAGCCCTTGACCGAATAGCCGAACAGCGCGGCCTTGTTCTTCAAGAGCAACGGAAAGAGGTCCTGGGAAAAGTCGAAATTTTCGCCGGCGGGAATATACTTGAAGATCTCCGGCTCCAACAGATAGATGCCGGTATTGATAGTATCCGAAATCACCTCCCCCCACCCCGGTTTCTCGAGGAACTGGGTGATCCGCTTGTGCTTGTCGGTGATCACTACGCCAAACTGCAGCGGATCCTTCACCGAAGTGAGGGTGATAGTGGCGAGCGCCTTGTTCTCTGCGTGGAAATCGATGACCTTCTGCAGATTGAAATCGGTCAAGAGGTCACCGCTGATGATGAGAAAGCGCTCGTCGAGGAACTTCTCGGCAGATTTCACCGCCCCCGCCGTTCCCAGATCCTGGAGCGGCGTGACATAGGTAATCTTGACACCGAAATCGGTGCCGTCCCGGAAGAAATTCTTGATCATATCCGGCTGATGGTAGAGGAGCATCACCAGGTCGGTGATATTGTGCTTTTTCAGCAGCTCGACAATGTGCAGCATGATCGGGCGGTTGACCAACGGAATCATCGGCTTCGGAATGTTGCTGGTAAGGGGTTGAATCCGGGTGCCGAATCCACCGGCCATGATGACGGCTTTCATAGAATAGGAGACTCCTTTTTGGTCAGGTAGAGGTAAAGGTAAAGGTAGAGGTAAAGAAAATCAGATTAGAGAGGCAGTAAGTTTATAATTTTCTTTGCCTCTACCTATGCCTCTACCTGTTTTTTATCTGCTTCGCTTCGCCAGGACCCGCTTGATTTCATCTTTGAGCTCCTGCAGATCGCTCGATTTCACCACATAACCATCAGCCAGCCAGGCGGAAAAATCGTCTCGGTAGCAGGAAAAAGCGGTGCAGAGGATAACCGGCAGGTTGTGGCGCTCCTTAACCAGCTTCTGTAGCAGATCCAGGCCGCTCTCGTTCTTCAACTTGATATCGAGGACCAACAACTCCACCGGCTGGGCCTGCAGGATTTCGCTCGCCTCCAGGGCAGTGGCAGCCGTCAACACCTCATGCCCCTCTTCGGCCAGCTCCTGGGAATAAAGGAACCTGATGCTGCTTTCATCGTCAACTACCAGTATTTTCGCCATCTGTCATGCCTCCCTTGTGATCGGCAGCTTAATGGTAACGCTCATCCCGTCATCGCCATAGTCAATAGCAAATGGTATGCCGTTTTTTTCAAAGATGGTGGCACAAAGGGGCAACCCAAGACTGCTGGAGGATTCCTGGCGAGGAAAAAGATGTGAGGCGGCTGTTTCGCCCGCCGGTAGTTCGCTTTTTCTGCTGGAATCGCTGATTGCCAGGATCACGTAATCATCATTCCGCATGGTTGCCAGCCTGATTTCGCCAGCTCCTGCAATTGCCTCCACCGAATCGTTCAGAATGGTTCTGAGGCAGTAGGAGATCTGCTTATAGTCAATATAGACGGTGGGGAGGTCCGGGCCCAGCTCAAGACTACATTGAATCTTCCTCTCCTGAAATTTTTCCGACAGCCCCTGACAGACATTTGACACCAGTTGATTCACGTCCCAGCTGTCCATGGTCGGATACAGCGAATCGGAATAAGTCAGCACCTCCCCCAGCACCTCCTCAAGCTGCCTGGTTTCACGCACGATCGACTCGAGATATTCCCGCTTCGGATCCTGCTCCGCCACGGTTTTCAGTAACGATCTGGCAAAGCCGCCAATGATCATCAGCGGATTGCGGATGGAGTGGGCGATATTGGAGGTAATCTTCCCCACCAGCGCCATCTTTTCCATCTTGACGATCAGCTCCTGCTGCTCCTGAAGCTTCAAATTGGCGCTGGTAAGCTTGTCGACTTCCTCCTGCAGCCGCTCATAGAGCGAGGCCCGCTCGATGGCAAAGGCAACCGGAAAGGAAAAGGTCTCCAGGGACTGCATATCCTGAAGGGTGATTGGCTTGTGGGTAAAGCAGTTATCCGCAATGATCAGGCCGATCCGGCGCTTTCTCGAGATAAGCGGCACAATGATGAAACTGCTGCTCCCCAGAATCTCGGCAAAACTGCCGTAGAGCTCCGGCTGGGCAGACGCGTTCTCGACCAGCACCGGTTTGCTGTCATTCAGGACCCTATTCAGAATGTGCTGCTCGTCGGCGAGGGGGACAGTGAGGCGCTCCAGCAGGTCGTGAAACTTCGCCTTCTCTGACGATAGCTTGGTGTCGTAGAAGTGCTTCGCCATTTCCTTAAGGGTAAAGTTGTTGCGGTCGATATCGGCCCAGGTCTGCCATGCCTCCTCATAGGTTCGCGGTCCTACTCCCAGATGCCCTTCAAGAAACTGCCGCTCCTTGTCGGCCAGCAGCAGAAAGGCGCGATTCATGGCAAAGCCTTTGCCGGCTGTAATGGCGGTCATGGCCACCGACAATACTTCATCAAGGTCCATGGAGGTCTGCAGCACCACCCCGAGCTCATGGAGAAAGTTGATTTCCCGGGTTTTGCTGTCGAGAAAACTGCCCATGGAGAGGAGCTGCGCCCGCTGGTCGGCAAATTCCGCGAGAATGTGGGGAAGTATCCCGGTAAGCGGATATCCCATATCCCGCAACTTACGCAGGTCAGTTTTGAAGCGGGGGCATTCAACGCATTTTTCCACCACCCTTTTGCCGAGCGAGGAGCAGAGCTCCTTTTCTCCCTCGGCAATATAGGGGCATTCATCCGGAGCGATTTTTTCCTTGGCCCAGCAACACTCCCAGTTCAATCAAACCTCCATCGGCTCTCCCTGCAAGCCGCTCCTGTCTGCGTTCAAATTATAGCAGCCAGGGCGCCATTTGCAAGGCAAATCAGCGTGATGCACGCATGGTTTATTAATTAAAAGCGCACCACTCAAAAAGGGTTTTCTCCGGGAGCAATTCCCATTATAATTACATGAACACCTCCCCTTGCCAAAGTAATGCCAATGTAACGAACCCACAACATAAAGATGACATCGGATGGTAACCATGGACGGACCGATCAGAATTGGCATAAGCGCCTGTCTCCTGGGGAAAAGTGTGCGCTATAACGGCAGCCACAAGCATGCCCCCTGGATCACCGATGCTTGTGGCTCTTGTTGGGAACTGGTCGGCATCTGCCCAGAGGTGGAATGTGGTCTCCCCATCCCGCGCGAACCCATGCGACTCGAAGGTGACCCTCTCCGGCCGCGACTGGTTACCGTTGAGACCGGTGTTGACCTGACGGATACAATGCTTGCCTGGTGCGCCAGGAAAGTAGAGGAGCTGGAAGAAGCTCGTCTGAGTGGCCTCATCCTGAAGGAGAATTCGCCAAGCTGCGGCCTGTCAGTGCTGGAAATTTTCCAGAAGGATGGCGTTCCGATCAAAACCGGCCGAGGCCTGTTTGCCAACGCTTTACTAAGCCATTTCCCCCTGCTCCCTCTAATAGAAGGGGACGCGCTCCAGGAGGCGACCGTTCGGGCTGATTTTCTTGAGAAGGTCACTGATTACCGTCACCCACAGGAGTCACTGCGGAAGTCGCAAGGGGATTCTGACTAATACCCAAACGCCGTCAAAATGATGACTGGGCGCGCGAACCGGGCGCCCCCTGGGATTCACGAACGTATGTGGAGGAGCCCACGACGCAACCAACACGGTCAGCGTTGGTTGCGACTAGCTATAGGTTGCTATGCTGAACGGAAAGATCATGGCCTTGGCTCCCTGACTCGTTCTGCCTCTGGCATCATTCACAATATCTGCCATTAACCAGCTCCGCTTACATTGCCGGTACCCCTTTCTGCGCTACTTTGGTATAATGGGTAACAGCTTCGGCACCCACCCTATGCCAGTCATCCAGAGACCCCGTTGGTCTGAAGATAAAGCGGGGTTTCACATGCATGGGCCAACCATCTGTGGGTCATGGAAATATGTGGCATCATTTTTTGGCAGGTTCGCGAGGCCATTTATGAAAAACACCTCTGAACTTCAGCAGAAGCTTGCTGGTCTGGAGAGATTCAAGCTTACTGCAAGAGGAGAGCAGTTTCGAACCTTTTTCGAAGGAGCGAACGACGCACTACTCACCATTCGTGATGGCATCTTTGTGAACTGCAACCAAAAAGCGTTGGAGATGTTTCGTTGCACCCCCGAGGAGTTACTCCGTCAGACTCCCGAGCAACTCTCTCCCCAGAAGCAACCGGATGGGAAAGAATCCGCCGTAAAATCCGGAGAGTTGATGATACTGGCATTGGCGGGAGCACCCCAATTTTTTGAATGGCAACATCGCCGGTGTGACGGAACATTGTTCGATGCCGAGGTGAGTCTCAACCGTTCGGAATATCAGAAAGATGTCGAACTCCTGGCAATAATCCGCGACATCACCGAGCGTAAGCGGACCGAGGAAGCGTTGCGCGAAAGTGAATCGCGCTATCGTTCTTTGTATTCCTCGATGAACGAGGGGTTTGCCCTCCATGAGCTTATTTACAGCGAAACAGGGGAAGCGGTCGACTACACGATTCTCGATGTCAACCCTGCTTATGAAGCAATTACCGGCTTGGCAAGGGAACAGACGGTCGGCGCCAAGGCATCGGAACTCTACAAAACCGGCGAACCGCCTTTTCTGGGGATCTATGCAGGGGTGGCCGCCTCGGGAAAACCTGTAACCTTCGAGCAAACTTTTGCACCGATGGCAAAGTCTTTCAGGATCTCGGTTTTTTCGCCAGCTCCGGGGAAATTTGCAACGGTCTTTGAGGACGTTACCAGCCGCAAACAGACAGAGGAAGAGCTGCGCAAGACCCGCGACCAACTGGAGAATCGGGTCGAAGCACGCACTCTTGAACTGGCCAGGACCGTGATGGTACTGCAGGAAGAAATCGCTGAGCGGAGCTTGATGGAAGAGGCGTTGCGCAAAAGCGAGGAGAGATATGCGCTGGCCGCCCAGGGGGCCAATGACGGCATCTGGGATTGGGACTTCGAAACAGGAGAAGTATACCTGTCTCCCCGATGGAAGGAGATGCTTGGTTACGAGGAAGGCGAATTTCTTGACAGCGCCATCGAATGGAGAAGGAGTATCCATCCAGACGATTACGACCGGGTGATAGCCACGGGGCGTGCATTTTTGAAGGGGAAGATCCTCGCTTACCAACTCGAATACCGGCTCAGACACAAAGATGGCAGTTACCGCTGGGTCCATGCCCGGGCAGTGTGTTTACGCAATGCGGCGGGAAGGGCCTACCGGATGGCGGGGTCACACACCGACATCACCGAACGCAAGGCGGCAGAAGAAAAAATCCTGCGCCTGAACCGGCTCTATGCGATGTTGAGTGCGAACGGCCAGGTGATCCTGCGCGCCACTGACCGCGACACCCTGTACCGCGAGAGCTGTCGGATCGCCGTGGAGCACGGCGGCTTCAGGATGGCCTGGGTCGGGCTGATCGATGAATCCTCCGGCCTGGTGAACCCGGTGGCGTCAAGCGGCCATGTGGAGGGTTATCTGGACCACATCCATATTTCCGTCAGAGCCGAGCCGGCAGGACTCGGCCCGACCGGCTCGGCCATCAGGGCCGGCAGCTACTATGTCTGTAACGATTTCATGCACGACCCATGCACCCTCCCCTGGCAGCAAGCAGCAACCAGCCGCAATTTCCAGTCCTCGGCCGCCATCGCCCTCAAGCAGGATGACAAGGTGATCGGGGCGCTGACCATGTACGCCGCCGAGCGGGACTTCTTCGATCAGCAACTGGTGGAACTGCTCCAGGAATTGGCGGCGAACATCTCCTTCGCCCTCGCTAATCTCGACCGGGAGGCCCTGCGCAGGGAGACGGAGCTGGCTCTGCAGGCGGAAACCGCCGAGCGGTTGCAAGCGGTGGAAGCGCTCCGGCAGAAAGACCAGCTGCTGATGCAGCAGAGCCGCCAGGCGGCCATGGGGGAGATGATCGGCAACATCGCCCACCAGTGGCGACAGCCGTTGAATACGCTCGGGCTCCTCACCCAGGAATTATCCCTCGCCTACGAGATGGGTGAGTTCAGCAAGGAACACCTTGATGCCAGCGTAAAAAGTATCATGCAGATCATCTTTCACATGTCCCAGACCATCGATGACTTCCGCAATTTCTTCAAACCCGACAAGGAAAAGATCCAGTTCCGAGTCAATCAGGTGGTCAAGAAAACAGTCTCCCTCATCGAAGGAAGTTTCCACGAGCATCGGATCGGCATCGACGTCATCGCAGAAGATGACCTGCTGATCAATGGCCATCCAAACGAGTATTCCCAGGTCCTCCTCAACATCCTCCTCAATGCCAGGGACGCGTTTCAGATACATCAGGTTGCCACCCCCCGGGTGGTAGTGCGACTTTTTTCAGAGCACGACAGGGTTGTGGTGACCGTCACCGACAACGCCGGCGGCATCGCGGAAAACATCATCGATAGAATCTTCGACCCGTACTTCACCACCAAGCCCCCGGACAAGGGGACCGGTATCGGTCTGTTCATGTCGAAAACCATTATCGAAAAAAATATGCACGGCACCCTTAAGGCGCGCAACAGCGGCACTGGCGCCGAATTCAGGATCGAGGTTTAAAATGCCCCCCTGCAATCAAAATAACGCCGAGATTGTCATGCTCTTTGTTGAAGATGACCCAGTAGCCAGGGAGATCCTCGGCACCATGATCCCCCGAAAATTCCCCGCCGTTAAACTTCATGTGGCTGAGAATGGCAAAATCGGGCTGAAACTGTTCAAAGCGCATCAACCGGACATTGTCATCACCGACATTAATATGCCGGTGATGGATGGCATCCGGATGGCCACTGAAATCAAGGCCTTGAATCCTGATGTACCGATTGTGGTCATTTCGGCGCACAGTGACACCGACTACCTGCTGAGTGCCATCAATCTCGGCATCAATCAGTATGTGTTGAAACCGGTCGACCAGCAAAAGTTGTTTGCAGCCATTGACAAATGCGTAGCCAATATCAAGCTGGAACGCCAGGTCCGGCTGCAACACGCCTACATCAGCAAATTATCCCTCGCCGTCGAACAGAGCCCGACGATGGTGGTGATCACAGATCCCCAGGGAACCATCGAATACGTCAATCCGAAGTTCAGCGAAATTACCGGGTACGCGCCGGCTGAAGTCATCGGCCAAAACCCGCGACTGTTGAAATCGGGAAGAATACCCGCTGAAGAGTACCAGAAATTGTGGGAGACAATCACCAGTGGCAGGGAATGGCGGGGCGAATTTATCAACCGGAAAAAGAACGGCGAACTGTACTATGAGTCGTCATCCATCTCGCCAGTCAAAAACCTGTACGGGACCATCACCAATTTCGTCGCCATCAAGGAAGACATCACCGCACGGAAGGAAGCGGAAACAGAGATTGAGGTGCTAAACACTCACCTGGCTAGCCGGGCCGCTGAACTGGAACTCGCCAACAGAGAGCTCGAATCGTTCAGCTACATGGTTTCCCATGACCTGCGCCGGCCGCTCACCAACATTAACGGCTTCTGTCAGGTGATCCTGCAATTATGCGCCGACCGGCTTGACAAGCAATGCCTGGGGTTCGTCCAAGAGATTTACGATGGAACCCTGCAGATGAACAAACTGATCGACACCCTGCTGAACTTTGCGCTGCTGACCCGCAGAGACATGCAGTGCGAATCCATCGACCTGAGCATTATAGCGAAAGGCATTGCAGTGGACTTAGGTTCCGCGGAACCGCAACGGCAGGTGACCTTCAGGATCAAGGATGAGATAAAGGCTCACGGTGATGCCGCACTTATCCGGGTAGTCCTGGAGAACCTCCTTGGTAATGCCTGGAAGTATACCGGCAGCAGGGATGCGGCAGTCATCGAGTTCGGCATTACCGACCAGGGGGGGGAGACGGTTTATTATGTGCGTGACAATGGGGTCGGTTTTGACATGAAGGAGGAGGGGAAGCTGTTTGAAACGTTCCAGCGCCTCCACCACTTAGAAAAGTTTGAAGGACACGGTATCGGTCTTGCCACCGTCCGGCGGATCATCAACCGGCACGGCGGCCATGTTTGGGGGGAAGGGGAAACGGGAAAAGGAGCGACCTTTTTTTTCACCCTCGGCGGCAGAGAGAAATAAGGAGGGGCTTACCCCTCCTTATGGGTCTCATCCTTCTTCGGCTTGATTTCAATCTCGTCTTTCCCGTCGGAGGCCTTCTTGAAATTTCTGATGCTCTTGCCCAACGCACTGCCGATTTCAGGGAGCCTTCCGGCCCCGAACACCACCAGGACGATGACGAGAATCACGAGAAGTTCCGGCATACCTATTCCAAACATGAGTTATTCCTCCCAGCTCTGGATAATTTCTGTCAATTATTGCATCCTGCCGGGGAAAAATCAAGGAGATACGACAAACCGCATTGTGCATTACTGCCGAGGGTGGTTTTTACTCTGGGCAGCGACAGCCGGATCATGCTAAGCTAGGGACCTTATGGAAACCTTTGAGCTGACCAGCAATTACACCCCCCAGGGGGATCAGCCCCGTGCCATTGCCGAGCTGATCGAGGGGCTTCTCCGTGGTGACCCGCACCAGGTGCTGCTGGGAGTTACCGGCTCCGGAAAGACGTTTACCATGGCAAACGTCATTGCCAACCTGAACCGTCCCACCCTGATTCTCGCCCCCAACAAGACCCTGGCTGCCCAGCTTTACGGCGAATTCAAGGAACTATTTCCGGCCAACGCAGTGGAATTTTTTGTCTCCTACTACGACTACTACCAGCCGGAAGCCTATCTCCCCACCACCGACACCTTCATCGAAAAAGACTCGTCGATCAACGACGAGATCGACAAGCTCCGGCACTCGGCCACCAGAAGCCTGCTAACCCGCCGTGACGTGATCATCGTCGCGTCGGTCTCCTGTATTTACGGGATCGGCTCGCCGGAGGCCTACCAGCAGATGCACCTCTTCTTTCGCCAGGGAGAACGGCTCGACCGGGACGAGCTGTTGCAGAAACTGGTGGCAATCCAGTATGAGCGGAACGACATCGACTTCCACCGGGGCACCTTCCGGGTGCGCGGCGATATCGTCGAGATCTTTCCGGCCCATGATGACGAAGTGGCCCTGCGCATCGAATTCTTCGGCGACACGGTGGAGGGGATCGCCGAAATCGACCCGCTCCGGGGTAAAATTATCCAGAAACTCTCCAAGTATGCCATCTATCCGGCTTCCCATTACGTGGCCACACGGGAAACGCTCGAGCGTGCCGTCGAACAGATCCGGCTCGAACTGGAGGAGCGGATTCGCTGGTTCAAGTCACAAAACATGCTGGTGGAGGCCCAGCGGATCGAACAGCGGACCTTTTTCGACATCGAAATGATGGAAGAGATGGGATTCTGCCAGGGGATCGAAAATTATTCCCGCCACCTGGACGGCCGGGCTTCTGGGGAGCCGCCCTACACGCTGATAGACTATTTCCCCCACGACTTCCTCTTCTTTATCGATGAGTCACACATCACGGTCTCCCAGGTGGGGGGTATGTACCGAGGCGACCGCAGCCGCAAGGAAACCCTGGTCAATTACGGCTTCCGCCTGCCGTCGGCCCTCGACAACCGCCCCCTCAATTTCCAGGAATTCAACGCAAAACTGAACCAGGTGGTCTATGTCTCCGCCACACCGGCCGATTACGAGTTGCAGAAGGCGGGAGGGGTAGTGGTGGAGCAGGTGATCCGTCCCACCGGCCTGATCGATCCGGAAATCACCGTGCGGCCGGCCACCGGCCAGGTGGACGACCTCCTCGCCGAGATCCGGGAAACCGTGGCCAAAGAGGAACGGGTTTTGGTCACCACCCTGACCAAAAGGATGGCAGAAGACCTCACCGACTACTACCGGGAGCTGGGGATCAAGGTTAAATACCTCCACTCCGACATCGACACCATTCAGCGCATGCAAATTATCCGTGATCTGCGGCTGGGAGTATTCGACGTGCTAGTCGGAATCAACCTGCTGCGGGAGGGGCTCGACATCCCGGAGGTGGCCCTGGTAACGATACTCGATGCCGACAAAGAGGGGTTCCTCCGTTCTGAGCGCTCGTTGATCCAGACCTGCGGCCGTGCTGCACGAAACATTAACGGCCGGGTTATCATGTATGCCGACACCATCACCAAATCTATCCAGGCGTGCCTTAACGAGACCGGCCGGCGGCGGCGAATCCAGAATGACTACAACCGAGAGCACCAGATCACGCCCCAGAGTGTGAAAAAGGGGTTGCACACCATCCTCGAATCGATCGAGGAGCGCGATTACTATACGGTGCCGGTAGCTGCCGAGATGCTCGAGGAGTATATTCCGGTCGAGAAGATCCCGAAAGAGGTGAAGAAGCTGCAGAAGGCTATGCTTACTGCCGCCAAGAACCTGGACTTCGAGAAGGCCGCCGAGCTGCGCGACCGGATCAAGAAGCTCCAGGAGATGGAGCTGGCGTTGAAGTAGCGAGTAGCGTACTACGTGCGACGTGCAGAACCTTGAATATCGAACTAACGCGAACAGGTAACCAACTATGCCCAGATATTCTGCGACCCCAGCCTATGCCCGCTACGCCCTGGCCTTGCTGCTGGCAGTGAACCTCATCAACTACGTCGACCGGCAGGTGCTGTATGCCGTGTTCCCGCTGATCAAGGACGAGCTTGCCCTGTCCGACACTGCCCTGGGACTGCTTGGGAGCGCATTCATGCTCTGTTACATGGTCTCTGCGCCGGTGCTCGGCTGGTTTGGCGACCGGATCAGCCGGGTCAGGTTGGCCGCCTGGGGAGTCGGCGTCTGGAGTATTGCCACCGCTCTTTCCGCCTTTGCCCCCGGCTACCGCACTCTCCTATCGGCACGGACCGTGGTCGGGGTCGGTGAGGCCAGTTTCGGCACGGTTTCCCCCGGGCTGTTGGCTGATTACTTCACCAAAGAGCGCCGCGGCCGGGTGCTCGCCTATTTCTATCTGGCCATTCCGGTCGGCAGCGCCCTCGGCTATCTCCTTGGTGGGCAGGTAGGTCACGCCTTCGGCTGGCATGCTGCCTTTCTGGTAGCTGGCGTGCCGGGGGTGCTGCTCACCGCCCTTATCTGGTGGCTCAGGGAACCAGAACGCGGCGGCGCTGGCGGCGAGCTGAGCCTTACTAGCTGCGCTGCCGTCCATGACTACCGGTCCTTTCTCCGCAACCGTTCGTTTCTTGTCAACACCCTCGCCATGGCGGCCATGACTTTTGCGCTCGGCGGACTTGCCCAATGGGTCCCCACCTTTCTCTACCGGGTCCACCACCTCGATGTGGCCAGAAGCAATACCCTGTTCGGCGCCATTACCGTCGTTGCCGGCATCCTCGGCACCCTGACCGGTGGCTGGCTCGGGGATTTTTTCCAGAAGCGGAGCGCTAAAGGCTACCTGCTGGTCTCCGGCTGGGGATTCATCATCGGCGCCCCGTTTGCTGCCTGGGCGATTGTCACCAGCTCCCTCCCTGCCTGCCTGGCAGCCATCTTTGTCGCCGAATTCTTTCTGTTCCTCAACACCGGCCCGCTCAATACCCTGATCGTCGGCGTAACTCCGCCAACCATGCGTGCCATGGCTTTCGCCATCAACATCTTCTTCATCCACGCCCTGGGCGATGCCGCCTCCCCCACCATCGTCGGCTATTGTTCCGATCGGTGGGGATTACAAAATGCGCTGCTGATCACCCCACTCGCCATCGTCATGGCTGGGCTGTTGTGCCTCCTCTGCATGCGGTTTATCGAGCAGGACATGGCACGGGTGGAAGGCTAAGGGGGAGCGGCTATGCACGTATGCGGAACGAAGAGGGTTGACCACCTATGATCTATTATCTGCTGCGCAGCTTCTTCCAGCTCTACTTCCGCCTGTTGCACCTGGTCGAATTCAGCGGCCGGGAGCAAATCCCGGCCCATGGGCCGGTGATCCTCTGCGCCAACCATGCCAGCTATTTCGATTCGATGCTGGTGTCGCTCTGCACCAGGAGGCGGGTCCGCTTTCTCATCTACCACACCTTCTACACCCACCCCCTGTTCGGTTTCTTTGTCCGGAGCTGCGGCGCCATTCCGGTTACCCAGCGGGGCCTGGATAAGGAAGGACTGGCTGCCGCCTTAGCCGCCCTGGAGAAGGGCGAGGTGCTCGGTATTTTCCCCGAAGGGGCCCTCTCCCTGACCGGGCTCCCCACCCCGGCCAGACCTGGAGCTGCCTTACTGGCTGCAAGGAGTGGCGCACCGCTCGTGCCGATTACCATTGCCGGCGCCTTTTTCGTCTATCCAAAGGGAGACAAATCGCCAAAGCCTGGTACAATACAGGTAAAGGTCCATCCGCCGATTGCCATTGACCCTGGCCAAGCAAAGGACAAGGGGTACCTGCAACAGGTCAGCGATGAGCTGATGGCGCGGATCGGCAAAACCCTGTTGCCGGCCCTGCGCGCCCGCAGAAGAAAGGAGACCCTCTTGCAAAAACCCGCCTTTGTTGCCTGGGAAGAATATCTGCCGGCCGTTGCGGCCCTCCTTGCGCTGTTGTACGCCCTTACTATTGGCTTCGCCAGATTCCCGGAACTGCTTTCGCTTGCACTGATAGTGATCCTCTACCCCCTTTATCTGCAGCTGGAGAGGCGGCTCCCCCAGCGCTGGCTGACCAGATTCATCCGTCATTTTCTGCCGCTGGCACTCCTCTTCCCCCTCGCCTATCTATTCATTATTCACCATGGCTCGGCCACACCGGCCGGTCACCAGCCGACCGACCAACTCCTCTTCCCAATCACTTATGCGGCGGCGGTACTATACCTTTATGCCGTCCCTTTCTACACCTATTTGCGCGATCTGCGCAGTTTTCGCCGGCTTTCCCTGGGACTGCAGGCGGTCTTTTATCTCGCCATCCTGGCATTAACTTTTCTCCCCGCGGCGGCCCACGCTCCCAGCAGCTTCCTCCTCCTCGCCCTGATGACCTTTCTGCTGATCTACGATGTGGTCTACCGGCAATCGTCGGTAATCGCCTCATTCATGGCCCTGGCCGTCTTCAAGATTGTCATGCAGCTGCACCTCGGCTTTATCCCCACCATAGAGGCGACTGCCATCGGTTTTCCGCTGCTGGTCGTTTCCCTGCTCAGGCTCACCGGCTTTCCACGACGCTGATGTATTTGTTCAACGGGCGATGTTCTAAGGTAGTGGCCCACGACAAGGTTTGCTTAGTTAAACCTTTAACGTTGCACAATTTGGCGCTTTCCCATTGCCCCACCTATTGGAAATATGCTAAAAATGATGGAACCAGCCTACCGGAGGAACTAAATGAAGAAGGACATTCTTGAAAAGGGGGCGATCCTGCAGCGGGACAAAGAAACCTATGCCATCGCCCCCCATATTCCCGGCGGCCTGATAACAACCGCCACCCTGCGCAAAATCTGCGATGTCGCCGACAGATTCAAGGTCCCGGCACTGAAGCTCACCTCGGCCCAGCGGATCGCCCTGATCGGCATAAAGGAAGAGGAACTCGATGCCGTCTGGACCGACCTGGCCCAGACCCCAGGGGCCGCCATCGGTTTATGCGTGAGAAGCGTCAAAATCTGCCCCGGCAACACCTTTTGCAAGAGAGGAGTGCAGGATTCCATTGCCCTCGGCCTGAAGCTGGACGAAATTTATCACGCCATGGAGCTCCCTAACAAGCTGAAGATGGGGGTATCCGGCTGCATGCTATCCTGCGCCGAAGTATCGGTAAAGGACATCGGCATCATGGGCATCGCCAGGGGTTGGAAGATCCTGGTGGGAGGCAACGCCGGCATCAGGCCGCGGCTGGCCGACGTGCTGGTGGAGGAAGTCGCCACGACCGAGGAGGTGCTGACCATTGTGGCAAAGATCATCCGTTATTACAAGGGGACACCGAAAAAAGAGCGGCTCGGCCGGCTCGTGGAGGAAATGGGGATCGAGCGGTTCCGGGAAGCTGTGCTGGGGCAGGGTTAGTGCTTATTGAATTAACGTAGGGTGGACTAAGCAGATTCGTCGCTGTAATCCACCGTTAATCTTCATAGTTGGAAAAAGGAGCTCTCTATGACGCTGACCAACGAGCTGGTTGATTGGACCTTTGAGCGGAAGTGCGAAAAGGCGGTGGAGGCGCTGGCGCGAAACGGCTTTCCAGCGGTCTACTGCAAAACCGGTCAGGAAGCCATAGACTACATCATGGGAGAGGCGGCTGAAGCTAACAGCATCGGCTTTGGCGGCTCCTTATCGGTGGTGGATCTCAAGCTGGCCGAGCGGCTCAAGGAGCTTGGCAAGGAGCTGCTGATCCATTCCGCGCCAGGCCTTACCCCCGAAGAGCGGCTGGCCATCATGCACCGCCAACTCAACTGCGATCTGTTTCTGACCGGCACCAACGCCCTCACGCTGTCTGGCTGTCTGGTCAATATTGACGCAACCGGCAACCGGGTCGGGTCGATGCTGTTCGGCCCAAAGAAGGTGATCGTGGTGGCCGGGCGCAACAAGCTGGTGAATGGCACTATCGACGAGGCAATCAAGCGGGTCAAGGAATGGTCCGCCCCCCCCAACGCCAAGCGACTCGGTTACAAAACCCCCTGCGCCAGCAGTGGCTTTTGCTCGGACTGCCACGCCCCGGACCGGATCTGTCGGATCACCACCATCATCGACTGCAAACCGCGCCACACCGATCTCCGGGTCCTGGTGGTCAACGCCGATCTTGGGCTTTAGACCGTTGCTGGTCAGGGCGTTGCTCGACACCTTTTTCCCGCCCCTCTGTCACAGCTGCCAGGTATTCATCCCAGACGCTGGCCCAATCCATCTCTGCGCCGACTGTCGGGGCCGGATAACCGCCATCCGATCGCCCCTTTGCCTAATCTGCGGCACTCCGTTTGCAACCGAAGCCGGTATCGATCACACCTGCGGCGCATGCCTGCAGCATCCCCCCCATTTTGCCTCTGCCCGGGCGGCCGCCCTATTTGACGGCCCGCTCAAAGAGCTGATTCACCTGTTCAAGTATACCGGCAAAGTCCAGATTCGCCGCCCTCTCGCCCTGTTGACCGCGGCCCAGCTCGCCCCGTTCGTCCAGAAGATCGCACCCGACTGTCTCGTGCCGGTGCCGCTTCACCCGCGAAAGCTGCGGGAGCGGGGATTCAACCAGGCGGTGCTGCTTGGCCAGCTCCTCGCCAGGCAATGGCAGTTACCGGTCTCCATTAATAACCTGCGCCGCATCCGCTGGACTGAGCCGCAGATCACGCTTTCTGCCGATCAGCGACGGCTAAACGTTCAGGGGGCCTTTGCGGTGCATGACCCTACTGCTTTTGCCAGAAAACGCCTGCTCCTCTTGGACGATGTGTACACCACCGGCAACACCGTCGCTGAATGCGCAAAAAGCCTGAAGAGGGCCGGCGCCACAGCCGTGCATGTGGTTACCATTGCCCGGGCTACGGGGTAAGATGCGACACGTAAAAAGTTTATTGACAGAGTTTAATTGACCGGATATATTTATTTTATCTTAATGATCTTATCCAAGGGGGTACGTTTATGAAGAAGTTGATTGTAGCTGCTGCAATGGTTGCCTTCGCTGCCTCGACTGCGCTGGCCGCCGATACCGTCGTGATGAAGGCCAAGAACGGCAATGTCACCTTCAACCACAAGGAACACAGTGCTGCCGGCGACTGCAAAGCGTGCCACGGTGAGGGGACCCCTGGCAAACTGACCCTGGGGAAAGACGCAGCCCACAAGCTCTGCAAAGGCTGCCATGAAACCAAGAAGGCCGGTCCCACCAAGTGCGGCGACTGTCACAAAAAGTAGTTGACGATGCTAAAAACAAAAAAGGCCCCGCGCGGGGCCTTTTTTGTTGGGGCGACGGTGCTGCAGTGTTCCTATTTCTTCGCGAAAATCCCCCGGTGCGGCGAAAAAAGGAAGGCGAGCACGAAGATAAAGGCGGCACAGAGCACAATAGTGGCACCAGACGCCAGATCATAGGCATAGGAAAGGGAGAGGCCTCCGACCACCGCCAGAAAGCCGCTGAGCAGAGAATAGAACAGCATCCAGCGGAAGTTCCTCGACAGCTGGAAGCCGGTCGCTGCCGGAATCACCAGGAGCGCCTCCACCAGGATAATCCCCACCACCTTGATGGATAACACCACCGTCACCGCCATGGCTGTCAGCAAGGCGTAGTAGAGAAATTCCACCGGCAGTCCACCGACCCTCGCCACTTCCTCATCGAAGGCGCAGGCCAGCAATTCCTTGAACAGCAAAAACAGAAAGAGGCCCACCAGCAGACCGCAGCCGCCAACCATCCAGAGATCAGCAGCGGTAATGGCCAGAATGTTGCCGAATAACAGCGAAAACAGGTCGGCCTTGTACTCTTTGGAGAGGCTGAGCAACACCACGCCAAAGGCCATGGTGGATGAAAAGAAGATGCCGATGGTAATATCTTCGGCCATCCCCCCACGCCGGGAGGTAAAGCCGATCGCCCAGGCGACCAGGACCGCGAAAACGGCAGCGCTGAAAAACGGGTTGATCCCGAGCATCACCCCGAGGGCAAGGCCGCCGAACGCTGAATGGGAAATGCCGACCCCGATAAAGCTCAGCCGCCGCAGCACCACGAAAAAGGAGAGTAGTGCACAAAGCAGGCAGACCATGACTCCGCCAATAAATGCGCGCTGCATGAAGTCGTAGGACCACATTTCCATCAGCATGGCTGCCCTCCCTTGCCGGCGCCGAACAGTCGGTCAAACTCACACCGGTAGGCCGCTTCCACCCCATGACTGTGCAGCACATCACAAGAATTGCCGTGGACATGCATGGTGCGGTTCAGGCAAACCATTTCATCCGCATAGTTGCTGATCATCGCCAGGTCGTGGGAGACCACGAGAATGGTGAGCCCCATCTCCTTCTTGAGATTGACCAGCACCTCGTAAAGACCGAGCTGGTGGGGGATATCCACCCCGATGGTCGGTTCGTCGAGAACCAACAGCTTTGGATCGCCGCAGGAGAGGGCACGGGCAATCATGGCCCGCTGCAGCTGCCCGCCTGACAGCTCATTGATCGGCCGATCCGCGCAGTCAAGCAGTTCGACCCGCTGCAGGTTCTTTTCGGCGTCGGCGCGGTCCTTTTTGCTGAACCATTTCAGCGGCCCCATGGCACCGACCCTGCCGAGCAGAACCACGTCCATCACCGAAAAGGGGAGATTCCTCTCCAGCACGCTCCGCTGCGGGACATAGCCGATGGCATGTCGCTTCTTGATGGTCTCTGCCGGTTCCAGGCCAAACAGCCTTACCGTCCCGGAACTGGGAGGAATCAACCCGAGGATGACCTTCAGACAGGTGGTCTTGCCGGCGCCATTCGGGCCGATAATCGCCACGAACTGCCCCGCAGCAACACTGAAGGTGATATCTTCCAGCACCGCATGGTTGCCATAGATGACCGAGATATGCGCGAGCTCTACCGCAGCGCTGGTCGTAGCCGTCATTAGCGCATTCCCCCCGTGATAGTGGCAAGATTGTGACGCATGAGTCCCAGATAGCTGTCCCGACCGGCGACCCCCTCCCCCCCAAGCGGGTCGAGAAGCAGCACTCGTCCGCCAATTTCAGCGGCTATCACCTGGGCTCCCTTGGCGGGGAGCTGCGGCTCGGCAAAGATGGTGGTAACCCCTTGTTTTCTGGCGATGCTGACCAGCTGGACGAGGTAGCGGGCCGATGGTTCCTTGCCCGGGAATGGCTCCACCGCCGCCACCTGCGTGAGGCCGTAGCGCTTAGCCAGGTAGGCCCAAGCCCCATGCATGGCAATAAATCCTTTCCGCGGCAGCTTGTCGATGCTTGACCGCAGCTCCTGATCAAGCCTGGTCAGTGCCAGCGCATAATTCTTGCTGTTGGTCTTGAAGTAGCTGGCGTCGGCGGGGCTGAGCTGCGACAGGGCGTCGGTAACCGCCGGCAGCAGATGGTCCCTGACCAGGATCGGATCGAGCCAGACATGGGGGTCATCGCCGTCGTGGTGATCTGCATCTCCCCCATTTTCAGGGTGGAGCTGCTGTTCGGCTACCGCCAGCAACCGGATGCCATTGGTGGCGGTGACGGTGACGGTCAAAGGCCTTTGCCTGGCAGAGGCGATCAGCTTATCTGCCCAACCATCGAGGCCGGCGCCGACCCTTACATACAGGGAAGCATCCGCCACCTGCCTGATTTGGGACGCGGACGGTTCAAAGGTATGCTCACTCGCTCCGGCAGGGAGTAGAGTCGTAACCGTGACCCGCTTCCCACCGATTTGCCGGACAATGTCGGCCAAGGGAAAGATGGAGGCGGCCACCTTGATCGGTTGCGGGGCGGCTGGCGCACTCGCCGTCTGCATCAATATTCCCAGTAGTGCCACTCCAACGACCAGGCCTCTGCTCTTCACTGGTTAGCATCCTCCTTAACCTATGGCAGACTGCCCCGTCAGGGGATATCCAGCCAATTTTTCCGCTCGATCAATCTTGTATTGTAAAACACCATTTTATTTGCTATGGTGTGGCAGTCAACTAAAAGATTAATCAGCTTGTAAATACAGGAGAAACCATGGCAAATACCTTTGATTTTACCCGCTTGCGCCGGCTCATCATCATCTACAGGGTGGTGCAGATATTCTTACTGGTACTGCTGGCGGTGATGGCGGTCAGTTTTCAGACCGTCTTTCGGGCCAAAGGGATGCCGCAGATTTTTTTCAACAGTATCCTGACCACCCTGGTCATTCAGTTGGTCCTCTTCTATTTCCTCAATAAATTTGCGGCACGGGAAGCGGAGCAGGAAATTGCCGCCTGCGCCCGGGATATTGCCATTGAGCAGCTCCAGGCACTGCGAAAAAAGCGGCTGTTCGGCGACTATCTTAAGGCCGCGGTCTTTATCTTCTTCGTCACCTTCAGCGTCCTGGCACCGGGGGCAACCTTTATCCAGAGCACCATTTTCTTCGTCTTTGTCCTGACGATCCTCACCTATTTCCAGTGCTTCAACTTTGCGGCCCGCAAGAGGATGCAGGCGCTGCGCTGAAAAAATCGGCCAGCTCCTGGAACACGGCGGCACCGTCGCCTCGGGCGACCTTGAGCGGCGGGAGCGAACCGAGGAAAAACCGGCCATAGTTTTTGGAGAGGACCCGGCTGTCAAAGATCAGCACGGCACCCCGGTCATCCCTGCTCCGAATCAACCGGCCGAAGCCCTGTTTGAATTTGATGACCGCCTGGGGCACGGTATATTCCATGAACGGGTCGCCGCCCAGCCTGGTCAGATGTTCCGCCCGGGCTTCCAGGATCGGTTCGGTCGGAACCCGAAACGGCAGACGAGTGATCACCACCAGCTCCAGTGCCTTTCCTTTCACATCAACGCCCTCCCAGAATGAATCGGTCCCAAACAGTACCGCGTTCCGTTCCTTCCTGAAGCGGCTCAGGAGCAGATGCCGGTTCAGCTCACCCTGACGCATCGGGGTGAGCCCCAACCCCTGCAACCGCTTGTTAAGTCGCTCATAGAGCCGGCTAAGCAGCTCAAATGAGGTGAACAGTACAAAAGCCCGCCCGTTGGAAATGGTGAGAGCCTGCAGCAGACCCTCTGCCAGGGCAGCTTCAAAGCCACGTTCGGTCGGTTCCGGCATATCGGCGGGAATGCCGACAAAAGCCTGCTGCGCATAGTCAAAGGGGGAAGCCAGCAACAGCTCCGTCACCCGCTGCCGCTGGAGGAGGCTGATGCCGGTCCGCCGCTCCAGATAGTCAAATTTGGCGCCGACCGCCAGGGTGGCGGAGGTGACGATGACCGTCTTGAATTTGTCCAGTATAGCCGATTTTATCGATTCCGCCACCTCGAGAGGGGACGAACAGAGTCGCACCGCCATCCCCTTGGAGCCGCTTTTTACTTCGAACCAGCGGCAGACCCCCTCGTCACGTGCGACGAAGAATTGCAGCTGGCCGGCCGCCGTCTCCAACCGACCCTTGATCCCTTTCAGGTCGACAAGATTACCGGTGAGCCGGTCGAGAACCCTAGGTGGCAGCCGCTCACACCCCTTGAAAAATGCGTGGAGGGCCGCCACATACTCAAGCAGCTCCCGGCTGAGCTCGCGAACCCGTTCTTCAACCTCCTGCCAGAAAGGGCTGGCATAGACGACTGCGGTCAGGCGCACCTTTTGCTCGGTGTCCCGGCCCCCTCCCCCCTTCAGATAGCTGTGGAGCGCGAGCCCGATAAAGTCCATGGCCCGGGAAATGGCATCGGTCAGGGCGTTTCGTCGTGGGATCAGGCGCGTTTCCAGAATGCCCGCGATCTCCATATAGAGGTCATCGAGGCTTTCCGGCGTCTCCCGGGAAAGCTGGGCAGAAAGCCGGGGGAGCAATCCCAGCTGTGCTCTACGCGGGTGCTGCAGCCGCCCCAGGATATGCAACAGCCCCTGCCGGGAGGTCTGGGCAGAAAAAAAGTTGGTTGCCACATCCTCCAGATGGTGCCCTTCGTCAAAGATGAGTCTGGTAAAAGGGGGGAGCACGGCTGATGCACTGTAACCGGTCTGCTGGCGTAGCGCCACGTCCGCCATGAGCAGGGCATGGTTCACCACCAGCAGATCGGCGCTGGATGCTTCGCGCCTCGCCTTATAGAAAAAGCAGCGGACATAAAACGGGCATTTCACCCTGCCGCACTGGTCCGCTTCGCAACTCACCTCATCCCAGGTTTCGTCCCGGGGGATAAAACTCAGATCGTTGCGACACCCCTCACCACTCTTTTGGCTCCACTCCACGAGGGCGGCCATTTCCAGTGCCGCTTCATCCTTAAACAGGGAAGGTTCGCTCTTAGCCGCTTCCAGCTTGCGCAGACAGAGGTAGTTATGGCGCCCCTTCACCAGCACCGCCCGGAATTCGGTGCCGCCGTTTTGCTGGAGGAACGGAATGTCCTTTTTGATCAGCTGCTCCTGCAGATTGATGGTGTTGGTGGAGATGACCACCCGTTCCTTGTTGCGAACCGCCCAGAGCACTGCGGGAAGCAGGTAAGCCAGAGACTTGCCGGTGCCGGTGCCGGCTTCGATGACCGCCACCTGTTCTTCATTGAAGGCCTCCGCCACGGCAAATGCCATCCGGAGCTGCTCGTCACGGTGCTCGTACCCCTTGAGATTGAGGGAGAGACGGCCGCCGCTGACGAAAAAACGCTCGATCTCGGGGAAGGCCAGGCGTTCCAGTTCCTGCCGGACAAAGGGGCTCACTGCCTGGTAGCAGCGCTCCACACCGTTGTCGATAAGATAAAAGCCGACCCCCTGATTACCGAGGATGGAGGCTATTTCCAAATCCGCTTGAGAAGGGGTGAGCACACCGGAGGGGTGATTGTGGACAACCACATCGCCAAACGAAGCCGCGATGAGGATGGCAGCCACCGCATCACGGTTGCCCCGGGCCAGCGGTTCCACTTCCACCACCAGTCTCGCCTCATCGGTACGACCGAGGAAGAACACCTCATTGCCATCAGCCTCGGCAATCTCCGCTCGCATCTGCTGAACAGCCTTTGCCGAAAAAACACGGTTCATTTGCTTCAAGTTACTATCTTTGCCAGGTTACTGCAATCCTTTTATCGCCCGGAAAAACGGAAGGGGCGGCTTGCGCCACCCCTTCCTGGGACTTGCTGACTCTGACTCATAACGGATTACTTCTTGTGGCACTCGCTACACTTGGTCGGCCCCGCTTTTTTCTCCTCGTGGCACCCCTTGCAGGTCTTGTGAGCCCACTCTTTGCCGAACCCTTCGATCTTTCCCGGACCTTTCTCGTGACAGAGCTTGCACTCCTTGAGGGACTCCTGGTGCTTCTTGTGATTAAAGGTTACTTTCCCCATGGTGGCGGGAAACTCGATGACCTCGGCGGCAACGGCGGTGCCGGCAAAGGCGACGACAACAGACAGGGCAACAATGATCTTTTTCATCTCACTACTCCTTTCTTTGGTGGCATTCTCTATTTAACTGTGTTAAATAGTCGTAATTGGCAGCGGCTTGCGACTTCAGCAGCCGGCCGTCTTCCTGAAGAGCTTGCTGATATGCTCGCCATTCACCGTTTCGTACTTGCAGCGAATCTCGTCTCCCTCCACGATCCGGTGGTCTTTGAATTTTTCAAGGGTCAGGGAGTCGCTCACCGTTACGGTTACAAGCTGTTCCGTGGCGGTGTCCTTCAGGGTAGCTGTGGCACTGGCTGCGTCCTGGCCGGCGACCTCGATCTTGGTGATGACACCGAGCAACTTCCCACCATCTTCCGCCTGGGCTACGTAGGCGCCCAACAGTACCGCAAAGGCAACCAGGACAATGCTCGATACGATCCGTTTCATGATGTTCTCCTTTCGTGCTAAGATAGTGACGCTGTGTTCTTACTTTCCTTATAGCCCGATTTTGCCGGTGCCGCTATCGACATCTGGAGGGATTCGACCCGATGTCGGGTCGTCTGAGGGAATGGGTAAACAGGAACAAATTTGTCGAATTTACCGGGGAGCCTGCTAGAATGGTTACTATGGACAATCAAGGGATTGAAATGGAGCGAGGCCAGCCCCCAATCGTCGCCATCGACGGTGCCCGCATCAAAAAGATTCGGGAAGAGAAGCGGCTGACCCAGCTTTACGTGGCAAGTGTGGTCGGGGTTACCACCGACACCATTTCCCGCTGGGAGAATAATCGCTATCCCACCATCCGTCGTGACAACGCGGAAAAACTTGCCGGGGCCCTTGAGGTGGAGCTGACGGAGATCCTCCTGGCTGATAAGACCGACACGGCGTTGGCAGAATTGCCGCAGTTGCCGGCGAACATAGGCCAGCGGCGCCGCTATTTTCTTCTGACGGTTGGCGTTGCAATTCTGGCGGTAGCCCTGCTTCTCTTTTTCCGCCAGACCATCACCGCCCCCACTGCCACCAGGCGGCTTCCCCATTTTGCAGCGCCAACCACTACCATACCAGTGCAGCTCAAGGTCAGCCGGAAAGGGGCCGGCGACCTCGGATTCATCGTCCGGGAGCGCCTTCCCGCCGGCTGGCGGCTGATCAGCTCGGTACCGGAAGCGACGGCCGGCCAGCCGGCCGCTGAAGAGGCGAAGTGGCTTATCGCCAGCGGCAACGGCCCGGTTACTATTAATTACACCGTGCAACTCCCCCCGGCAATCCCCCTGCAATCAGTGGCCACCTTTACCGGAAACATTGTCGTCTCTACCGGTGAGATCACCCGTAGCGCCCCCATCGGCGGCGACACCGGCATTACTGTTGCCGGTTACCACTGGGCTGATAGCAATGGTGACGGCAGGATCGACGACAGCGAGGTCATGCCCGCCTACTATCTGCTGGAGGAAATGAAGGGATCCGGTCTCGACTGGAAGGAGATTGAAACGATCTGGAGTAGCAAAGGGTACCGGTGGGACCCGGCAAGGAAGGGATTTACGGTGATCAAGTGATCGCCGCCTGATTTTGATTCATGGGTTAGTTCGAAATGCCGCAGCCAGCGGCAACAGCTGGACCCCCTGTTCGCCGCGACCCTGCAATAAAGCGAGCAGCAGTTTGACCCCCAGCGGCTCGTTGCCATTGCCATGGACCAGGATAAAACTCCCTCCCACCGGCTTTTCCCCCTTGGCCAGCCAGGCGTCGCTGCCGATCGGGATCAGCGACAGGGCTCGCAGCTTCTCCATCAAGCCTTTGTCACTCACCAGCCCCGGAAAGCGAAAAAACACCGACGGAACCACCCCCCTTGCCAATAGCGCCTGCTCTGTAGTCAGTACCTCCCGTTCCAGATCGCTACCTGGGGTGAGGAGAAAATTCCGCTCTAGCGGCGCCTGTGGCTGATACGGATGGGTGGCTGAATGGTTGACCCAGGTAACGCTGAGCCGACCGCCAGCCACTTCGGCAAGAAGCCAGGTCATTGCCTCCTCATGGCTTTCCATCCAGCGCCTAGTCACGGCGATGGCAACTGGCACCGGACCAGCCTTGGCCTGGGGAAGCCGTGTCAGCGCCTCGAACAGCCCCCGTTCGAAACTTCTGCTGGATGGGCAAAGATCGACGGTCACGAAGATGCCGTCCGTCCCATGGTCGGCACGGGTTGCACCGCCGTTCTGCAATCGATAGGGGGGGGCGGTGTAATGAAACAGGGCTCGATAATAGGGGGTCTGCTGCGTTTGCGCAGTGTCCGGCGCGAGCCAGTGCAGGGAGGTCGGCTGCGCGACCGAAGTGGCGAAGGTGCGGGGGTCAACCAGGAGCACCTGGGCAACGGCGTCCAGTTCATACTGACGGATGGCAACTTTAGGAGTACCTGCGCCATCTGCGCAGGGGAGAAAAATAGTGCGGTAGTTGGTTAGCTGGGCAGCAGCAGCGGATGAGCAGAGCTGCAGGCCGAGCAGGATGAGCAAAAAATGGCGGGCTAAGTTCCGACGCCCGGTCAGAGCAGCACCGCCTGGAGCGCCGCATCGATTTTTGCCACATCCACCTTGGTATTGAAGCATGGCCCGAACGGCCGATCGTTCAGAATGCCGATTACCGGCAAGGGGTAGCAATCCTTGATTCCGGAGGTCAGGTCTCGCTCGCAGGCCACTGCCAGCACCAGCTTGGGCCGTTTCTCGATAATCACCTTCCGCGCCAGCGTACCGCCGGTGGCCACGGAGATATCGATCCGATACTTCTGTGCCAGCTCCGCCAGCCCCCTGATATCGCACCGGCCGCAGCGGACACACTTGTTGATATCGCCGGTGACCTTGATCTCGCAATCGAACAGCTGCAGGCAGTGTGGAAGCAGGATCAGCAGCCGGTCAGGTTTCAGCTTGTACTTCTGGGAAATAACCAGGCTGTTGTTCATGGCGACAAACGACTGGCGGATGGTATCCTTGGAAATCCCCAAAAGCTTGCCGATGGTCTCGATAACAGGGAGGAGGAATTTGATCACCACCCCGCGCATAAAGCGGGTGAAGAGGATATCCTTACCCAGAGCGGTAGTCAGCACCAGCAGCAGAGTGCCAAGGAGCGCCACCAGTGAAAGGATACTGAACAGGGCGGCACTGATCTTCGGCAGGCTCGGATGGATGTTGGCAAGGCCCACCGTCGGAATCCACCAGAACAGGTAAATGATGCCGATGATCAGCAGGCAGGTAAACCCCATCAGGGCCACGAACAGCCGCTTGCGCGGGGGGGGCGGCGGCGAATTATTGTCGGTCACGTCAATGGTCCTTACTCCCGAGAAGGGTCCCCGGTTCGATTTTATACCCCGCCAGAAAATCAGCGGCACTTAGCCGCTTCCGCCCTTCCAGCTGGAGTTCTTCAATGAACAGGCTGCCGGTCCCGCAGGCAACCTCCAGTCCCTGCCGATCCACTCGCAGGACAGCGCCAGGGCTCCCACCACCGGCGGCGGTCCGGGTTTTGTAGATCTTCAGCATCTTGCCATCAAGAAAGGTGTAGGCCCCCGGCCACGGAGTCATGCCGCGCACCTGGTTCTTGATGTCCCGGTTCTCGCGCTGCCAGTCGATGCAGCCATCCTCCTTCTTCAGCATCGGCGCGTAGCAGGTGAGTGCGTCATCCTGTTTCTGCGGCTTGAGCTCCCCCCGCTTGAGCAGGTCGATGGTTTCGGCCAGGGCCTCGGCCCCCAGCAGGGCAAGACGGTCATGCAGCGACTGGGTGTCTTCCTCCGGGTCGATGGCGGTCCTTTTCTCCAGCAGCATGTCGCCGGTATCGAGTCCCACATCCATCAGCATGGTGGTGACCCCGGTCTCGGTCTCACCGTTGATAATGCACCAGTTTAGCGGGGCTGCCCCCCGGTAACGCGGCAGGAGCGAGGCGTGCACGTTGATGCAGCCGTACTTCGGAATCTCCAGCAACCCCTTGGGCAGGATCTGACCGAATGCGACCACCACAATTAGGTCCGGCCTGAGTTCCCGGACAATCTCGATAAACTCCGGTGCCCGCACCTTAGGCGGCTGATGGACCGGAATCCCATGCTGTTCGGCCAGGACTTTCACCGGAGGCTGGCTGGTCTGCTGTCCCCTCCCCTTTGGCCGGTCAGGCTGGGTAACAACCGCCACCGGCCGTTCGCCCCGGTCAATCAGTTTTTGCAGGGTGGGGCAGGCAAATGCCGGCGTCCCCATGAAGATCGTGCGTAATGCCACCGTCATGCCTCCTGGGATTCATCGGCCATCCGCCGGTATTTTTTCTTGAAAAACTCCCGTTTTAAGGGGGAGAGATGGTCCACAAAGAGGACGCCGTCCAGATGGTCAAGCTCGTGTTGAAAGGCAATGGCCAGTAGATCGTCGGCATTACAGGTCTCCTCCTCTCCCTCCAGATTGAGGAACTTCACCACCACCCGAGCATGCCGGCGGACATTGGCTGCGTAGCGGGGTACCGACAGACAACCTTCTTCTTCGTAAGATTCGCCTTCAGTATGGATGATTTGTGGATTAATGGCGACAATGAGCCCTGACTCCTCATCCTTAGCGGAAATATCGATTACCACGACCCGCTGCAGCACGCCAATCTGGGGTGCAGCCAAGCCAACCCCCGGTGCCGCATACATGGTCTCGGCCATGTCCCGAACCAGCTCCCGGACTTTATCGGTGATCACCGTCACCGGCGCCGATTTCTTTTTCAGCTCCGGGTCGGGGTATTTCAGGATGTTTCGTATCATCTCATTCCTTCTGCCATTAATTTACTTCTGTGAATATATAAATTCAGCGGCAAAAAATCAACGCAATTCAGGACCGCCAGAGCGGTAATTCTGTCATAGTGGTCACAACATGTCGACCGGATCGATATCAATCCCCATTCGCACCACCGGCGGCAGTTTTAGCTTGCCGCCAAAACCGGCCAGCAGCCGGTGCAGTTCGCTGCGGCGGGTGGCTTTCAGCAAGATTTGCCAGCGGTACCTGCCACGGATTTTTGCCAGGGGCGCCGCTGCCGGGCCAAGGATCTCCACCTTGACTTGCAGCTCCTGGCGGATTGAGCGGAGCTGGGCAGCCGCCTCTTTTGCCCCCCGTTCCACTCCCGCCGGAGAGTTGCCGGTAAGATTGAGGGAGGCCAGATGGGCGAACGGCGGGTAGCCCACCTCGTGGCGGAAGGCTATTTCGTCCGCGTAAAACCCCGCGAAGTCGTGGGCGGCAGCGCGGGTCAGGGTGTAGTGCGCCGGTTCCAGGCTCTGAATCAACACCCGGCCGGGGAGATCACCACGGCCGGCCCGGCCCATTACCTGACTGACCAGCTGAAAGGTCCGTTCGGCGCTCCGAAAATCCGGGAGATTGAGGCTCGCATCGGCCGAAAGGACCCCCACCAGGGTTACTCCCGGGAAATCGTGCCCCTTGGCGATCATCTGGGTGCCGATCAGGATATCGATCTCCCCCGTCTCCACCCCTTTGAGAATCCTTGCATGCCCTCCCCTGCCTCTCGTTGTGTCCCGGTCCATGCGGGAAACCCGTGCCTGAGGAAACAGCTCCCGGATCTCCTCCTCGACCCGTTCGGTGCCACGGCCCAACAGGCCGATTTCAGGACCACCACAGCCGGGGCAGACGGAGGGGGCAGCAATGAAATAGTCGCAGTAGTGGCAGAAGTGCCGCCCTCTGCCACGATGGTAGGTGAGGGTGACGGAGCAGTTGGGACAGCGGAGCACATGGCCGCAATCCTGGCAGATCAGGAAAGTAGCGAAGCCCCGCCGGTTCAGAAACAGCAGTGACTGCCCCCCCTTTGCCAGATTGGCGCCAAGCTCGGCGATGAGCCCTGGCGAAAGGGCGTCCCCTTTCCGGCCGCGCATATCTAACAGCTCGGTTGCCGGCATGGGAAGATCGCGAACCCTTCCCGGCAGGGATAAATAACCAAGTTTCTTTTCCAGCGCCGCATGGTAACTGGTGACCAGGGGGGTGGCCGAGCCGAGCACAACCACGGCGTAGTCCCGCTTCCCCCTCACTAGCGCCATATCCCGTGCGTTATAGCGAAACCCCTCCGACTGCTTGTAGGAGTCTTCGTGCTCTTCGTCGACCACGATGATACCGAGCCGCTGCAGCGGCGCAAATAAGGCGGAGCGGGCGCCAATAACGATCGTCACTTCATCGCGCCTGATCCGCCGCCATTCATCATACCGTTCACCGTCGGAAAGCCCGCTGTGCAAAACGGCAATGCCGCAGGCAAAGCGTCTTTTGAAACGCTTCACCAGCTGCGGGGTAAGGGCAATCTCCGGAACCAGAACCAGAGCGGTCTTCCCCTGCTCCAGGCCATGGGCGATGGCCTGCAGGTAAACTTCGGTCTTGCCGCTGCCGGTCACGCCATGGAGCAGAAAGGGGGCAAAGGCCTTACTATCGAGGGCTGCCGTGATCTGAAGTTTCGCCGCATGCTGATGGACGTTGAGGACCAGCGGCTGGTCCCGCTCAAACACCTCTTCACGGAATGGGTCCCGGTATACCTCCCGCGCCTCGCCCCTGACCAACCCGAGCTCCACTAGCCTTTTCAATTGCGGTGCCACCGCGCCAAACCGCTGGCGCAGAAGAGTGGCAGAGGCTTCGCCCGCCTCCCTCAGAAACTGCAGGAGCTGCACCGCTTTGCCGCGAGGAGCCGCGTCGGTTTCTGCCCCCGAAAGCGGCAGATAAAAGAGCTCGCTTTTAACCTTCCGCCCCCCGCTCATGACCTCCTCAGCCATCGGCCTGCCATCCTTGGCGAGGGTTGTCCTGTTGCTGCTCTGGATATTGATCCCGGCGGGGAGGGCGGTCTTGATCACCTCGCCGAGCGGATGATGGTAGTAAGCCGCCATCCAGCGGTATAAATCGAGTTCCGCCGGGGTAAAGAGCGGCTCCTGGTCGAGCACCTCGATTATATCCCTGAGCTGCTCCCGGCTTTCGCTAACTACCCCCAGCAGATAGCCGGTCAGCTTGCGCCGGCCAAAGGGGACCAGTACTCGCTTGCCCGGTTGCGCAAGCAGCACGAGGTCCGGTGGCACCCGGTAGTGGAAGGAGGTGTTCAGATGGAGCGGGATCGCGACTTCGATGATGGTGGGGAGCTCTGACATCGGGATCGATTTTACCGATTAATCCGGAAATAGACAAGGCGAGAATCTTCTCGCCCCAGAGGACCCGGAGAAAACCTCAACAGGGATGAATAGGATTTACAGGATTAAAGTCAACCGGGTTCGTATTGGTCGGCAAAGATTTGGCCTTTATCCTGAACATCCCTGTTAAGGAGGTTTTTGTGGTCAAGGTTTTTTCAAGACCTCTTCGGCAATAGCCTTGCCGAATGCCTCGCACTGGGCCAGCAGTTCCGGCCGTGGCGTGAACTGGGCGCGGACTGCCTCGATCGGCAGTTTGAAGTTGAGCCCGCGCAAGCGCTCCTCGGCCATCTTGCATGCCTCGCCGCTCCAGCCGTAACTGCCAAAGACTCCTGCAATACTCCCCTTCGGCTTGACCGTGGAAAGGTAGGCGAGCACGTCCCACATCGGCTTCGGCACGTCGCGGTTGATGGTGGGGATGCCGAACAGGAGGGCGTCCCCCTCCTCCATCAGGTCGCGGATCTGCTCCACGGAGAGTTCGGTAATATGCCGGCTTAACACCTCTATCCCGGCTATGGCCGCTCCTTTGGCCACCGCTGCCGCCATCCTCTCGGTATTGTGATGGGGAGAGAGGTAGAAAATCACCAGCTTTTTCCCGTCTGACTTCGGCTGGCACCATTCCTCATAATTACCGATCGCCTTCCACGGCTCTTTGCGGTAGACCGGCCCGTGGCTTGGGCAGAGGAGCTCGATCCGCTCCCCCTTAATCTTGGCGATGGCTGCCAGCGCCTTCTCCTTGAACGGGCGCATGATCATGTCAAAGTAGAATTTCATCTCCTGGGTAAAGTCGGGAAGCTCGTCGCTAAACAAAGAAGCGCCGCAATAGTGGGAGCCAAAGGCATCGCAAGTGAATAAGGCAGCATCCTCTTCCAGCAGGGTGAACATGGTGTCCGGCCAATGGAGAAACGGGGCGAGGATGAAGCGGAGCCGTTTCCCCCCGAGATCGAGGACCTCACCGTCCTTTACCACCTGGCTGACAAAGGGGGTATGGATCAGATTGCCGAGGAAGGTTTTGGCCGCCTGGGAGCAGATCACGGTCGCCCGTGGGCAATGCTGAAGCATAAGGGCGAGGGATCCTGAATGGTCCGGTTCGGTATGGTTGATGATGATGTAGTCAACGGTGGCAGGGTCCACCAGCTTCCGCACCTTGGCCAGAAACTCTTCGCCACGCTCCCCCTTCACCGTGTCGATGATGGCCGTCTTCTCGCGCCCCTTGATCAGGAAAGAGTTATAGGTGGTCCCGAATTCGGTCGGGAACAGATCGTCAAACAGGCGCAGCTCCGGGTCTTCGAGCCCGACCCAGAAGAATCCCGGCTTGATCTCGATCACATCGTGCATGGTATGGCTCCTTTATGCAACACAATAGCCTTACATAGGCAAATAATACCAAATTGGTCCGATTTAGGCAAGGGTATATACGGAAGTGGCGTACCCCCCCAAAAAAACCACTTAACCTCCACCAGCGCAATCTCCTCTGTCAGGCCCCGCAGCACTTCTTAAATTTCTTCCCACTCCCGCAGGGGCAGGGGTCGTTTCGTCCAATCTTGTTTCTGGGACCTAAAATCGGCGCTGGAGCCGGCCTTGCCGGGGGCCGCCGGTCATATGCCCTGGCATAGCTCTGCAGGACGTCCGTCGTCGCTTTCAGCCGGCCAAGACAAAACAGGCTGAACAGGTCAATCAGTTCATCGTCCCAAGTCTCCCTCAGCATATCCTCGCTCCAGCCAGGACCTTGACTTAGAAAATTGCGCTGAAAGTGTATCGGATCGGGCACAATCTCTGGTATCGAATGGGGCTCGGCCAGCGCCCAGAGAAACGGAATGGTAGCCTGCACTTCCTCCAGCAATTTCTTGGGTACGTGCCATGCTTCATGCTCCTCTGCACCCCATATCTCCGGACGGAGTGTCAAGGCGCCATGCAGACCGATGGCCCAGTCGGTAACCAGTTTTCGGCCGCTATCCGATTCGGCGACAACGCGCAGATCAAAGGGGCAGAGGTTTTCCTCCCGGATTCTGATAGCGTTGACGCGGTTATACAGCGGCATCAACGCACCCATGAAACGGTTGGCGTCGTCAATATCGTCAAAAACGATTTCGTTCAGATCGAGCAGCGGCTGCAGCCAGTCGGACGGCATAAAACGCCCCGGCGTGATAACAACGCCGGACAGAAAACCGAGTACCCGCTCGTAGGTTGTCTTTTCTTCAGACTTGACATTGCTTCGCTGCAGAAAGTCTTCGATTGCGCCCCGTTCCGGGGCGTTAAGCAGATTGTCGGTCATAAATGCCTTTCGTTGCTATGCATATGTTACTTCCAACCGGGCTTTCAAGGTGATTTCTCCTATATTTCCCACTCCGGTGGTCAGTATTGATTGGCAAACCAGACGGCATATTCGCGAACCGGCCAGTAGTTGGGGCCGCTTTTATCCGCGACTTTCACATCATATTTTCGACCCGTTAACTCCGCATTTTCTGAATATTGTGAAGTTAATGGGTTGAAAGTAGAATCCCCACCAAAATCTTTCCCAATTCGCATGAATAATTGTTTGTTCCATAAGTAACCTACGTCCCTAGCGCATGTATAGGTTATGTATTCACACCAGTAGGTACGCTAATTCCAATCTGTTGTGCAATAGGTGTATAAATATCCACCTCCAGCTCAGGAGTGTATATCGAAACTATTAAAGCATAGCGTGTTCTACTCTCACACTTACCAAGATGTTTTCTTTCACGCCACCAACCAATACGAGGATAAACAGCTATATGATGCGAGTCAGCAAGTTCTGCAGCGGATCCTCGCCAAATATCTGAATAAATAGAACCTTTATCCCGAGCCTGACCAATTACCCAGTGATCTGAAGCGCTACTCGTCCCTGGATGACCTTCATCCTCATCCCGTGCAGCTACATTGATTCTTTGAACAAAGTGTTCTTTTGCTTCACCCGGAGAATTGATGTCAAAACGCAGAGCGTGTGACGCGTACCGATACCTGTCTTTCCAGCCGATTTCACCCGGCCCTGGTTCCACAAAGTATGAAAGCGTGATTCGCATTTCAACTTGCATATCGCGATTTTCTAGAAGGACATCTTTGGGCCATGGCAAATCATAGATGTGCATGTCACGAGTTCGATACTCTTTCGTGCGTTTTCCATCTCTTATTTTTATTTTGACTTCATATGGTTGAATTTCCGCTTGAGAAATCAGGGTTAGTGAATTTGATGCACTGAAGAGTGCGCGCTCAAGATTGGGTACACCATAGCCGCATGCTCTCAGCACTTTTTTAATTTCCGTCTTTGAATCGTTCCGTGCGAACTGTTGTTTGAGCGGTTCTGGCCATTCTGCTGAATGTACCATCAAAGCACGAACCGTCTCGGGCCAGTAATCGGGGTAGCGTACCTGTATTTTAGCTGCAAAGTTGGCTGCTTGAGATGTTGCGGCACTGGTCATATTGAAACAATTGAGCAATTGGGTTTGCGGTTGGTAGTGTGTCGAAAGGAGAGAAAGGTCATCGCATATGGTTGCAAAACCGCCACTGTCTTTCGCCACATTTCCACCTTCCATTACGACTTCAGGTTTGATTGGCCATTTATCAACCCAAGTGCTGGAGGTTGTAGAAAATGGAGATAGTTGGTTTTCTTGGGCTATCGGCGTGTAACCGCGCAAAGTGGAATCGGTTAACGTATCCAACTGCGTGAAGGCACCGACCGTGAGGGCATTCCAGGATTGTGCCGGGTCATGAATTGAGTCCGAAAGTTGCGCATCAGGGTAGTTTGTTACTTGATTGAAATCTGTGATATTCCCTGCACTGACAATCATCAATCTCTTTGTGCCATCATCAGCACCAGAAGTTATTTGATCCAGAGCCCCTGACCATGATGATGGATTTCCACGGTCTCGCGTGTCATCAGAAGTTACAGCCATGCAACAAACACGCTTGCGGTCAGGCGCTTGAATTTCAGCCAGACTAATACCCTGGGAAGTTATATCACCCCACAATTCCGGGTCATTTTCTCCATATGCAGGAAGAATCTTTATGGATTCGAGAATATGATTTACCAACACCGGTCCATTTCCAGAAAGGATCTCCATAAGATTGCCGTAGGCTGTAACACCAGCCATCAAAGTGCCATGCCCGTGGTGGTCGTGATTTCCCCACCGGGAATCAACCGACTGACAGTCCACTCCATCAAGCATCTGGGTAAGCAGAGGATGACCATGGTTCACACCGGTGTCCAGAATGCAGATTGAAACCAGTGATTCCCTGTCTACCTGCAAGCGTTCCATCAGGCTTTCAGCCCACTCGGCTTGCTCACGATTGGAGAGTCCAGTCCAAAAGGAAGCTGTTGTCTTGGCTTTGCGATACTCTGCAATATCATCGGAAAGCCGGGTCAGGTTTTCAAGCTGAGCTCGATTGGCACAGACAAGCTTAATTGCTCTCTCCGGAAATCGAATACAGCCGTTTTTTGAATTTACTTGTTGTTGGACAAGGAGCTCATCAAAACGACGAATTACGTCCATAGAATCCGAGCTGAGCCATACTTCGCACCACGAGGGCTCGTCGGAGGGGATAAGGGTGCGATCGTCTTGCCAAAAGGATTCTACCAGGAGAGCTTTCTGAATATCGGACATGCTTTCGACTAATGACTTATGCTTATAATTTCCAAAGCGAGAAACTTCATTTGCATACTCTGAAATTCTTTTGAAGAAATATTCCTTCTTGCTATTCGGAACGAATATAGTAGCGAATGTTTCTGTCGTATTTAATTCTTCATTCGTAGCTTCGTCTAAATGTGTATGTTCAGCAGTCCGTACATTAAGAAGCCGAATCCATTTTGACTTATCTCTACCAGTCTGTGATTCAAGACTCTTGGTGGCTAAGTCAAAGCCATCTTCACCTCTGATTTCGAGGTAAATGCCACGCTTTGTGGCATGATACACGGCGGCTTCTTGCTCAGCATTTTCCCACGCAGAAGCCAACTGTCTGGTTAAAAAAGCAGAATGTTCGCCCCTGTTTCGGTTTGGTAAGAAAGAATCGTGACTCCCTCCACTTGTACCTGTAAACCCCTGTATTTGAGGTGGGTCAGGCAATACTATATGTGGGAGATTCTCGATTGGCATCAATTATCACTCCGTTGGCCTTTTCGAGCATCTTGCCGGTTATGAAGTGATTCAATCAGTGATGTTGCATTTACTTTGGTTACATCATTCAGGATAGCCTTTTTGATAGAGTCTCGACACGCTTGATCGATTTCGGCATGGCTTAATCCTTCGCTATCAGTTAGAACTGCCTTCCAGACGAATTTAGAGCCTTTGAAAATCCCAAGGACATTTTCTATAAGGCATTTTCGTTCCTCACTCGTTGGCACTTCGTAGTAAAGTACATCGTCAAATCGGCGAAAGAGCGCCTGATCAAGTAACTTGGGGTTATTGGTAGCTGCTACAATCAAGCTGTCGGATGTGTCCTGCTCGATAAATTGCAGAAAAGCATTGAGAACGCGGCGCATTTCGCCAACATCATTATCCATAGAGCGTTCACCGCCAATGGCATCAAACTCATCAAAAAGATAAACCCCATGCTCCTGTTGCATCAGATTGAATATCTGACGCAACTTGGCACTGGTTTCTCCCATGAATTTGGTAACTAACCGGTCTACCTGGATAGTATGTAGGGATAAATGCAATTCTTTGGCAAGCACCCGAGCTGTCATGGTTTTACCAGTCCCTGGGGGACCGATAAGCAAGATTTTACGACGGTGAGAAAGTCCGAACGACTTGAGCTTGTTTTGCTGTCGATACTCGTGGATCACTTGCTGAATACGTTCCTGCAACGACGCCGGAATCACCAAGGCTGTTTTGGAAACCTGAGGATCTTCAGTCAGCACAAGCCCTCGTAGATCTTGTGGAAAGTTAAGAACTTTAGGGCCACGTTTCTTGTGTTCGCGATCGACAATATCTCGAATATCATGAGCGAGTGCCGGATGCCCTTGCTTAGCTTCGTGTGCCGCTACTTGCAAAGCGATAGTGAAAAATCTTTCCGTTTCGTTACTGAAGTGCGAACGGATAAGAGACTTAATCT
>JANXYN010000073.1 GCA_025356035.1 Geobacteraceae bacterium
GTTCATGGGTACCCTCCCGAAATAATGGGAAGATACCACCAAGACCAATTTCAAATCGAAAAAAGAACAATTGTATCAAAGAGCAATAAGAATCAAGTGGTTACTGAAATACAATCAAAATTTACCGGACAGTAGTGATAACGAGCAAGGATTTTCTGTGCTGGGTACATAAAGAGTTTTACGAAAGGATGCCAGAGGAATATCTCTATGTTCGTAGAGAAGATGGTACAACTGAAAAGGTGTTCCCTGGAGAGATCAGGGATACAGAGGTTGAGGTAGGCAGGCATTTGCCGCCTAAATCGGAATACCTGGACAGTTTTATGAATAAATTTGAAGAAGTCTATGATCCTCACAAGCTGAAAGGCTTGCAACAAGTTATCGCGGCAGCAGCATCTCACCATCGGCTTGCATGGATTCATCCCTTCCTGGATGGGAATGGTCGTGTTACGCGCCTTATGACCCATGCCTACTTGAAAAAGGCAAAAATTGACGGCCACGGATTGTGGACTGTTTCCAGGGGCTTTGCTAGAAATCGTGAAGGTTATCTTGGTGCTCTGACGGAAGCAGATCAACATCGCAGAGGAGACCTGGATGGCCGGGGTAATTTGTCAAATTTGGGATTGTTGGGGTTTTGTAAATTTTTCCTAAAAACTGCTATTGACCAAATGGACTTTATGTCTGGTCTCTTGGATTTAGACGGAATGCAGAAAAGAATCCAAAGCATCGTTAATCACCAAGTTTTATTGGGAGAAATGAGACCTGAAGCAGGTCATTTAATGAGGGATGTTTTTTTACGAGGGGAAATAGCTCGTGGAGAAATCCCGAAAATAATGGGTATGCCCGAACGCTCAGGGAGAAGGGTTGTTAGTCATCTCTTGCAAAATAATTATTTGGTTTCTGATTCCGATAAAGGACCGGTGATGCTAGGTTTCCCAGCATCCATCGTGGGGTATTATTTCCCGCGCCTTTATCCTGAAGGAATTGAGGAAGGAATCGGTCAGTAATAATAGCCTGCTGTCGTAGAGGGAGATTAGGGAGACGGAAATACTGATTTTAAAAATGAGGCCACGGAAAACACGAAAGGGGTTAGCTGCAAGCAGCTAACCCCTTGATTTTTATGGTGCCCAGGGACGGAATTGAACCGCCGACACGAGGATTTTCAGTCCTCTGCTCTACCGACTGAGCTACCTGGGCGAAAAGAATTAACTTTATAGCGTTAATTCGGCCCATTGTCAATATATTTTTCCGGGCCGCCGCTGCTTGTCAGGCGCGGGAGACGAAGCGGCCATCGCGGGTATCGACCTTTACCCGATCACCCACCTCCAGGTAAGGGGGGGCCTGGATGCGCAGGCCGGTTTCCAGCACGGCCTCTTTGGTCTGGGCAGTGGCCGTGGCGTTTTTCATGGCCGGGGCGGTTTCAGTGACAACCAGCTCCACGGAGAGCGGCAGGTCCACATTCACCATCCGCCCTTCGAAGAGCCCGAGGGTCACCTCGGTCCCCTCCAGCAGAAAGGGAGAAATTTCGTCGAAGTCTGCCTCTTCCATCTCGAACTGCTCGTAGTTCTCCAGGTCCATGAAGACCCCCTTGTCGGCAGCGGCATAGAGAAACTGCCCCTTGTGCCGCTCAAAGTCGGCTTCATCCACCTTGTCGCCGGAACGGAAGGTCTTGTCGAGCACCTGGCCGGTGATGAGGTTGCGGTACCTGGTTTTCACCATGGTGTTGGCGCCGCGGGCCGAAGGGGACTGGAAGGTGACGTCGATGAGGATGCAGGGGGCGCCGTCGAGCTGAATGACGAGCCCCCGCTTGAAATCGTTAGTCGTGAACATGTGCACTGCTCCTTTGTCAAAAATTCTACTATGTTTAACAGAAAAACATGATAAATTCAACCGGCAGCTGACGGTCGGCCGCAAATGAGCAATCACCCGGAGGAGAACCCATGAAGATAGATACCGAATACCTTAAGCTCGACAGCTTTCTCAAGGCGGTCAACGCCGTCTCATCCGGCGGCGAGGCGAAGATCCTGATCACCGACGGCCAGGTCAAGGTCAATGGCGAAGTGGAGACGCGACGTGGCCGCAAGCTTTACCCCGGAGATAAGGTGGCCGTCGGGGCCAAGACCTTTGCGGTTGAGTGAGCCTGCATGAGGGATGAGGGCCACGAGGAGCCAATGAAACTTGTCGAAATAGCCAATGATCTGGCAAAGGAACTGGAGCGGTTGACGTTTTCGCCACCGGTCGTCCATGTCTACAACCCCCTGGTCTATGCCCGTGAACCCCATGAACTCTACCTGTCCCGCTACGGCAAGGCGCCGAAGGAAGCGGTGTTCGTCGGGATGAATCCGGGGCCATGGGGAATGGCCCAGTGCGGAGTGCCGTTCGGCGAGATCGAGCTGGTGAGGGACTGGCTCGGCATACTGGGGAAGGTGGGGAAGCCGCTGGCCGAGCACCCGAAAAAACCGGTGGAAGGGTTTGCCTGCCGGCGCAGCGAGGTGAGCGGGCGACGGCTGTGGGGGTTGATCCGGGAACGGTTCGGCGAGCCGGCACCTTTCTTTGCCCGCTTCTTCGTCCTCAACTACTGTCCGCTTCTCTTCCTCGACCAGGGGGGGCGCAATATCACCCCTGACAAACTACCCCCCGCCGAACGTAAGTCTTTGCAGGCGGTATGTGACCAAGCCCTGCGCCGCTCTATTGAATATCTGCAGCCAAACCACGTGCTCGGGGTCGGCAACTTCGCTGCAGCCCAGGCAGAATGCGCACTGGCTGGGTTGAATATCCGAATCGGGCGGATCCTCCACCCGAGCCCGGCCAACCCGAGCGCCAACCGGAACTGGCGAGAAAAGGTGCTGGAGCAGCTGAAAGAGCAGGGCATCGAATTTTAGCGTTATTGCCCTTCCCCCCATAGCTCCCGTAGCCGCTGGTCGCGGCCGCAGTTGTAACGGTAGAACTTGTAGCGGAGTGGGTTCTTCCGGTAATAGTGCTGATGGTATTCCTCGGCGGGGTAGAACACGCCGGCCGGGACGATTTCGGTGACGATCCCCCCCTTGAATTTTGGCAGTTTCTCCAGCGCCGCCTTCGATGCCAGGGCCTGGCGCCTTTGCGTTTCACCCTGGTAGAAAATGGCAGACCGGTACTGGTGGCCCACGTCGCAGAATTGCCGGTCACGGGTGGTCGGGTCAATGTTGTGCCAGAACACCTCCAGGAGCTTTTCATAGCTGATCCGCGCAGGATCGAAGGTCATCTGGACCGACTCGGCGTGGCCGGTCCCTCCAGCAGAGACCTCCTCGTAGCTCGGGTTCCTGGTGGTTCCGCCGGTGTAACCGACCGTCACCCCAGTCACCCCTGGCAGCTCATCAAAGGGGTGCTCCATGCACCAAAAACAGCCGCCGGCAAAGGTGGCCTGTTCCAGCTGGCTTCCCCCCCCTTGGCCGGCCCCCTGGGCCGAAGCAACTACCGCGCTAAGCAACACGAAAACCGGCAGCAGTCCCACCAGAAATAACTGTTTCATGGCTTGCTCCTCCCGTATTCCAGATTTTCTTCAGCATTGTAAGACACCGTCTCGCCAAGCTTCGGCACTTCACATGCCAGCAGCGGCCGGGGAGTAAGACGCTCGGGAAGCCGAATCAGCGTGACCCCCGCCGGCATTTCCAGCTCCCCATAGAGGAGCCGGCCCTTTCCCAGATAAGACTTTGAGGCATGCACGGGCAGGACATATTTCGGCCGGAGCCGCTCAACCAAGTAAATAAGGTCGGCCGTGCAGAGATGATGGGAGTTGCGAGCCTTTTCCCGGTCTGCTGCCAGAAACGAACATTCGCAGACGAGGAGGGTGACGCCCGCCATAAGGGAGCCGACCTTTGCCAGGTTTTCTTCGGTAAAGCCGAGATCGGTGACATAACCGATGCTGGCCGGGATCAAGTCCCGGCGGATGGTTTCATAGAGAGCCGTGACATCCTCCACCACCTCTTCGATGCTCCCTAAACCGCTGCTCCGCATGACTGCGAGCGGCCCCCTGGCGAGTGCGCCTTGATGGAAAAGCTTCTTCAGATCCCTCAGCCACCCTCCCCTGACCAGCCCGGCCCGCTCGATCTTCGCTTCGTCCAGCAGAAAGGCGGGTCGTTCGCTGACCCGAAAGATGAGCATCGGAATCTTGTGGTCACAGAGTTCGGCCTCCACCTGCAAGTAGTCATTCCCGTAAATATGCTTGTCTCTGCGGGGCCGGTCCCCTTCGAAGCGGCAGGTAAAACCCTCCGGTCCGGGAAGGAGATAGTCGGCAATCCGGTCCGCCTGGACTTCATGAACCCGGAAGGAACACCAGTAGGGCTCGGTCAGGTTCCAGTCGTAGCCCGCTAGTTTTGAAGCCAGTTTGTGCGCCAGTCCCGGCGGACCGAATATATCGATAGTTTTCGGCGCCACGTGATTATGACGAATAAAGGTGTCGATCCCCATGAAATGGTCCATGTGGGCATGGGAGATGAACAGGGCCGTCACCCCTTTCAGCACCCGCTTGGCCAGATGGTGGATCTGGCCGCAGTCGAACAGACAGCTCTTCCCCAGCGGCCGGATCTGGACAAGGAGCAGCGGGTCGTCGAACAGGCCGGCGAAAAAGACGGGCTCAAGATAGCGAAATGATAGTCGGTCGCGCATGGCTGATGGTTAATAGGATACACCATGCCAGGTCCCCACACAAAAATTTTTCCACGGGGGCCGACCGGGCGTTGTTCTCCCTTGCCCCCTTGCTTTTTGGCGAAACTGCCGTAAAAAGTAACTGACTGATCTCATCACTTGGCTTCGCATTAACTAACCGGAAGGGGAGGGTTCGACCATGGGGAAGGGAGACAGACGTTCACGGCGCGGCAAGATCTGGCGAGGAACCACCGGCAAACGACGGCCGAAAGCGGTAAAGCCGGCAAAGGAAAAGGTGACGGTGATCGCCGCTCCCAAAAAGAAAAAATAATCAAAAAAAGGCCTGCGCTAGCGCAGGCCTTTTTGCAAGGATAACGGCTTGCTACGGGCAGCCGCAGCGGGTCGCCCTGGCCATTTCGTACCCCTTCTGGAGCATCTTTGCCACTTCCAGGGCATGATACGTGAGTATCAGGTCGGCGCCAGCCCGTTTGAAGGAGAGCATGGTCTCCATGATCACGCGCTCTTCGTCGATCCACCCCATTTTGGCGGCAGCCTTGATCATGCTGTACTCACCGGAGACGTTGTAGACCGCCACCGGCAGGTTGAATTCGTTGCGCATCTCCCGGACGATGTCGAGATAGGGGAGCCCCGGCTTGACCATGATGATGTCCGCCCCTTCCTCCACGTCCATGGCCGCTTCACGCAGCGCTTCCAGGCGGTTGGCAGGGTCCATCTGGTAGGAGCGGCGGTCGCCGAACTGGGGGGTGGATTCAGCCGCCTCCCGGAATGGACCGTAATAGCCGGAGGCGTACTTCACCGCGTAGCTCATGATCGGCAGATGGGCAAAGCCATTTTTGTCGAGGGTCTCGCGGATCGCAGCGATCCGGCCGTCCATCATATCCGAGGGGGCAACCATATCGGCGCCGGCCTGGGCATGAGAGAGGGCTTCCTTGCAGAGGAGCTCCAGGGTCGAGTCGTTATCGACATCACCGTCCTTGATGATGCCACAGTGGCCATGGTCGGTATATTCGCACATGCAGACGTCGGTGATCACGGCAAGTTTCGGTAGCTGCTTCTTCAGCGCGCGGATGGTCTCCTGGATGATGCCGTGCTTGGCATAGGCATCGCTCCCCACCGCATCCTTTCGCTCCGGAATGCCGAACAGCAAAACCGCCGGGATCCCGAGCTCATGAGCCTGCTGGGCCTCCGCCACAATATGCTCGATCGACTGCTGGTAGATGCCGGGCATGGAGGAGATCTCTTTCCTGATCCCTTTGCCGAAGACGGAAAACATCGGGTAGACGAGGTCATTGACCGACAGTGACGTCTCCCGGACCATATTGCGGAAGACCTCTTTGCCTCTGATGCGGCGGGCGCGGAAGGTGGGGAAGAACATGGGGCTTTCTCCTTTTATCGATAAACTGTTTCGGTTAAGATTTTTGGACTTCTTATGATACCTCAGTAACGCCGACTGCTCAAACCATTTTTCTCCTGGAATGCCGGTTCAGCCGCAGCCTTCGGTTTTTGTGAACACCCTACGGCCTCATATTGTATTGATGCAAAAACGGGGAATACTAGAGCAACCTCCAGTTCGCTTAGATACCAAGAACAACTTGCTCGTCAACTGACGGTGACAGGTAGCCAGCAAAACTCAGCAACAACAGACTTGCCAGTGTCATGTCACGCATAGCAAGGTCTCGCCGGACACCGGCAGGATTGCCTGCGTGTCGGATTCCAGGGTAGTCGGAGCAGAACTTATAAAGGCTCTTCAGTGCCTCTTTTACCTTGTCATGAGGCCAATCAGTGAGTTGATCGCATATAGCCCCAAGTGTTCCCGGAGTTCCGTGGGTAGTCGATGCCAGCCCTTCGGCATAGTTACTCGCCTTAGCGATGCAGGTTTTGAGATCGGTTGGATCGTAGGTGCGAGCATAACGATCAAATGCCTTCTCAAAGTCAGTGAGGAGGCCGGCGAGATGACCGTTGCCGACGTTCAGCCGGTGGAGTTCGGCATAGAGGTTGGTGAATGAGCCGGGAAGCAGAAAGCGTAGGGTGAAAGGCTCATCCAAGCGATAGCGCAGGTTGAACTTACGCAGCACATCACGTAGGAGGCGGCGGTAGAGGTCTTCGTAGCCGCTGATCTCGTAGTCAGCGATAACTTTGTTCGCTTCTTCCAAAAAATATACGATGGCCGACTCGCTGACGAAATCGGTCCCTTTAAGGGCGAGGAACCGTTGCCGTGCCTTGTCGGGGTTGTTGCGGGCCTCCTCAAGCTCCGTGTCGGTTGGATGCGGGGAGAGAAAGTCGTCTGCAGTTTCAAACAGGTCGCTGAACAGGTCAGGCGGTGCAGCGGCATCCTTGGTGATATAGTCGGCGAGCGGCTCCCAGAGATCCGTTGTGAGATATCCCCATGTCTGGCGCAGGTTGCCACTCATAGACCCCCCTGGAATGCACGGTGAAGCAGGGACTGGAACAGATCGCTAATCCGTTTTCGACTGTTTGCTTGCGTGGTCTGTAATGCTTGAATATCATGAATATGATCAACAAATTTATTTTGTAATTCAAGGGAAGGGAGAGGAATTGGAATTTCTCGCAGAATTTCAAGGTTAAGGTTCGCGCGAGCTGCGTCTGGGGCCTGAGCTAAGAGAAGCGGGCGTCGGGCACGAAGAACAAATTCAACATACTCGGTCAAACACAACTTCGGATTAACCCGAATTCCAATAATGCTGTCTGTGCAATAAACCGGAATCTGAAGGATGGCAGTAGCTCCAATTGTAGCGCCAACAATGGCCATAACAATCGTTCCAACGGGGAATTCTTTACTTACCGCCTTGCCGCGCTCATTTAGAGTTTGCTTCCAAGTGGAAAGCAAACCACCACTGTCGCTGATATCTCCGGTCTGTATGAAAGGATATTCGCCGTCGAAATAGGCGGGGTCATTTCGTGGGCGTGGGGTAAATCTTCCTCGTTCGAGTTTAGCGATATCCCCAAGCTTCACGCTCGGTAGATTGTTTGTATTGGTCGTCGGGTCTCCAAACCATTCAAAAAAAGTTGCAGGTATTGTTGAAGCTGTTTTATGGTCCGCTTGAGCCCGAAGTTGGCAAAGCACATCCACCTCATCCAGAATCTTCACAAGTCGTTTTTGTTCAGAGAGAGGTGGGAGAGGAATTGTCAATTCGCGTATTCCATCATTGGTTATCGCTTTTTGAGTAGCACCTGTACAAAGTGCGTCCTTACGCTCAATAAACGGTTGGGAGCGTAGCCAGTACCGCAACCAACCGCTGCTTGTGTATAATTTCGGTCGGAGAGCAGCAAATCCTGTTGACCAAAGGTATTGTTGCGTCTCATTCGTAACTAGAACAACCTTGTCGGTAGCTTGCATTCGTGCAAAAAGGACATCTCCCTCTTTAGCATTAAGATCGGCTCGTGACGGCCGTTCATCATATGTGACCGACTCTGGACAGATGATGCATGTTGTGTCAACGTTCCCTGTAGACACATAATACCTTGAACCGATGAAGGCGCCCGTACGAGTATTCACCAGATTGCATGATTCGAGAATTGGATAGATGGGCCACCTACTCATTTTGTGCTTACCTTCTCAAATAATGTCTTAGCTCTTTCTGTTATCTCCATCTCCATACGAATCACCTCCGCCAGGATGTCCTCTGGGGTGTCGTGCTCCACCTTATCAAGTCTCACTGGCTTATAGCGGCCCGGCATGAGCTGCCAGCCGTTTTCGCGGATTTTCTCAACAGGCACGCGGAAGCTGTTGGGACCTTCCTCACGTGTGGGCCACTTGGCAAGTATGTCGGGAATGTCATTGGCCTCGATGGGCGCACGCTTGTCGTCAAGTGAAAGGCCATCAGCGGTGATTTCGTAGAACCAGACCGATTCGGTGGGGCGGCCCTTCTGGAAGATGAAGATGGCAGTGCCAACGCCGGAGTAGGGCTTGAAGACACCTGACGGTAAGGCAATGACGGCCTGGAGTTCGCAGGTGGTGAGGAGCAGCTCGCGCACTTTCCGGTCAGCCTTTCCGGAACCGAAGAGGACACCGTTGGGGACAATGACGCCGGCACGGCCGGTGTCGGTCAGGTGATCAAGAAACCACTTAAGAAAAAGCAGTTCAGTGTCGCGGGTGTCGAGGCCGATGTCGGCGAGGATGCTCTCCTTCTGCACCCGGCCAGCAAACGGGGGATTGGCGAGGATGATGTCGTAACGCGGACCGGGGTACTGCCCACCCTGGGTGGTAGTAAGCGGGTTGTGGTGTTCGATGCGGACTTTTTCCAGCTGATGCAGATAGAGGTTGAGAATGGCGATCTTTACCATGTTGGCGTTGTTATCGAAGCCGGTGAAGGCGTGGCTCTCAAGGAAGTCCCATTGCTTAGGCTTGAGCTTACTTCCGTCCACAATACCACGGGCAAGGTCGGCGGACTTTGTGTGGTTCCGCAAAATATAGGAGTAGGCAGAAATCAAGAAGCCTGCCGTTCCGCAAGCGGGATCACAGATGCGCAGGCCCGGCTGCGGGTCCACCAGCGCGACTATAAGGTCGATGATGTGGCGAGGGGTGCGGAACTGGCCGTTGGTGCCAGACTGGGAAAGCTTGTTGAGCAGGTACTCGTACATGTCCCCCTTGAGGTCGTGGCCCTCATGGGGCGCAAGGTCCATTTTGTGGATCGCCTCGATTACCGCCTTGAGGGTGGGAGGATCATAAATCTTCAGGTAAGCGCCCTTGAAGAGCATCTTGCCGGTTGCGGAGAGACCCGGCAATTCATGAAACTTTTCGATGGCGCCGCGAACGGCATCAAAAAGTTGTTGGCCGGTCAGAGTTACAAAATTCCCCCAGGCAAATTTAGCCCATTTATCGGAAAATATACGTTGGTAGCCCTTTTCGATGAGCGCCGCCTGTTCGTCCCGATCAGAGAGCATTCGCAGAAACAAAAGATAAGAGAGCTGTTCGATGGAATCCATCGGATTGTTCACGCCACCCGCATACAGGACGTTCATGAGCTGGTCCACCTTTTGGCGGAGCCCGGAAGAGTAAAAATTTGCGCCATTGCTCTGATTCGTTTTGGCAACGGCTTTATTATTTTGTGTCTCGAGGTTAGACATGGGATGAAGCTCCTGATTTTAAAGCATGGCGGGAACACTCGACAAGGGACGACTGTCGAAGCGCCTCGAATACGTTATCACGTTCGTTAAAGCGGGTTAGCGCGGACAGTCCACCCAAAGTGCGGAACTGGCTCCGCTCGAATAGCCGGTTGTAGCGGCCGGAGAGAAAGTCGGCGAGGGCTTGGGAATCCTCGCTTACCAGTTCGGCGGTGGCGTTCAGCCATTTCTGGTCGCTGTAACGGAGGTTGAAGCGGGCGGCGATGGAGTCCACGGTATCCGTGACCACCTTGTCCTTGGTTGGGAGAGGCCGCTTGCCCAAGACGTTATAAACGAAGGCCGGCGTCGGGGCCGGTACGCCGTAGGAAATCATAAGTTTGTCCGGTGCATAGAACATCTCCGGGCGGTGATAGAAACGCTCCTGGAGAATCGTCTCGATAGCATCGTCGTCCTCGGTTGCAACGGCTTCTTGCAGATCGGGATTATCCTCGGCAAATTCTTTGAGATCATGCTCAAAGGAGCCGCGGAAGGTCATCGCATCCACCTTTTCGCCGTTCGGCCCGACGATGCGGACCTCCTGGCTGACGATGCGGTCGGTCCCATCCCAGACTGGAATCTCTCGGCGCGTCTCGCCTCCTTGCTCGCCACCATAAGTTGTTTCAGGCTCTCGTACATCGCCCGGCTCATAACGTGCCGGAGCGCCCCGACGGCCATCCTGTGGCACTTTCAGCGGCGCGGCATAGTCGTAGGTTTCCTCGAAGTATTCGGCAACAGCGCAGAAATCGAGCAGGAAGTAATGCTTCTTCTCGTACTCGGTATTGCCGACCACGAAGGTGAAACGGCGCGTACCCCGCCCCTTGATCTGGATATATTCTGTCGGCGAAAAGATGGGGCGCATGAGGACGACGTTCAGCAGGTCGCGGCAGTTGTAGCCGGTGGAGAGCATATCGACCGAGACCGCGATACGCTCCTGGCGCTTGCCGTCGCGGAACTCCTTGGCGAGCGAGGATGCGTCCGGTATGCGCGAGGTGATGGTAAGCGCTATTCCCGGCTTGAGTTCGTTCAGGATTTTGGTGAGCGAAGTGGCGTGGGTCTGGTTGACGGCAAAGATGATGGATTTGCCGATCTCTCCCGTGGGGTCGCGCTGGGCTTCTTTCAGGAATGCCTCGCACATGACGCGGTTACGGTGCGGTGTGAATATCTTCCGCTCCAAGTCCTGGATTTTGAAATTTTCCTCCTGCTCGTTGATGACCACGGTCCAGCCGGCTTCCTGTAGCGCCTGGGTGGTGATGTCCGAGCGGCAGTCGATGATCTTGGGGAGGCAGAGGAAGGGGCCTTCCGGGTCCTGGACGGCATCAATGATGTCATAACGGAAGGTGGGAAGACCGGGCTCACAGCCGAAGTAGTGATAAGTATCGCGGAGCTGACGCGCCTCCAGCGCCTTCGGCTCTTCCGCTGCAAGCTGCTCGATGTTGACGTTCTTGAGATAGGCTTTAGGCGTAGCGGTCAGCCCAATGCGTGTTGCCTGAAAGAACTGTACAGCCTCGCGGGCGTCACCGTAGATTGAGCGGTGCGCCTCGTCGTTGATGACGAGATCAAAGTAGAAGGGCGTGAACTCTTCGCGATAGCGGCGATCCATCATTAGGGACTGGATGGTGGCGATCACCACCGATGAGCCGAGTAGTTCGCCGGTACGACGGGCAGTCTTATAGATCACTGGCTTGAATTCACCGAGGATTACGTTGAAGTCTTCCATGGTCTGCTTCGCTAGCTCGATACGATCAACGATAAAGAGCACCCGTTCGGCATTTCGGGTGACGAGGAAGCGTCGAATCAAGGCAGCACAGAGAAGCGTCTTGCCCGTACCGGTCGCCATTTCCAGGAGAAATTTGCGGCGCCCCGCCTCGTCGTAACCCTTGGCGATCTCGTCCAGTGCGCGGATCTGGTAACCGCGCAGGGTGAGGTCGTGGCGCAGGGGACGCAGGGATTCCGGGCGAATGACTTCGGTCTGAAGCGGACGCGGAGGCTGGAGATTCTTCAGCCGTACCCGCTCCAAGTCCTCCCGTGATGGTAAGCGTTCAATGCGATAAGCGTCGCGTTGATCGGCTCGCTCGTAGTTCCAGAACCAGTGTTCACGGCCGTTGGAAAGGATGATGAACGGTGCGTTGCGATTCTCGGCATAGCCCCGGGCTTGTTCCTTGGCGTCATAGGGATCGAGGTCTTCGCGCTTCGCCTCAAGAACGCACAGCACCCTACCAAGGCTGTCTTTAAGAAGATAGTCTGCACGACCGCTTGCCGAGTGGTGCTCGAACAATATCTGCTGAGGGTCCAGCAGGTTCCAGCCACTCGCTTCAAGCGCCTTGTCAATTAGGATTCGGGAGAAGGCTTCGTTATGGCCGGTGGTCATAGCTATCACATCCCTTACAGTGATATAGCCCGGAGATCAGGCACTTTGGGTAGAAGATGATTTTTTCGATTTTACACTCTTCTTTGCGGGTTCTGACATTTGGATTCAAGGCCATCAATATGTTCATGTAAATCGGGGTGAATATGAGTCCACATGGGGTCGAGAACGAAATCAATCCCTTCGCGCCGGGCCAGTTTGGCTGCAGGAACAAAGTCGGCATCCCCGGCAATCAGGATAACTTTGCCGACAAGTTGTTTAAACGCAAGCGTGGCTATGTCGATCCCGATTTTCATATCCACGCCCTTTTGCTTCATCTCGTAGGTCACATCGCCTTCCTGAAGCTTGGTCGGATCAATCTTACCGGTAACAATATCCTTAGTCAGGTGGGGGCGAATTCGCCATTCGGCAAAATCACTCAAGTGGCCGAGCCTAAGAGCCATCTTTCTCTTGCGCTTCAGCTCTTCCAGGTAATGGTTCATGTAAATGGCTTGGGGTTCTTTTGAGAAATCAACAGCCCGACCGGTTACTGGATTATGGGCCTTTTTACTGAGAGGAGGGCAGTCATAGTAAAAAATGCGGTAGAGGTCGTCCATATTTCCGGCATGGGCCATGGCCATGCCGTACAGCTTTTTTGCCAGGTCTTTCGGGTTGGCCGGGAGCCCTTTGTAAATCTCGCGGTAGCGCTTGCGGAAAAAACCACCGTCAATAAGGACAGCAACCCTTTTGTGCATGGATTCCTCCTGGAAAATCAAAAGCCCCTGGGCTCGGCATACCTACGATTAAGTTAGGGCATGCGTACTGCCAGGGGCGGCATAACGAAAAGTGATGAAAATATATACTATACTATATCTCATAGCAAACATTTTTTCAATTCCCGGTAAATTCGGAACATGGTTCTCCGATTTCCGGAATTTCGCATTCATAACTACCCCGCCGTTACCTTTACCCCCGCCACCTGCTCGAAATGCCGATCGACGGTCAGGATGGTCAGGTCGTTCTCCAGGGCAAGCAGGGCAATGAGGATGTCGGAAAAGGGAATGGTCACCCCTTTCTTGCGCAGGGCGCCGGAGAGCCGGCCCGCTTTTATCCAGAGAAGTTCGGTCATCTCCAGGTGGGTGACGGCCTGCAGCGCATGAAGCAGGGTCTTCTCCTCAGCGCCAGTCCTTACCCCCTGGACCAGTTCATACTTCACCGCCCCGCATGTGTAAACCTCCCCCTGTACGAGGAGCCGCTCGAGGGCGATTGCCAGTGGTGTCTGGCGGTTGTTGAAGAAATCGATCCAGACGCAGGTGTCGGGGAGGAATCGCTCAGCTTTCACTGTAACGCTCCCGCTGTTCGGCCGCCTTCATCTCTTCGGCCTCAGCCTTTTGCCAATCGTAATCGATCCTGATTTTGCCTTTAAGCGCCAGGAGCTCTTCCATTTTTTTCTGTTTCACGTAGCTCTCCATGACCGTGATGATCGCCCTGGTCTTCGATTTCTCGCCGGAAAGCGCCTGCACCTCAAGAATCAGTTCATCAGGTATGTTCAATGTTGCACGCATTAAATACACCTCCTTGGTATGCATATATTATGTGCAGATTTATACACCATGTCAAGATGAGCATTGCGGATTCGAAGGGTAAAAAAACGCCGTGCCTGCAGAGAGTGGCAGAGCGGTTTATTCAATGGCTGTATATAAGGGGATCAAGCCTTGTCGTGGAAATATCTCAAGAGCTCTTCAGTCAAGGCGGTAAGGGTATATTCCTTGGGCTCGATGGCTACTTCCAGCCCGAGTTCGCGGCAGGACCTAGCCGTAACCGGACCGATGGCCGCCACCGCCACCTGGTCGAGGAGTTGGAGGAAGCGGTTTTCGCCAAGCATGGCGGCGAGGTGCTCGACGGTGGAGGAAGAAGTGAAGGTGACACAGTGGATGCGCCCCTCTTCCAAGGCCTGCAGGGCTTCTTCGGGGAGACGATCGGGGCTCACATTGCGGTAGGCGACCGGCGCCACCACCTCCGCCCCCATCTCCGCCAGCACCTTCGGGATCAAGTCACGGGCCTTGTCAGCCCGGGGGAAAAGGATACGCTTCCCCGCCACTGGGATCTTCCTGAACTCCTCCACCACCCCTTCGGCCTTGTAGTCGGCCGGCACCAGATCGGCTCTGAGACCGTGGGCTTCGAGGGCCGCGGCGGTCTTCGGGCCGACGGCGCAGACCCGGCAAGCACCGATGGCGCGGGTGTCGAGGCCTTTGGCGTGAAGCTGGGCGAAGAAGTATTTGACGGCATTGAAGGAGGTAAAGATCAGCCAGTCGTAGCGCGCCAGCCCATCGAGCGCAACGGCCAACTCTTCTGGAGACTCCGGCGGCACGATGCTGATGGTGGAGCATTCGAAGACCTGTGCCCCAAGCTCGGCAAGCATCTTGCTGAACTCCCCCACCTGATCGGCGGCGCGGGTGACCAGAATGCCCCGGCCAAACAGGGGGCGGCTGTCGAACCAGCGCAACCTCTCTCGCAGCCGGACCACCTCGCCCACGACAGTAATGGCCGGCGGCTTGAAACCAACTTTGTGCGCCGTTTCGGCTATGTCGGCCAAGGTGCCGGTTAGCACCTGCTGATCTGGCCTGGTTCCCCAGCGGATCAGTGCCACTGGCGTCTCCGGGCTGCGACCGTTGGCCATGAGATTTGCGGCGATCTGCGACAGGTTTTTCATCCCCATATAGAAGACCACGGTACCGCTCCCCAGCGACAAGCTCTGCCAGTCAATGGCCGAAGCCTCTTTGCCGGGGCTTTCATGGCCGGTGACAAAAGCGACCGAGGTGGTAAAATCACGGTGGGTAAGGGGAATTCCAGCATAGGCGGGGGCGGCGATCCCAGCCGTGATGCCGGGAATGATCTCGAACGAAATGGCGGCCGCTACCAGCGCTTCGCACTCCTCGCCGCCGCGGCCAAAGACGAACGGGTCACCCCCCTTGAGCCGGGCCACCACGTTCCCCGCCAGGGCCTTTTCCACCAGCAATTCGGTGATCTGCCACTGCTCCCGGTTATGGCTGCCCCCCACCTTGCCGGCATAGATCAGCTCCGCACCGGGTCGCGCGTGCTGTAGGAGAGCATCATTGGCCAGATAGTCGTAGAGGATCACGTCAGCGCGGCCAATGCAGTCGCGCCCCTTGACGGTGATCAGGCCAGGGTCGCCGGGACCGGCGCCTATCAAGTAGACGTAGCCTTTGTTGTCTCTGGTAGGGTTCATTTTGCTTCTATCCGCCGATCTATGCATTTTGGCCGGCAAAAGGCAAAGGGCCAAGGGCGCAAGGAAATAGAAAAACCTTTAGCCTTCAGCCCTTCGCCATCAGCCTGATTGTTTAGACCGGAATCTCCTTCTCCCGTGACACTTCCCGCTGATATACCTCACTCAGGATTTCATGGCCGCCATCCTTGAGGAGTTTCTCCGCCAGGGTGATCCCGAGCTTTTCGCAATCGGTCGCCGGGCCGCTGATGCTCCCCTTCACCGACCGTTTGCCATCCACCGAGGCGATAAACCCGGTCAGCTGCAGTTCGTTACCGGTAACGGTACCGTGGGCGGCAATGGGGACCTGACAGCCGCCTTCGCAGCGCCAGAGGAGGGCTCGCTCAGCCCGGACCGCAAAGCTGGTGGCCGGGTGGTTGAAAAAGTCGATGGTGGCCATCACTTCCTTGTCATCGAGGCGGCACTCGATGCCGAGTGCCCCCTGGCCGATGGCTGGGATAGAGAGCGTAGTGTCGAGATATTGGGCCACCTTGGCGGTGAAACCAAGTCGCTTCAGGCCAGCTGCGGCGAGGATCACCGCATCGAGATTATCCGTCTCCAGTTTGTTGATGCGGGTCTCCACGTTGCCGCGGATGATGACCATCTGCAGGTCCGGACGAACCTTCAAAAGCTGGGCCTGGCGGCGTAGGGCGCTGGTGCCTATTTTAGCCCCCTGGGGAAGGTCGGCGAACTTGACCCCCCTGGAGATTACAGCATCGCGAGGGTCTTCCCGCTCGGTGATGCAATGCAGCCCAAGTCCATCGGGAAACTCGGTCGGCACATCCTTCATGCTGTGCACGGCGATGTCGATCTCACCCCGCAGCATTGCCTCCTCGATCTCCTTGACGAACAGCCCTTTCCCCCCCACCTGTGCCAGCGGCACGTCGAGGATCTTGTCGCCGATGGTCTTGATCTTGGTGAGGGTCACCGTCATGCCGGGGTACCGCTTCTCCAGCTCGCTCTTCACCCAATTTGCCTGCCAGAGCGCCAGCTGGCTGGCACGGGTACCTATTCGCAGTTGTTTCAAAGCCATTTGATCTATGTCTCCTTCAAAATGAGATGGGCGATTATTCTTCCAACTCTCCCAGGTCCTCAGGTACCGGCCCGCCGGTGTTCAGGTCAAAGAGGCTGCGCAGCGCATCCACATAGAGGTCATTGCGGTTCCCCTGGCCAGTCTGCTTCAGGACGGTGGTGGGTGTGTGGAGTAGCTTGTTGACGATCGCGGCAGTGAGCGCCTCCAACCGTTTTTGCTGTTCGGGGGCGAGATCCTTCCAGTTGGACAGCGTCTTGGCCAGCTCTGCCTGGCGTGCCTCCTCGAATCTGGCGCGTAGGGCAACGATGGTCGGGGTCACCTCCAGGGACGAGAGCCATTTGAAGAACTGGCCAATCTCCTGGTTGACGATCTGCTCGGCCTTGGTTGCCTCCTTGCCGCGCTGTTCCAGGTTGGTGGCCACTACTCCCTGCAGGTCGTCCATGTCGTAGAGATAGACGTTCTGCACATCGTTCACCTTCGGGTCAATGTCGCGGGGGACGGCGATATCGATGAAGAACATCGGTTTCAGCTTGCGCCGGCGGATTACCTCGGTCACATCCTTGGGCGTGATGATGAAATGGGGGGCGCCGGTGGAGGAGAGGATAATGTCCGCCTTGTGCAGCTGATCGAACAGATCTTCAAAATTGACCGCCTTGCCGCCAAATTCCTCGGCAAGCTTTGCCGCCCGCTCAAAGGTGCGGTTGGTGACCATCACCCCGCGCACGCCGTTATTGATGAAATGCTTGGCGGCCAGTTCGCACATCTCTCCGGCGCCGATCAGCATAACCGTTTTATCGGAGAGGTCGCCGAAGATCTTTTTGGCCAGCTCCACCGCCGCAAAGGAGACGGAGACGGCCGACGAGGCGATTTTGGTCTCGGTGCGGACCCGCTTGGCCACGGAAAAGGCCTTATGCAGGAACCGGTTCAGGATAATGCCGGACGATTTGAACTCCGCGGCAAAACCATAGGAGGTCTTGATCTGGCCAAGGATCTGCGGTTCCCCGACCACCATCGAGTCGAGACTGGCGGCGACCCGGAACACGTGGCGGATCGCCTCCTCGCCGTGATAATTGTAGAGGTGCGGCTCCAGGGTTTCAAGCGAGAGATGGTGATAATCGGCGAGAAAGCGTTTGAGCCGGGCAATGCCGCCGGCGATGTCATGGGTGGTAGCATAGATCTCCACCCGGTTGCAGGTGGAGACAATCACTGCTTCGGTGATGTCAGGAAGGGCCACCACTTCCCGCAGCGGTTTTTCCATCTGGGTCGGGGCAAACGCCACCTTCTCCCTTATTTCGACAGCGGCTGTCTTGTGCGACAGCCCCACAACCACGATATTCATAATCGGTCAGCCCTTCTCATAATCTGGTAAGAAGCTTTATAACTGATTTGTGCAGAGCACCCACACTATCAAGACCTATGACATCTTTCCGTGTAGCCATTAGGGTCTAGCGCCACCCTTTAGATGTAGCTGTGCAGACCTTTCAACAGCAGATTCACCCCAAGGAAGGTAAACAGCAAAATGAAGAAACCGATGATGGCAAGGATTGCGGCCTTCCTCCCCCGCCAGCCAGTGGTAAGCCGACCGTGAATAAGGGCGGCGTAGACGAACCAGGTGATCAACGACCAGGTTTCCTTCGGGTCCCAGCTCCAGTAAGTACCCCAGGCGGTCTCTGCCCAGATGGCGCCGGTGATGATGGCGAAGGTGAGGAGCGGAAAACCGAAGGTCAGGCTCCGGTAATTGATTTCATCGAGGGTATCGAGGGAGGGAAGCTTGTGATACATGGCCCCCAGCCGCTTGCTCTTGAGGAAATGTTCCTGGATGAGATACATGATGCCGGCGCCAAAGGCGATGGCAAAGGTGGCATAACTGATAAAGGCCAGGGTGGTATGGACCAGCAGCCACTGGCTTTTCAGTGCAGGGTTAAGCGGGACCACCGCGGAGGGAAACGTGGAGGACGCGGCCATCAGCAGTAGAGCCAGCGGGATGACGAAGGATCCGAGAATGAATATATGATATTTCCGTTCGAAGGCGATAAATACCCCGACGATGGCAAGGGCAAAGAAAGAGAGGGCTTCGTGCAGATTGGTGATTGGCGTGTAGCCGGCTTCATGGTAACGGAACGCAGTGAACACCAGATGCAGGACGAAACCGGAGGAGATGAGCCAGTGCGATAGCCGGCCAACCAGGTCCCTCGGTTTGAGCAGATAGACCAGATACATGACGGTGGCGATGAAGTAGAAACCGATGGTAATCTTGAAGAGCAGGGCGTTCATGTCCGTTCCTTTTCCCCCACCCCCAGCTCATCCAGGCTGAAACCCAGGCCGAACAGCTCAAGCAGGAGGTGGTTTAGTGCTGCCACTGAATTATTCTTGTACAATTCCGGCAAGTTATGCCTGACAAGCTCGTTCAAAAGCTTCTTATTGTAAGCGCTGTCCCCCTGCAGTGTCAACAGCTTTTCACGCACTGCCCCCAACAGTTCCAGCGCCATTTCGTACTCTTCACCGAAACGGCCTGCCAGTTCTTCCCTGATCTGCCGCGCCAGAGCAGGGCTTTTACCGCCGGTGGAAACCGTGATGAGGAGCTCTCCCCGGCTGACGATTGCCGGCGAGGTAAAGCTGCTAGCGGCCGGAGCATCGGCAACGTTAAGCAGAATGCCGCGCTGGCCGGCCTCTGCGGCCACGGCTCGGTTGATCTCAGGCTGATCGGTGGCGGCAAAGGCGAGCAAGGCCCCAGCAAGGTCACCATACCGGTAATCCCGGGGCAGATGCCTGAGTGAACCGACGTCGCGAAGCTGCTGGAGGCTCACCTCGAGCTGTGGGGCAATCACCGTGACCAGGGCCCCCGCTTTGATGAGCATGGGGCATTTCTGCCCGGCTACGGCGCCCCCGCCGATCACCACAGCCGTTTTCCCACAGATATCCAGATTGATTGGAAAGTAGCGCATGACGCCTCGTTTGTCACCGTAATCAGCCCCGGGAAACAGCCGGGGACGGCTACAGTTGATGACGGCTGGAACCTCACTTTAGCCCGGAATTATACGCCGTTTAAGCGGCAGAGTGCCACTAATTTTTCCCGGAGTCACGCCTGCCGATTGACTGCCGGTTAATCGCATCCGGCCGCCCTGCGCCATTTATCCCTTGATTTTTTTGCCAGCTCGTCTATATTTATAACGCATTTCATATCTATGGAAGGTTTGTAAAGGAGAGACTGCTCATGGCCAGCGACAAGGTTCTCACTTTTGGTGATGACAATTTTGAAGCGGACGTATTGAAATCAGCGGTACCGGTTCTCGTTGATTTTTGGGCGACCTGGTGTGCCCCCTGCCGGGCCATCGCCCCCCTGGTTGATGCGATCGCCGAAGAATATGAAGGCAAGATCAAGGTTGGCAAGGTAAATGTGGATGAGAACCCAGGCACCCCCGCCAAGTATGGAGTAAGAGGGATTCCGACCCTGATTCTGTTTAAGGACGGCAAGGTTTTTGATCAGGTCGTCGGCGCCGTTCCCAAGGCGCAGCTTGAGGCGTTGATCGCAAAGGCCCTCTAGGCCAGCAAGGATTTATTTATGCAGAGAGCAACTTTCAACAAGTCTTTTGGCCTGGCAGTCGTCTGCTTCATGCTGACCCTGCAGATCTCCTGTAAAGCTAACCAGACCGAACATAAGGTTCCGCCTCCGTTTAAGGCAGTGACCGTTGCCGGACAAAGTATCTCCCTGGAGCAGTATAAGGGGCAGGTGGTGGTACTCGATTTCTTTGCCACCTGGTGTTCCCCCTGTCGGGAATCGATCCCGCACCTGGTGGCACTCGATGGCAGATATCGCAAGCAGGGACTGCGGGTGGTGGGGCTGAGTGTCGATGATGACGCGCCGACCTTGCAGGAATTCATTGGCCAGCAGAAGATCGGTTATCCTGTGGCGTTTGCGGACAAAAAACTGAAGGTCGCCTATCGCATCAGCTCGATCCCACAGATTATCATCATCGACAAACAGGGGTTCATCGTCGATAAATTCCTCGGTTTCGATGAATCGGCCGGTGGCGATATGGAAAAGACCATAAAGCGACTGCTGGCAGCAAAATAACCGTCCCACCCAAGGACGCACCAGTAAACCTAAAAAGAAAGGCCGCATGCAGATGCGGCCTTTCTTTTTAGCCGTTCTGGTTTCTACTGAGGCTCTGTGCGCTCTCCATACTCCCCAGCATGGTAGGAGCTCCGCACATAGGGGGCGCTTTCCACATGGGCAAAGCCCATGGCCAGGGCCTGTTGCCGATAGTGCTCGAACCGGTCCGGTGCGAGGTAGAAACTGACCGGGTAGTGGTTGCGGCTCGGGGCAAGGTACTGGCCGATGCTCACGTAGCGGCAACCAACCCTCCGCAGATCAGCCAGCACCGTCAACACCTCCCCATCCTCTTCGCCCAACCCCACCATGATTCCCGATTTAGTCGGGAGCTCCGGGGCCAGCTCACTGGCCATCCTGAGCACCGCCAATGACCGCTGATAGTCGGCCCCGAGCCGGATCTGGTAAAGGCGCGGCACGGTTTCCAGATTGTGGCCGAGGATGTCGGGCGCTGCCTGCACCACCGCTTCGATGCTGCGACCTTCCCCCTGGAAATCGGGAATGAGGAGTTCGATCCTGGTGGCGGGCGCCAGGCTGCGAATCGCCGCTACCGTCCGGGCGTATAACTCAGCGCCGCCGTCTGGCAGATCATCACGGGTGGGGCTGGTGATCACCACGTGGGCAAGGTTGAGACGCCACACCGCCGCCGCCACCCGTGCCGGTTCTGCAGGGTCCACCGGGAGCGGCGTCTGTTTCGTCACATTGCAGAAAGAGCAGCGACGGGTGCAGATCCGGCCGAGAATCAGGAAGGTGGCCTGTTTTGCCCGGAAGCACTCGGTAATGTTCGGGCAGAGCGCCTCCTGGCAGACTGTATGGAGTTGCAAATCTCCGAGCATTCGCTCCATCTCGGCATGGGCGGCCGGTGTGATCTTTTTCTGCAGCCAGTCTGGCTTGCGGGTGATGTTCATGAAACCACTCCCTCCCGCTGCCAGCCATCGTTTCCGTACTTCTGCTCACGCAGCCGGCCGGCAGCCCCCGCCTCCTCCACAGTCAACCCGCCCTGGACCAAGGGACCGCTCAGCTCCTCACCGAACGCCGCAACCAGCGCCTCCTTCAGCCATAAACTGCCCGCCACCACCCCCAGCTCCTCCAGGCACGTGGTCTTCCCCTCAACACCGGCCGGCCTTTTCCGCAGAAATCCAAGACCCGTAGCGACGGAGTCGCGCAGTGGGATTGACCCATGCTGGAAGATCGCACTCCTTGTCCTGCGCTGGGCATTGCCACCGAGCTTCTTCCCGTTGATCAGGATATCGTAGTTTTCCTTCCCGGCAAAGCAGAAGTCGGCCCGCTCCCCCAGGCAAGTGCCATGGGGCACATGGTCAACCGCATAGGCGGCGTCGAGCCCAAGCTCTTGGTAAAAACGGAGAAGAAAGGAGGTGAGGACCCGGAACGACGCCTTGACCGAGTCGGCAGCGGGAATCTGCTGGGGGGCGCAGACGAGGCTGTAGGTGAGTTCGTCGCAGTGGTAGATAACGCCACCGCCGGTGATGCGGCGGACCACCGGGACATTGGCCTTCGCGCAGCGACCAAGATCGAGGACCTCCACCGCCGATTGGAAACGCCCCAAGGAAAGGGCAGACGGCTGCCAACCGTAGAGGCGGAGTACCGGCTGGGATGTTACCGGGTTGAAGTTGAGCAGCAGCGCCTCGTCGATCGCCATGTTGGTCGTGCCGTCCAGGGGGCCGGTGTCGACAAGGCGCCATTTTGTAGGAATCTGTTTCATGCAGGCTCTCTCTACCACCGCGCGTAGCAGACGTTCTGCTCCCGCGCCGCCTTGGTCTCATCGAGGCGGGTCACCGGCATGGTGACCGGTGCCTGCAGCAGCGCGGCCGGGTCCTTTTCGGCAAGCTCGGCCGCCTCTCGCATCACCGCGATGAAGGCGTCGAGGGTCTCTTTGCTCTCCGTTTCGGTCGGCTCGATCATGATCGCCTCTTTGACGATCAGCGGGAAATAGACGGTGGGGGGATGGTACCCCTGGTCGATCAGATATTTGGCAATATCGATGGCGTGCACCCCCTGCTTGAGCTGGCGGCTCGCGGAAAAGACACATTCATGCATACAGCTCTGGTCATAGGGAAGGTCGTAGTAATCCTTGAGCTGCGCCATTACGTAGTTGGCATTCAGCACTGCTTGCTCGCTCACCTTGATCAGCCCTTCCCGGCCGAGCATGATGATGTAGGCGTAGGCCTTCACCATAACCCCGAAGTTGCCGAAGAAGTTGGCAACCCGGCCGATGCTCTGGGGGTTCTCTTGGAGCAGGGCAAAACCGCCGGCACTATCTTTGCTGATCCGCGGCAGGGGAAGAAAGGGGATCAGCGCCTTTTTCACCCCCACCGGTCCGCTCCCCGGCCCACCACCACCATGGGGGGTGCCGAAGGTCTTGTGCAGGTTGACATGGATCACGTCGAACCCCACATCGCCGGGGCGCACCTTGCCGAGAATGGCGTTCAGATTGGCGCCGTCGTAGTACATGAGGGCGTCATGGCTGTGGGCGATGTCGCAGATCTCCTTGATATGCGGGTTGAACAGGCCGAGGGTGTTGGGGCAGGTCATCATCACCGCCGCCACTTCGCCGTTCATGGCCTGCTTGAACGCCTCCAGGTCCATGTCCCCATAGGGGGCGGTAGGGATGGTGACGATCTCATAACCGACCATGGCGGCGCTGGCCGGGTTGGTGCCGTGGGAAGAGTCCGGCACGATCACATACTTTTTCCGGTTCCCCTTGGCCTTGTAATAGGCGGCCACCAGCATGATGCCGGTCATCTCGCCATGGGCGCCGGCCAAAGGCTGGGTGGTCACCTCGTCCATGCCGGTGATCTCAGCCAGGAGCCCCGCCAGGTCGTGGAGCATGGCAAGCCCCCCCTGGGCCAGCTTTTCCCCCCCCGGCAGCAGAGGGATCATGGGGTGGGCATGGGCAAACAGGCCGGCAGCGTTCTCCAGCACCTTGGCATTGTACTTCATGGTGCAGGAGCCGAGCGGGTAGAAGTTGGTGTCCACCGAGAAGTTGCGCCGCGACAGGTTGGTGAAGTGGCGCACCACGTCCAGTTCGCTAAGCTCCGGCAGCTGGGCCGGTTCGCTCCTTTGCAGGTTTGGTGGCAGGGCTCTGGCTTGGGGCACATCGCTGGCAGGGAGCCTTACCCCGCGCCGGCCGGCCATGGATTTTTCATAGATCAGTTCCATAATGCCACCTCCATCGCTGTTGCCAGGGCGTCAATCTCTTCCCTGCTCCGCTTTTCCGTCACCGTCACCACCAGACAGTGGGCCAGCTCCTGGTAATAGCTGCCAAGCGGCACCCCGGCGGCGATTCCCTGCTGAAGCAGCTTTTCCACCAGAGCCGCGGCATCCTGCGGCAGCGCCAGGGTGAATTCGTTGAAGGTCGCGGCGATGTTCAGCACCGCCACCCCTTTGATGGCGCCCAGCTTCTCCTTGGCATACTCTGACTTGTCGTAGTTGAGCCGAGCCAGTTCCACCAGCCCGTCTTTGCCGAGGCTGGACAGGAAAATCACCCCGCGTAAGGCGCAGAGACTCTGGTTGCTGCAGATGTTGGAGGTCGCTTTGTGCCTTTTAATGTGCTGCTCCCGGGCCTGGAGAGTGAGCACAAAGCCGCGGCGGCCGGTTTTGTCGACGGTCTCACCGATGATGCGGCCGGGGAGGTTGCGGATATACTCCTTGCGGGTGGCGATAAAACCGAAAGACGGGCCGCCGAAGCTGAGCGGATTTCCCAGACTCTGGCCGTCGCCCACCACGATATCAGCCCCCATTGAGGCAGGACTCTGCACCAACCCCAGCGCAATCGGGTAGACCGAGGCGATGAGGAGCGCCCCTTTGCCATGCGCCTCTTCCGCAATATCGCTCAGATCGTCGAGGCTGCCGAAGAAATTCGGGTTCTGCACCAGGATAGCAGCGGTCTGATCGGTAAGCGCCGCCAGCAGGGCGACCCGGTCGGTCACCCCCTGCTGCTGGTCGATTTCCACAAACTCCACCGCCAGGTTTGCCAGATAGGTCTTAACGATCTGCCGGGAAAAGGGGCTGATCCCGCCGTCTATCACCAGCCGGTTCCGCCCGGTAATGCGCAAGGCCATCATGGCTGCTTCCGCCAGGGCCGTGCCGCCGTCATAGAGGGAAGCATTGGCGACCGCCATCCCGGTCAGGCGGCAGATTGCAGTCTGGTACTCATAGAGCCCCTGCAGGGTCCCCTGCGAACACTCGGGCTGGTAAGGGGTGTAGGCGGTGTAGAATTCAGCCCGGCTGGCGAGATGGTCCACCACGGCCGGAATCAGGTGGTCGTAGTAACCGCCGCCGATGAAGCTGCTGAGTTTTTGCGCATTCTTCCCGGCCAGCTCCGCCAGTCGCTGCAAAAGCTCGAATTCGGACATCCCCTCCGGCAGATCGAACGACTTGGCCCGGAGCGCCTGCGGAATCGGGCCGAACAACTCCTCGACACTGTTGACGCCGATGGCGGCTAGCATCTCCCGGATCTCTGCCTGGGTATTGGGGCAGTAATCCGCTGCACTCATGCCAGCCCCTTGACGTAAGCATCGTACTGGCTTCTGGTCATGAGGTTCTTCACCTCCAGCGGATCGGCAACCTCGAGCCAGGCCAGCCAGCCGGCATCTTCGGCCGCCTCGTTGACGATCTCCGGTGTGTCGTTCAGCGCCTCGTTCACCTTCACTACTTTTCCCGACAGCGGCGCGTAGATGTCGCTCGCTGCCTTGACCGACTCGATGCCGGCCAGCAAATCAAACTGCTTCACCACCTTCCCCAGCTTGGGGAGGTCGACAAAGGTAATGTCGCCCAGCTGGTGAGCCGCATACTCGGTAATACCGACGCTGGCGACCCCCTCCTTGATCTTGACCCACTCGTGTTCCTTGCTGTAATAGGTTTCCATAAATCCTCCTAAAAATTCATTTGCCACAGACACAGATCTCAGTCAACTTCATAATAACTGGGATATTCATGATATACAGGATTGAAGGCTTTTAGGTTCGCATACCCCACAAGGAAGTTGGTTTTTATCCTGTCCATCCTGAATATCCGTGTGAATTAAGTTTTTGTTTTTCCTCAGTGTCTCCGTGTCTCTGTGGCAGGTTTCTATGCCGTTTAGACCCGCAACGAACCGCCCCTGTAAAACGGCAGCTCCACCACGGTCGCTTCCATGCTGACATTTTCGTGGCGGATGGTGAGCGGCGCGCCAAGCACCCCCAGATGAGGCTTGACGTATCCCATTCCTACGCCGCAGCCGAGCATGGGAGAAAAGACCCCGCTGGTGACCGAGCCGACCGACGCCCCTTCGCAACAGATTTCATAGTGGTGGCGCGGCGAGCGGCGCGAATTGGCCCTGAACGCCACCTTAAGCCGAGACACACCTTCCTGCCGTTGCTTCAGCAGGGCGGCTTTGCCGATGAATTCCTTGTCGAAGTTGACAAACGCTCCGAGTCCGGCCTCCAGCGGCGTGGTAGTCTCGTCGATATCGCTGCCGTAGAGGCTGTACCCAACTTCCAGGCGCAACACATCACGTGCGCCAAGCCCGGCAGGCTTCACCCGCTCATCGGCAAGGAGCAGCTGCCACAGCTCCAGCACCTTGGCCGCTGGCAGAAAGATTTCGTAGCCGAGTTCGCCGGTGTAGCCGGTCCGGCTGACGATTGCCTCCACCCCGAGGATCGTCATGTTGCTGAATTTGAAGTAGGGTAGCTGACCGATTGCCGGGCCGAATGCCTTGACGAGCACCTCGCGAGACAATGGCCCCTGCAGATCGAGCTTGCCGGTGGTGGTGGAGATGTTCTCCAGGCCCCCCCCCCGGAGCCGCCCCTTGATCACCGCATAATCATTGGCAATGGTGGCGGCGTTGACCACGATCATCACCCTGTCATCCGCCAGGCGGAAGACGATCAGGTCGTCGATGATCCCCCCGTGCTCATTGAGGAGAAAACCGTAACGGGAACGGCCGACCGGTATGGAATTGACGGAAAAGGTAAAAACCTCCTCAAGGCCGCTCCCCTGGGTATCCCCGCGGAACAGGAATTCGCCCATATGGCAGATATCGAACAGCGCCGCCTGTTCCCGGCACCACTTATGCTCGGCAATGATCCCCGCGTACTGGATCGGCATCTGCCAGCCGCCAAAAGGGGCCATGAGCGCCTTCATCCGCTGATGTTCCTGGCACAGGGGGGTCATATTCAAATCAGCCATGGCGCTCTCCCATTCTTCCAACCATCACTATGTGACCTAAATGTAAAATAATTGTCTCCTAATGTAAACACTCTTCTGCTCAAAGTCCCCCGTTGACATCAACGGGGTATCCCAACGACGAAGAGGCGCAACGGGATACCTGGAAGATCCCGATCGCGGAATAAAAAAAAGATACCCGGTTGCAGCCGGGTATCTTTTCTGCCAAAGCCGGGCCCAGAGAGATTACCTGAGCCCGAATTTCTTGTAGAGGATACCGAATAATCTGTTGACAACATTCTCCCGCGCCAAAAAGGAAAAGACCGGCTCTTTCCTTAGGCCGAGCGCGTTCAGTTCCTTAACGATCTGCTGGTTTTTGCCGAACTTCAAACCTTTGCGGAAGGTATCGATGGCCTGCTGCTTCTTTTTTGCCAGCAGATAGATCCGGCCAAGGTTCAGGTAGTGCACCGTATTGCGTGGCTCGGCAAAGATCGCCTCATTGCAGAGAATAACCGCCTTTTTGATGGCCCCCCGTTCCTTTGCCAGACAGTAGGCGAGATAGGAACAGATAACCGGGGTCGGCGCCAGCTGGGCCGCCTTTTCAAAAGCCAACAGGGCAACCAGTGTGTTGCGACTGTTGACCGCCTTGATACCTTCTTCACAGAATTTTTCCGCTTCCGGATTCGCCATTACTCTCCCCCTACTGCTGCACAAGGTCTACTATCTACAATTTACATGAGGGCTTGCCGCTACACAGAGAGGGAGTTCGTTGCTGGCATGCATTAATAAAAAGTTCAAGCTGTCAGATCTCAAGCGCCAGCCGCCCTCGCTGGGTCATTTGCCGTCGCCAAACAGCCCCTTGGACGGGGTGAGGAGCGTCATTATGTCATCGAACACCCCGTAGTAACGCCGGGACACCCTCAGCTCCCGGCTGAGCACGTCTTTTTCCTTTTTCTGTAAGGCCCTGGTTATCCCCGCAATGGTCTTGAATTTGAGCTCCACCTTGTCGGTTTCGTTGGCCGCCGCCTCGTCGAAGTCGGGATACTGCAACGGCAACAGGCCCTGGTAGGATCTGCCGGACTGGCGGAAGTTCGGGTACTCCCAAAGGAGGGTATTATCCGCATCGAGGATCTGGGCGGTAATAATCAAGTCGTTGTAGTTCGTCTCCAGGTAAGAAAAAAGATTGCTGGACGAAACCTTGTCCTGCTTGGATATGCCGCTTACCACCAGTAACAGCAGCGCATCAACGCTATTGTCCGTAATCAGCTGGCGTACTTCCTGGGGCTGAAAGAAATATTTGTTATAGACGACCCCCGCATCATCCCGCTTCTCCTTGCGGGCCAGGAGTTTGGTGAACAGCAGGTCGGCATCCCCCTCGACGAACCGGACGGAAAAGTATTTGCCGCTCTCCTTGAGCATCCTGACCAGCTCCCGTTCATTCTGCCGATCAGCCTCCTTCACGACGGTAAGCAGCGCCTCTTTCTCCGGATGCTTGATGTCGGAATCGGCGTCGACAAAGATCGGCGCCACACCCAACACCCGCACTTTCTTCTCATAGGTCTCCTTCGGAATGTTGTAGAAATTCTGGGCGCAACCGAAGGTAACGATTGCAACGATGCTCATGGTGACAAGTTTCAGAACTCTTTTCACAGCCTGTCCTCCTCAAAAAAAATTCACGGTTGTGACTGGTTCGTTATTGCCTTCTTATAGCAAATGTGGGCGGAATTGGCCATATAAATCATGGTGGAGTCGTGCAAGTGGCTGAGAAGTGGCGTGATTTAAAAAGAGGAGGGGCTTGACTACGCGTCAACCGAACGATCTGCCAGGTTATCGCCGACCGGTCCGGTTTCGCCTGCGAAAATAAACAGGGAGATGGCAACCGCCAGGCCAACGATCGACAAAAGGAACGCCCCATGATAGGCCGCTGCCGGATAGCCGGTGGCCGTGCGGGGAAATCGTTCGATATACCAACCGGTCAGCTGCTGGGCGACGGCTGCTCCCGTCAGGACGAAGAAGTTTACGGCGGTCATGGCGGTGGCAGAGATGGTGACAGGAAACATCTCCTTGGCCATCGGGTAGATCATCACCCCGGAGGAAACAACCAGGCCGATCAGGAAGAAGACCACCGACAATACTGTCCGGGAAAGATGTTCGGCAGGGCCGAGCATCAGGGTCATCAGGGCCAGGAACAGGCCCTGCCCCACCAGAAGCGTCATTTTGCGGGACTTCAGCAGCTCGTTGCTCACCCGGCCGATCAGCAGCGAGCCGACGATATAGCCAAGTGCGGTGCAGAGGAGCAGGCTCCCCGCGGCGCTGCGGCTCAGTCCCATCACCTCCATCAGGTACGGCCCCCCCCATAATCCTTGCAGCACCATGTAGTTCGCATACCAGAAAAAGGCAAGCAGAGCCAAAAGCCAGAACGAACCACGGCTAAAGACTACCAGCCACCCCTGCAGGGTGTCAACCGGGGGGGGTGTAGCACTGTAACTAGGCACCCCCTCCGGCGCCTCATCGGCAGCAGGGGAGTCACGCACCAGCAGAAAGACCAGTACAGTCACCGCCGCCGGCAGGATGCCGACCCCCAGAAACGCTCCGCGCCAGCCGAACTTCCCCACCAGCAGAGCCAGCGGGGCGGTGGCGGAGAGATTACCGAGGTTGCCAACCGCCATGATCAGCCCGGCAACCACCACGAACTCGCGAGCAGTGAACCAGTTGATAAAAATCTTGTAGGATCCCATCAGCACGCATGAGGTGCCGATACCGAGCAGTATCCGGGCGGCCAGGGCAGCGGGATAGCCAGGGGCAAAGGCAAACAACAGTGAACCAACCGCGGTGATCACCCCGGCGATGCTGATCAGCCTCCTCCCACCAAACCGGTCAAGGAGGGGCCCCAATGGCAGCTGGGACAGGGCAAACGCGTAGAACAGTACTCCGGAAAGGGTGCCGAGCTGAGTGGCGCTGAGCGCCAGACTATCGGTGAGGTCATGGGCAATGACCGCCATGGAGACCCGGTAGAAATAGGCGAGGATATAGAGGATGGCGAGCGCCGCGAATATTTGCCAGCGTTTGGTCATATTTGGCAATTCAAAGCCTGGCTTGAGGTTAGTTGTAAATGGTGGACTCCAGAGGGAATTCTGTACCGTCCTGAGCGAATATCACTTCAACATGATGAAACCCATCTGTCGCCCGGTATCGCCGCCGTCACGCCGATAGGAAAAAAACTGCTCCTGATTGCAGGAGACGCAGAGCTCGTTGGCTTCGATATTCTGTTCCGCGATGCCAGCGTCCCGGAGCTGCTGGACGTTGGCGGCGGCTAGGTCAAGCTGCCATTTCCCCTTCTCCTTCGCTAGGGCGAAGCGTTCATACCCGTTTCCCTGCTTACGGAAGGCATCCAGCACCGGCTCGTCCACCTCATAACAGCAGGGACCGATGCCGGGACCCACCGCAGCCAGGATATCGGTCGGCTGGGAGCCAAACAGACCGACCAGGGCCTCCACGCCTTTCCGGCTGATCTCGGCGGCGGTCCCTTTCCAACCGGCATGCAGTGCGGCCACCACCCCCTTGACCGGGTCAAGGAGAAGGACCGGCAGGCAGTCCGCTACGCAGATACCGATCATTACCCCAGGCTGGTTAGTGATGATGCCATCGCACTGGAGCTTCAAGAAATGGGCATAATCGGGGTTCGGTGCGTCGATGGCAAGGATATCAACCCCATGCACCTGGTTGACGGTCACCAGCTGGTCGAGTCTGGTGCCGAAAGCTCTGGCCAGGAGGCTGCGGTTCCCCTCCACATTGTGTGGGGAATCAAGCGTGTTGCTCCCGAGGTTCAGTGAATTGTAAGGAGGACGCGACACCCCTTCGTGGCGAGTGGTGAACCCTTGAACCGATACCGCTGCCGCAGCTAACAGCTGGGGCTCCAGGTAGTGAACCTTGCCGGTTTTTTTCATTTCCATGGAAAGACTCCTGATTCGAAAATCCGCCACAAAGGCACAAAGGAAACAAACCTATTTAACAAGGATACACAGGATGGGCAGGATAAAACCGAAAACCTTTTTCGGGTTTAAAACAAAAAGGATTTAATCCTGTATATCCTGTCCATCCTTGTTAAAGTGGGTTTTAATGTTTTCCTGTGCATCTGTGGCAGAGGTTATTTTGTCTGCAATGAATTTTCCAGGTAACTTAAAACCCGCGCCATGTCATCCGGCAGCTCCGTGTCGAACTCCAGATATGCGCCGCTGGCCGGATGAACAAAACCGAGACTCTTGGCATGGAGCGCCTGCCGATCGAGCTCCTTGATCAGCTTGCGCAACAGCGGGTCCTGGATATTGGCCAGCCGCCCGCTCCCCCCGTAAACCTCATCACCCACAAGGGGAAACCCGGCTTCGGAGAGGTGGACCCTGATCTGGTGGGTGCGGCCGGTCTCCAGCCGCAGTTGCATGAGCGATATCCCCTTGTAACGGCCGAGCACCCGCCAGTTGGTCACTGCTTGCTTACTGTGCCGGGCCTTGCCGGACATCTTTTTTCGGTCCACCGGATGACGGCCGATGGCCGCATCGATTTTCCCCCTATCCTCCCGGGGCGAACCGAAGACCAGGGCCAGATAGACCCGTTTCACGGTGTGCTCCTTGAACTGGCGAGACAGGGACTGATGGGCCCGGTCACTCTTTGCCACCACCAGGAGGCCGGTGGTATCCTTATCGATCCGGTGCACGATGCCAGGGCGCAGTTCACCGCCAATCCCTGACAAGTCAAGGCAGTGCCCGAGCAGCGCATTGACCAGGGTGCCAGTGAAATTTCCCGCTGCCGGGTGAACCACCATGCCGGCGGGCTTGTTCACCACCACCAGATCGGCGTCTTCGAAAAGGATCTCCAGAGGAATTGCTTCCGCAATCGGTTCCGCTGGGAGCGGTGGCGGGATTTCAAAGATCACCCGCTCCCCCCCCTTAAGCTTCAGGGACGATTTCTGCGGAACTCCGTCCACCAGGACGTGGCCGGTTTCAATGAGGCGCTGGGCGCCTGCGCGGGTCAGTTGTTCCGCAGTGCGGGAGAGGAAGAGATCGAGCCTCTCTGGCTCAGTTTCCATGGGGAATATCAGTTCAATTTTCTGCAATGGTCACCTTACTTGATGAATTCAGGAGTCAGGAGCCAGAATCCAGAAGATTTACATTCTGACTTCTGACTCCCGACTCCTCAGATTCTTCCATTTCCATAATAAGCAAAGGCGCGATATTGACCGCGCCTTGCTGTCGGCAGCCTTGGATTACTAGCCGGTTACCAGATCGAGGACTCGATTTTCTCCGATCTTTTGATGAGGACATCGACGATGGCCAGCTCGAAGATATTGGACGCAGCCAGTTCTGGCACCACCCGCGAGGCGAAGTGCTGCCGACCCTCGGCGAGCTGGTCCTGCAACACTTCGAAAAGGTTGTCATTTTTTATCCCTTCCACCACCTTTTCCGGGTTGTAGATGGCCACATCGGAGATGATGGCCCGGGCGAGCCGTTTTGCCTGGTCGGCATTGTCAATTAAAGTCATTCCTGCCCCCGCCGTGCATTGATGGTGTGGAAAAAGCTACTTTACTCTGAACGCGAAATATATACTGGCATCGCCCCGCTTCACGAGAAGCGCCACCGAACCTGTTTTTTCGGCTTCACGGGCCGCCTTCTTAAAGTCCGTGAGACTGGCAATCGGTCGCTGATTGATGGAGACTATGATGTCGCCCTGCTGCAGCCCCCCCTCGTCAGCGATGCTCCCAGCTTCAACGTCGGTGACCACCACGCCGCTGACTCCTTGCGTCTGCATGCTCGGCGGCAATGCATCCACGGTGAGCCCCATCCAGTTTGATGGTTCCATTTCTCTTTGTTTAGTTGGTTTCGGCTGAGCGCGCTCTGCGCTCCCCATGGTCAAGGAAAGCTTCACCAGCTTGCCTTTGCGAAACACTTCAACTTCTACGCTTTTACCCGCAGGGGTTTCCGCTGCCATCCGCTGCAGGTGCTGGACATCCTTGACCTCGTTACCGGCAAACCGGGTGATGATATCCCCCTGCCGAATGCCGGCTTCGGCGGCAGGGCTCCCCCCAATGACATCGCTGACCAGCGCCCCCTTACTCTTGTTGTAGCCAAAGGAGCGAGCAATCTCCTGGGTCACCGGCTGGATGCTTACTCCCAGCCAGCCGCGGGCTACATGTCCTTTCTGGATCAGCTGGGGAAGTTCATGCTTTGCCATGTTGATCGGAATGGCGAAACCGATCCCCTGGCCGGCAGCGACAATGGCGGTATTGATGCCGATCACCTCGCCATAGATATTTAACAGCGGTCCGCCCGAGTTGCCCGGATTGATGGAAGCGTCGGTCTGGATGAAATCCTCATAGGTTTCAATCCCCATGTTGGACCGGCCGGTTGCCGATATCACCCCGACAGTGAAGGTCCTGTCAAGGCCAAAAGGGTTGCCGATGGCGATGGCCCATTGCCCCACCAAAAGCTTGTCAGAGTCTCCCAGCACCGCAAAGGGAAGGTCTTCACTGGCATTGATCTTGACCACCGCAATGTCCGTCTTCGGGTCCGCGCCAACGACCTTGCCTTTGTAGACCTTTTCGTTGGAGAGTTTTACCTGGATGCTCTCGGCATCACGTACCACATGGTCGTTGGTGAGAAGATACCCTTCCTTGTTGATGATAAAACCCGAACCAAGGCTCTTTTCCCGGCGGTATTGGGGCCGCCCACGCCGCCCGCCAAAGAAATCCTCAAACAAGGGGGAAGATTCAAAGAATGGCTCGATAATCTTTTTTTTGCTGATGGTGGATATATTGACTACCGCTGGGGTAACCTTTTTGGCAAGCTCGGTAAAGGCCTGCTGGGTGGCCAGCACGTCCTTGGGAACTTCCTTTACCGGCGCCTCTGCCGTCCCTCGCCGGGCCGATTCGGAGAAGAACGGCGGCGCCTTCTTTTCACAGGCAACAATCACCGTTAGGATGGCAAAGACAAGCAGGAAAAGCCAGGGCCTTTTCATCATGGGGGAACCCTCGTGAACAGCTGGTAAATAACGGAGAACCAGTGAAAGAGTAGCCAAATCAAGGGGGAATGTCAATGGATTTGAGCGGGAGGCCAGTCCCGGCACGCGTGCAGAACCGGCGGACAGCTAGGTTAACCCTTTCGCTGTCCCTGCAGCATGATGGCAAGCTGGGCAAGCAGCAAGGCAGCCCTGCTCTCCTCGCCGAGAAACTTGAGCCCCATCCCGGACACCTGTTGGTCATGTCGGCTCCAGACCACTTTGGCATCGACCGTTATGGCCTTGGCGGAATGGGGGGTGTAGAATTGCAGTATTACCAGCTTTCCTTCGGGGAGTGGCTCGTCGGTAGCAAGACAGATGCCGGTGCTGGAAATATCGAAGCTATGAAAGCAGGAGACGTCGTCTCCCTGCAACAACCAACACCCAACCTCTGCCGGCATCCGCTTGCTTCTGCGCTCATCCACACAAATCTCCCCTTCTCCGGAAGTTCCTCCGCCGCCGCGAATGCAGCGCCAGACTACGCCGGAGATCTGCCGCGATCAGCGAACCGTTGGCATAACTAACAAGCTAAAGTTCTTCACACTCTGCCGGTTCCCAGCTGTCCAGCTGGCCGTTTTCCAGTTCCACCTGGATGGTTTCCCCTTCCATGGTGCAGCCGGAGGTGAGGCCGATTTGGCCAGTCTTGATATTTCTCAATTTTACCCGCTCATCCTTCCGTTCTGTTCTATCACAGACCTCGGTAAACTGGGATTCTCTCATGGAAATTCCCTCCTCTCTTGTTAAAATGTATCATGGCGCATCCTGTTTGCAAGGGGCGCCGAGCGGAGAAAACTTGCTGCATCGCCGTGAAATTTAGGTTATGCTTAGCTGTAGAAGCGGCGGCAGCCGATCACCCTGCGACGCTTTCCCCTGGGGACAGCCATTGGGAGGACCGTGGACAAGGTAGTCCTGATCATCAGCATCTTCTTCACCGCCATGGCTCTACGCAAGGCCGGCCTGGTCCGTGGCAAGCACGTGGCCGTAATTACCGATTACGTGGTGAACGTCTCCCTCCCCTGCCTGAGCGTCGTTACCCTCGCCCGGCTCGATCTCAAAGGGGCCCACCTGGAAGTGGCAGTTATCGCCTGGGGGATGATTCTTGCCGGGGCGGGGCTTGCCTATGCGGTCGGGAGGATAACCGCTCTGACCGACAGAAATCTGCGCGCCTTTGTCCTGCTCAGCGCATTCCCTAACACCGGCTTCCTTGGTTACCCCCTCGCCTATGCCATTTTTGGCAGCAGCGGCCTCAGCTACGCCATCATCTATGACCAGATCGGCATGTTTCCGCTGTTTCTCACCCTCGGTTTTTTTGTCGCCGGCGGGCGGGAGAGCCTCGGTAGCGCCCTCCGCTTCCCGCCATTCATCGCCCTGCTGGCCGGCCTGATATTCAATGTGACGGCGTTGCCGCTCCCTCAGCTGGTCGCCACGTCCTTAACCGTCCTCGGCTGGACTACCTTGCCACTGACCATCTTTCTGATCGGGGCGAAGATCACCTTCAAGGCCAACCATGATTTCCGCTATATCGCCACCGCACTGGCGCTCAGGATGCTACTCCTCCCCCTGACGCTGTGGCTTGTATTGCAGATGCTGGGGATGCACGGTCTCCCTTACCAAGTGGCATTGATGGAAACGGCGATGCCACCGGCGCTTTCCATCAGCATCCTTGCCCTCAAATATGATCTGGATGAAGAGCTGACGGTCTCCTGCATCGGTGCCGGGACAGTGCTTTGCATCCTGATTTTTGCCGGCTTCATGGCCATGCGCTGAAAAAATGCGGTGACGGTTACTCATAGCTCTTCCCCCTCCCGCTCGTGCGCCTTGACCAACTCAATGGAAACTGGCTTCCCCGCCAATTCCCGGAATACCTTCCCCAGAAAGCCGACCGTGACGAAACGATGCAGATAGGCTTGGGTCAGACGATACAGCCATTTCCGCGCCTTTGAGGGGGGGGAACTCCCCAGGAGGAGCGGGCAGTAATCTGCCAAACGGACGGTCACCCTGGTTCCCTCCGGCAAATGCTCCGTCCCGAAGGAGAGCTCTCCCCTGTGGCACTCTGTCGGCTGGACCAGCATACCGCCACAGATGCGAAGTGCCATAATCCCGTCTGCTTTCCCCAGATCCGGGGTGCTGAAGCTCAACAGGCTCAAGTTGGACCAGAGCAGTCTGAACTCCACTCCGTCGGCGCGCTGCACCGGCCTGATCAAAGAGAGCGTTACGCGCCTGATGTGCGCCAAATAGCGTTGCAGAAGGAAATAGGGCGCAAGCTGGCAGGCAAACTCTTGCGGGATAACCGTCCACTGCACGGAAAAGACTGTATTATCCTCCATGAGCAGTTGCTGGCAGACGATTTTTTGGCGCATCACAGTATGCATAGGAGTCTCGTCTCATACCATAGCACGCCACACGCATTTTGTCCCGTGGAACCAACGGGTTTCCCCAGCCACCCCCTTGTTTTTAGGCGGGAATGTGTAAAATAGAGAAGGATGGAAGATTTCGCTGCTGGAGTGAACCAATGGCCACGGAAAGACGAATCGTTCTGGTTACCGGAGCCACCGGCTTTATCGGGTCACGGTTGGTGCAAGCCCTTCTCGATGAAGGGTCCTCCGTCCGCTGCCTGGTCAGGAGAGCCGATGCCAGTTTGCCAGCTGGGGCGGAGAAGGTCGTAGGCGATCTGCTGGAGCCTTTGACCCTGTCTGACGCGTTCCGGGATATCGATACCGCCTACTATCTTGTTCATTCCATGGCTGGCGGCAGAGCCGGTTTTGAGCGGCGTGATCGGCAGGCTGCGCAATATTTTGTCAATGCCGCAAACCTGGCTGGTCTGCGCCGCGTCATGTATCTTGGCGGCTTGGGGGAAAACGGCCCCGGTCTGTCGGAACATCTGGCGAGCCGCCAGGAGGTTGCTGGCATCCTTAAGCGCGGAGCATTTCAGACAACTTTTCTGCGGGCCGCCGTCATCATCGGGGCGGGGGGCGCCTCATTTGAGATGATCAGGGCACTGGTGGAGCGGCTGCCGATTATGATTGCCCCGCGCTGGGTGACGACACGCTGTCAGCCCATTGCGGTGGGAGATGTGATCCGCTACCTGGTTGGCTGTCTGCACAATGAGCGGACCACCGGCGACACCTTTGACATTGGCGGACCGGAAATCCTCAGCTACCGCGAGATGATGGAACGCTTTGCCAGAATTGTGCACCGGCCGCTCTTTATTATCACGGTACCGCTCCTGACTCCCCAACTTTCATCATTATGGGTGGGGCTAATCACCCCGGTCAAGCCATCCATTTCCATGCCGCTGATCGAGGGATTGGCGAATGAGGTGGTCTGCCGTGATCGACGCATTGCCGATTTGCTTCCTTTTTCGCTCACCCCCTTCGACGCGTCGGTCCGGCTGGCACTTGCAGAAGAAGCGGATTCTGGGTAGTATAAGCGCCGCTCCCTACATGAACTGGTTCGTTCCCGAGAGCAACTGGTAGCCTGACTCGAAATAACGACCTGCTTGCCCCTTGCTACTCGCCGTAAGAAACAGCATTTTCAATACCCTGCAAAGGAGGTAGCAATGAAAAAGAGGATCGGCGTAATCCTCTCCGGCTGCGGAGTCAAGGATGGCAGCGAAATCCACGAGGCGGTCCTGACCCTGCTCGCCATCGACCAGCAAGATGCGGAGGCGGTCTGCCTCGCCCCGGATATGGATCTCAACGAGATCAACCATCTCACCGGCGCAGAGACCGGCGCCAAACGTAACGTCCTGGTGGAGTCGGCACGGATCGCCCGCGGCAAGATCAGGAACATCCGGGAAGTGAAGGCTGCCGACCTGGATGCCATCATCTTCCCCGGTGGCTTCGGCGCAGCCAAGAACCTCTGCAACTTTGCTGCAAAGGGGGCGGCCGCCACGGTCCAGCCGGAGGTGGCCCGCCTGCTCAGGGAGATGGCCGCAGCCAGAAAGCCGATCTGCGCTATCTGTATCGCCCCAGCCTTGGTGGCCGCTACCTTGGGGAAGGAGTATGGGCCAAAGCTGACTATCGGCAGCGAACCGGGCACGGCCCAAGCGATCAATGCGACCGGCAGTAAGCATCTAGATTGCCCCGTCACCGAGATTGTGGTGGACAAGGAGCACAAGATCGTTACCACTCCGGCCTACATGCTCGCCGAACGGATCTCCGAGACGGCCGCGGGGATCGATAAGGCGGTGCGGGCGACCATCGGCCTGATCTGAGCGGCGTCCCAGTACTAACTAAACAACATCACTACGACACAGGGAGGAAACAACACATGAAAAAACTCTTGGTTTATCTCTGCGCTGCGGCGCTACTCTCATTCGCCGCCGGCAGCGCCCTGGCGGAGGATATCTCCGGCCGGTTCGGCGTTACTGGCAGGATTGGCTTTCTGATCCCTGCCGATAGTGAGGCGGTAGTCGGGGGAACGATCAGTCCAATCGATACCGATCTCACCTTTGTCGGCGGCGGTGGTTTCATCTTCGGCATTGACAAGAATCTCGCCGCCGAACTGGATATTACCTATACCGAGTTCGATGCCCATCATTCCGGCTTTAATGGTGATTTTGCGATGACCAATATCTCCCTCGGGGGCCAGTACCGTTTTGAGGTCGCCCTCCAGGAGCTGACTCCCTATGCTGGCGCCGGCCTGGATATCCTGATCAACGACTTTTCCGGCATTAGCGGGGAGCAGCTAGATGTTGATACCGTCGTGGGTATCCACCTCAGCGGTGGCGTCGATTACTTCTTTCGGAAAGACCTTGCCCTCAATGCTGAGCTAAAGGTGGTCATTGCGCCTAACGCGGACATCACCGACGCCGCGACAGGGGCAAAAGTCGGCAATTACGACCCGATGAACGTGAATGGCACCTTTGGCCTTCGCTACTTCTTCAACTGACCTCGCCCCTGAGAGTGGATAGGGAAGGCGGCCACCCGGCCGCCTTTTTTTGCCTCACGTTACGAGCTGATCGAACCTTTTCTCCTTGCCCGTCACCGTCTTCTTCTTCTATACTACCTTTTGCAAATGCGATTCGACAGTCGTCTCCCGTTACCATTTCAAGGCAGGTTACCATGTTTGATTCAAGCCGGTCCGGCCCGCTTGCCACCCTGTCTGTTGCCGATCTGAAGGGGCAACTGGCAACGCTGCTGCAGGATGCCAAGGCGATCACCCCTTTGCAGCGCGCTTTCAGCTGGGCAGTCAACCGTCTTGATCCGGCTGCACCCCTGCTGGTAGTCTGCGGCCATGTTTGCAGTGGCAAATCTTCCCTGATCAATGCTTTGCTTGGCGATGACATCATGCCGGTTTCACCGGTCCCCCTTTCGGCGATTCCTGTTTTTATAAGCTACGGAGATGCCGCAGCGGTAGCCTATTTTCTGGACGGAACCGCTATAGCCCTGGATGGTGCCGGGCTTTACGAGGCAGCAGCCGGCAAAATCAATGGTGTTACCCATTTGCACGTCACGCTTCCTTCACCATTTCTCAAACAGGGGGTGGTGCTCGTTGATTCCCCCCCCCTCGACCATCCCCTCCAGTCGGTGCGAGAAACTGCGGTGCTGCTGCAGGAACAGGCCGATATTGCTTTCCTGCTGATGGATTATAAGCGGGTTCAAACTGAAGATAATCAGCATGCCCTGCAACAATTCAATGAGCTCGGCATCCCGGTGATCCCGCTGGTCACCCAGATGGACAAGCACTCTGCTGCAGAAACCCCGCTGGCAGAGTACAAGGCCGCGTCTATGGAGTGGCTGGCGGATGCGGGCGGGCGGAGACAACTGTCGTGCTTTGTCAGCCTGCGCATGATTAACGGCGTTGACGGCATTCAGGAGGCCCTGCGGACCATCCTCTTCTCTGCCACCCTTGCTACCAGAATGAGACGGGACCAGTCCATCCAGCGGCTTCTTGCCAGGCTTGCTGCAGCAATCGGCATTGACGAATACCAGCAGCTCGCAGCCGCTGTCGACCACTGCCGGCGGAAAAAGGGCGAGCTGGCCGATGAACTGATGCGCCTGCGGAAACTGCCCGACACTGCGGCGACCAGGGTGCTAGATGCTATGGAAGGGGTGCTGTCCGGCGCTGCTAGCAGCAATTTGTTGCGGGCATACGGCGAAAGCCTGGTGGAATCGGGCCTCCCCAGCTTCAGTATCGGCATTTTCAACCTGCGCCGGGCCAGGGAGAGGGAACGTCAACAGCGGCTCGACCTCTTCATGGAGGAGTTCGCGCGCCTGGCGGAACATGCTCTGGTAAGGAAGGCCCGTGACATCTTTACCGAACAGATAGCGCCGCTATACGAGCCTGGTCCCACCGGGAAAAGGGCGATCAACGGGATTTCCCTCCGCATTCCTCCGGCTGCCGTGCTGCATCTGGCGCTGCAGAACAATGGGGTAGGCGAACCCGTCAGCTACTTTTTCAGCAAGTTTTCCACGATGACCAGCAATACCCTGCGCACCGCCGTGCGCCAGGCGCTGGGCATCCTGCAGGCCGAGATGGGCGAATACTGTGACGCCCGCACAGCTCCACTGGAAAGTGAACTGCACAACGTCACCAGCGACCTGCAACTCAAGTCGGCGGAAATGAACAACTACGCGGCGGGACACCAGCTGGTCGAGCGGATTGCCGCCTTGCTCGTTGCGCTCAACGGCTTGCCAGCCTCGGCTGATGAGAAGCCCGCACATCCAATCAAGCCTCTGACACCCTATAGGACTCCACCCCCTGCGGCAACGGCAATGCAGACGACAGACGATACGGCGGTGCCTCCCCCGATTTCGTCTGGGGCAGCGTTGCAGGTCCTGCGGCAATACAGACAAAGGAAAACCGCCCTGCTTGCGGCGCTGGAAGCAGCCGGTGCGATTATCACCCGCACCGGTGCGCCGGCAGATGCAGCCCCACTGCGTCGCCTTGCCGGTGACATAGGCGGCGACCAGCTGCGAGTCGCTATCTTTGGCGCTACCTCGTCCGGCAAGAGCACCCTGGCCAACGCCCTCATCGGCCGCCGCTTGCTCCTTTCATCGCCAAATCGTACCGCCACGCTCCCCACGCATCTGGTTGCTGCGACGCACGGCGCGGAACGGGTGGTGGCCCACTTCAAGTCGCTGCCGGAGCTGGCCATGGAGGTCGAAAGCGTCCTGCTGGTGCTGGGCTACCAGGGGAGAGAGATCAATCTGGCGGACCCTGACGGGGCAAAGACCTTGCTGGCCGTTGCCCATGAGTTATCCCAAACCGCCACCGCCAACGGCCGGCAAGCAGCCGATTTTCTCGGAGCCGTCGCAAATGCCCTGCTTACTGGCGTCGACCGCCTGGGGAGCAGCACGGAACTCCCCTTGGAGCAGTTCCGGGAAGCGCTCGCCATGGCTGAGGAGACCGCGCTGGTGCGTGAGATCCAGCTGGAGATCGCAGCAGAATTTCTCGCTGGCGGCGTTCATCTGGTGGATACTCCCGACATCGGCTATTTCGACGGCAGGCATGCCGAGACCGCGTTTCAGTTGCTTCTTGACAGTGATGCGGTCATCTTCGTCAGTTATTACAACCAGGGCATTTCCCGGGCGGATCTGCAATTCCTGCAACGGCTGCAGAGGATCAATCGGATTTTTGGCCGGGACAACATTTTTTTCGTGGTGTCTGCCGCCGACCTGGCGGGTGCCAATCCCCAGGAAATATCCGAGGTCACGGCGCATCTCCGGCAGATGCTGCACGAACTCGGCATGGCAGACCTGCGCATCGACCCCCTGTCAGCCGATCTCTTTTTATTGACTGCTGCCGTCGACCGGGCAGCTATAGAGCCAGACCTGCTAGACCTCTATAAACGCCGGGCCATGATCGACCGTTTCGCAGCACTCCCCGATCCCGGACTGAACCGGACCGCTTCCGGTATTCCGGGTTTTGTCGACAAGCTCGAGACGTTTTTAGTTTCCCGCAGGACGCCAACCCTCGCCAACAGCAAAGCAGCGACGGTTGCCGCCCTGACTGAACTACTCTTTGTCAAGGCCCGGACTCTCAACCTGATGGGACAGGACCCGCCTGGTTATTTGTACCAGTACCAGTTATACCGCGAGTCGATGCAGGAAGCACGGGAGGCGTTTGCCGAATTGGTCGATGAACTCGGGAGTTCCGTGGAAGGAGCCCTTGCCAGGGTCACCAAGGAAAGGGCTAAGGTCCTTCACCTGGCGCGGCTGCAGCTTGAGGCAGAGTTGCCGCTGCTTCTGACCGAGCTGTTGACCCCCATTGACCCAGCCAGGCTATTGCCGGAACAGTTCAAACAGGAACTGCTGCGTGCCGCCCACGAGTTTTTCGTCCGGGTAGCGGCAGAGTGCGCCCTGGAGCAGCGGCTCGCCGCGCTCCAGATGTTCCAGATGTTCGTTCGCGAAGCTGCTGCAATCGAAGGTCACGGCGCCTCACGGATTGCGGCGATCAAGGGGAGCTTGGCCAAATCCGCCCTGGCAGAAGAGCGGCAATTCGCCAGGCATGAGCCAGGACTGGCCGGGAAACTGGCTTTCGCCGGTTTTGGTGCCAAGGAATTCGAAGCAGGGGAATTGGCAAAACAGGTGAGTTCGGCGATTGACCTGGTGAAGCGGGGGGACGAATTGAAATCGACGCTCCGCCAGGCACTGCAGGTCACCGTTACGGCAGAACTGGCAGACTTGTTCGTCGCCATGGAACTGGATCTGGAAGATGTTTTGGATAGCCGGAGTGCAGAATTCTACAGTCTGCTCTGCAAGGAGCTGGAAGGCCACCTGGAGCTATATCTGCAGCAATGCAGGGCGGGTTTTGTGCGCCTGGAGCGGTTCCACGCCCTGGATGCGGAGGGGCAGGCGGCCGAACGACGGGCGCTGGAGCGGGAAATCGCCGATATTGCCGGGGCGGTTGCCGCGGTGGAGCGAGCGGCCACCCCGGATTCACCTATCTCCCCTTAGCAAATTTATTTTTTGCCTATCACCCGGCACTTTGCTATTATTGCCTCAATAAAGGAGTTTCCCATGAACGAAATATTTTTCCTTGTTGAAGAAGCCTCAGAAGGCGGCTACGCGGCCAAGGCGCTCGGGGAGTCGATTTTCACCGAGGCAGACAGCCTCGAAGAGCTCCATGCCAATGTTCGGGATGCGGTTCGGTGCCACTTCGATGAAGGGAAAGCGCCGAAGATGATTCGCCTTCACTTTGTCCACGAAGAAGTTCTCGCGGTATGAAGCTGCAGGTCGCCCTCATTTTCCTACCTGGATGGCTTCTGCCGCGGAGGAAGGTATTCAGTCTGTCGTTCCGCCACATTGACGATCTTTCCATCCTTGACCACATAGCAAGGCGTATGGGTCTTCCTGGCCAGTGACCGCGCTGTCTTGGCGGCCCGCTTGAGGGCTTTCTCGACACTGGCAAGATCGGAGTCTTTCGGCGATGCTTTCTTTCCACTCATCATTTTTCTCCCCATTCCAACAATCGAGGTACACTGCCGGAATTGTCGTAGAGTATCCAGGCGTCTACGACGCAACTTGGAAAACATCTACAAACCTCTCGGTCCAGCAATGATGACGACTTTCAGTTCGTTGATCATACAACGTTTTCTCCACAAATGAGAATTATGTATGTCCCCCGAACCTTAATCCCGACTGAAAACGAGTATATTCTGTTTTGGCATCTTGCGCAATCAGGAATAAGGCATGGACGGCCCTTACAGCCTTCGGTCTTCAGCCTGAACACCTGAAAGCTGGGTGGCGTGGTATTTGGGGACGACGAAGCGGGGCATTTATCCCTTCAGTTGTCTTTAATCGTTGGAAATTGGGAAGTATCCTTATTTTGCTTTAGCTCTTGAACTCCAGAATCTTGATCCCTTTCGGCGGCTGGAACAGTTCCCAGTTAGGTTTCAGGTTTTCCTCGTAGGTTTCATAGCGCACTGCGAACGTTTCCCCTCCCTCCTCAAGCTCCACTTGCAAGGGCTTGCCATTGCTGCGGAGATAGAGTTTCAAGCGGGTATTACCAAGTGAGAGGGTGTAAAGAGTTGTGGAGATGCCATCCAACGTGCTGTTGCCAGATGGTTTGGCCTGTCGCTCTTTGAAAAAGGCGGTCTCGTGCCCCATCTCGAGTTTCAGTACCTGTGGACTCTTAGAGAATGGGAACACTTGGGCATGGACGTCGATGCTTGGACCTGGATCGAGGATATGTCGCCCCTCTTTCTGGTAGAGGTTGATCATCCAACTGTCCGGAGCTTTTGCAATGATGAGGCCGTGAATACCTCTCTTTGGGTCGGGCTGCTCCTGCATGCGCATATAGCGGAATCCCACGCGCCAGAGTTCCCGTGTGGTCGCTTCGAAGCTTGTTGGTTCGATCCGTGCTGAAACAAACCGGAAGACGAGGTGTGTCATCGTTTCTTCGGCAATGCCAGCTGCGGGGGCCAGACAGAAAACCGCCAGCAGTATTGCGGACAAAAATCGCTTCATATTTTCCTCCTTGGAGTTCTAACAGAGCATTGGGAGATACGTTGCCAGTACAGCGGTTCTCTTTCGGGTCGGACCTTATGTTGAGAATTCACCCTTATTTACGGTGGTTTAAGTATTGATGTCCCCGGAATTCCCCGCAATGGGCAAGATACCGTTGCATTTCGGATAGGAAGTACACCCCCAGAATTCATTGCCAGCGTTGCTCCCCTGGCGAGCCACGCGCTTTTTCATTTCTGCTCCGCATTTCGGGCATACCGGAGCAACCGGTGCAACAGGCGGCTTTCTGGAATCCGCTGCAACCGGCACAGACAACACAATATGAGAAATCCTGGGATCCGCCGCGACACGAGACGGCACAGCCTGTTGCGCAATATCTATCATTCCCCTGAGCTTCCGTCCGTCCACCAGTTCGACGTTGAGCCCTTGGGCAAAAGTCACCGCCTCGTTGGTGTACTCGCCGGAAGTAACGAAATAGCCGCCCGCAACACCCCGTGACGCCATAACCCCGTAAAACTCGCGCACCGGTTGCACCCCGACCTTGTACGCTTTCCACTGTTTGCACTGCACCAGATAGGTTTCGCCATTCTGGCGAAGTACCAGATCGATACCGCCATCGGGACCATTGCCACCCTCACGTGTCACCTGGAAACCTTTGCGCCGATAGTACTCGCTCACCAGGCGTTCGAAATCGCCCCAACTCATCTCATTCAGAGCAGCGACACCGGGACGCTTTGCCACCGTGTTGTAGAGCTTTTTCTGGTTGGTGGCATTGAACGCCGAGATTAGGGCTCCGAGGCCAAAGACAAAGGAAAGAACGTACTGGCCGAACATTGCCAGTGTCGTTGCGAGCCCTCTTACTGCGGCATCGCCCACCTGCCCAGGCCCGGCAACGTGTAGCGGCGGGCGTGAGGCGAGAGCATGCAGCACCAGATATGACACCAGTGCCAACGTGATCCCGACCCACCACGGCAGCTTACTTATCACTAGGATCAAATCTTCTACAGGGCTTTTCTTTTGTCGAGCCATAAATTCTCCTTGACTTGTGTTGCGCGCCGTGTAGCGCACCCAGCTGATACGGATACATCCGCGCCTCTGATTTCGATATTTTCATCTAAAACAAAGCTACAACCGCCATTCCCGCCGATGTTCGGCAAGGTAGTGCCGGGCCGGCCAGAGATCGCGGTCCGCTGGCCCGATGATGCTACGGCTGGTGAGTGTCAAAAGAAAACCGGGCACATTTGGATTGGCGGCGATCTGGCGCGAGGTGATGACGTTGTAGTTGTCGGATATCCCCATCATTCCCTCGTCAAACGCCCAGTGGCAGAGTTTGCAGAGGGCCATGCCGTTGCGGATGTCATCGTTCTTGCTTCTGCTCCAGGGGATGATGTGGGCGGCATCCACCACGGTGTGCCCTTCCGGCGTGATGATCCGTACCCCGCACAGGGCGCAGCGGTGGTCGTAAGTGGTGACCACGATGCGCCGGAAGCCCTGGTCCCGGACGGCAGGTTTGTAGGCGTCTGCCTCCAGCGTTTCCTGGACCAGCGGCAGGTGGGCCTTCTGCTCCAGCTCTAGGCTGTAGCTGTAGGCTTCGGCATTGATGGTTGCCTGCTCTTCAAGGGCAGCCCGACCCTCTTCCGAGAAGCACGAACGCAGCAGCGCCTCGCGCAGGGCATTGCGGCTTGCGGGCTCTTGCAGGTAATGGAAGAGGTCTTCATCCATGCGAGCACCCAACGCGACCGTGCGGAGCTGGCTGACCGAGGCGATGTTGTTGATGGATGCCGGTGTGATCTTTTGCCCTGGCAGCGGCACCAGTTCCCAGAACGGTTCGTTGTGCAGGCGGGAGAAGGGAAAGGAGATGCTGCTGGTTTGGCCAAGCGGGATGATGCGCCGCCAGTAGAGGTTGAACAGTTCGTTCAATTCGACCAGGTCAACCGTGACAGCGATGAATGGTGAGGTGATGACGCCACGGGCCATCAGGTCCAGCACCGCCAGGAGCAGGATTGGTTTGTGGGGGGCGCGATTCTTCGTGCTCTCGGTCCAAACTCGCCCTGGTGCCCTGTTGAGACTGGAAAACTGCCGTATGTAGGTTTCGAGCTCGGTCATGGGCTCTTCCATTACGCCGCCTTCTTGGGCATGATCCAGCGTACTCCGCCGCGCGGGTCGTCCGTGTCGCCGGCATAGCGGGGGATCAGGTGGATATGCAGGTGCATTACAGTCTGACCGGCGGCTGCGCCGTCGTTGATACCGATGTTAAAGCCGTCGGGGCTTCGTTCTGCCTGTAGATGCTGGCGCATTCCGGCCAGCAGGTCGAGCAACGCCGTCTGCTCTTCTCTGGTTGCATCGAAGAAAGAGTCAATGTGGCGCTTCGGGACGATCAGGCTGTGGCCGGGGGTGACGGGGAAGCCGTCGGGGAAGGCCACCGCGTGGTCGTTGGCCAGGATGACCCTGGATTTGTCCAGATTGCAGAAGGGGCAAGCGGGTTGATTGGTAATCTCCATCGTTATGTCCCTTGCGGGGGCTCCCTCTGACAGGCTAGGATCTAAAGGGTGCTACCAGAGAGTATATATTTATTCAGTCTTTATGTTGGTAACCACAGGCCCTCGATAATTGAAGGCAAGCTCAAAAACAACTCGTCTTTCGGTTTTAAGTTGATCCCAAAAACCTCTGTTGCCATTGTAACGATATGCAAATATTTTATCTCCTGTACCGTCTTTTACGATAAAGGCATGGGAGTGCTCAACTTTAAAAACTTTCCCATGGTAAACCTTCGGCTTGTTATTTTCCATTACAGTAGCTTGTGATTCCTTTTTTAGGATCAGGCTTGCCTTCGAATCACCTAGTGCTTTAAAAACACGCAAAGCCTCATCAATTTCACCAGCCAAATATAGACTCCGAGCATAAAAGAATTGCGCGTTGTAATTTACATCACCTTGAGTAAAAGATCGCCTTAAATGATGAATAATGTCTCCGGCGCTGTCAGGTTTGACATCTATGAGATATTTTGCTAGAGTGAAGTGTATGTCCTTACTAGAAGGGTTTATATCTAAGCATTCTTTCAGAACACGTATTGCTTCATCAACCTGGCCCATATCTTTATACACCTTAGCTAATCGGCTTGCAATGTAAGGACTCTTTTTATTTGAAGCAAAAGCTTTTTTGATAGATTCAAATGCCTTCGGTTCAGATCTTATTAAATGACAGAATTGTGACTCTGCATCAAGAATAAAACTATCAGACGGAAAGGCTTGAAGCGCTCTAAATATATATTCCTCAACTTCCTTCACTTTCCGCTCAAAAGAAACATCATCTCCTGTATGCATAGCATCTTTAATTTCATCGATTCCGAGCTTTATTATGGTATGAAATGGATGCGAAGAACTGGAGTCAGTTACTGTCAATTCGGATGATATTTTTTTGGCCTGTTCTCTTAACTTAATTCTCTCTGCTGGATTAGTTGCACAATCTGCTTGCTTTATTAAAAGCATAGCTACTGAATGTGTGATGCTTTTTCTCTGAGCTGTAAATGCTAACTTATAACTCTTATCTAAGAGCTCCTTTGCTTTTTCTAGACTTCCGCCGTCTACATTCATCTCAAATATTGCTTGCTGCTGAAGAAGCATAGGATCGTCCGGGCACCTGCTCCCTGCAACCACATATATATTCCTAATCATTTCATTATTAGGGAAGATAGAAAGTAACCTTCTGGCAGATACAAGGCCCTTAAATCCATCCCTATCGGCGTTATAATCAATATCTAGATGGTTCAGTATCCTGATATACTCGTCGTACCTGCTTTGCAAGTCAACCAGTGCTCGCTCAAATATTATTTCTGCAATATTTTGGTGACGCGTAAGGTAAACATGGTCTTTAATAATTGCATCATTTATGGCAAAGACTATGTATTCAAGAGGTCTAAAGAGTTTATCCATGAACTCACTAAAAGGGATACCATGTACCCTAGAAATTAGACCTGCGCGGGTGTGAACACCAAGTCTATGCATTATTGCAACGGTAAGGTATAACGATTGAGCTTGAGGATTTGAAATGGACTTATACTCATCGTAAATAATATCCTCAAAAGGCTTGCCAGACGTTGCTTCATGCAATGCAACCAATAGCTGTCTTCCTGCTTTTTGAGTTAGCAGCTCTTTTTGCTGCTGAGGCAACATGCCATCCATGTAGCCAAGAGAATTGTTCTTTCTAAGAAGATCCAAGAGTATCCCTATCTCTTTAGAGCTTAGGTACCTTAGTTCATACTCAGTGGATAGATATGGATGCAGCTCTGTACAATATGTATTCCATTCGTTGCTCCTCTCGCAGGTGATGATACTAAGCAACATTTGATCTTTTCTTGCACGATCCATGAACAGGGTGAATTCAAATTGCAAGTGCACCATGTAGAGCTTTGGTGAAAACCTCATGTGGAGTCTGGTAACTGAGACATTTACGAGGTCTGTGGTTCAGCCGTTCAACAGCCTCTGCAATTGCTTCGCCTGTAATCTCCCGAAAG
>JANXYN010000052.1 GCA_025356035.1 Geobacteraceae bacterium
CGCCTTTTTTATCAGATCATCCTGAGTTGTAGCTACACGCTCCTCTTTGCGATTACGCAAGGTGCGCACCAGAGAATAGGTGAGGAGCGCCCCGACCGCTCCGAGCAGCGGACCGATCAACATCGCCCCGAGCAACCATTCCCAGAGCCGGTGATGTAGTTCATCGAGAAGTGTGTGCCGGTTGAACTCGTACCAAAAATTACCATAGATGACGTAATGGCCAAGCTCTACGCACAGAAGTGGGACGAAGGGGGCGCAGCAGAGGTTACTGGCGCCGACCGCGGCAAGCTTGTTGAGGTGGAGCCGGTGGCTTGCGTAGACTATGGCCGCGATACCGAACGGTATAATTGGCAGCGCCCCGAGAAAGATGCCGACCCAGACAGCGGCGGCGAGCTGCGCTGCGCTTGAGTGCTCCCGGCTCAGCATCCTGAAATAATCGGCCGGCTTAAAGATGCTCGGCAGCCGTTCTGCGCCGGCCTCCCTGAACAGCCGGCGGTGCGGCCAGGGGATCAGGGAGCGGGTTACCAGAAAGGTGTGCAGGCAGCTTAGGCGCAGATTGTCCTTGAATTTATGAAAATGCGAAACCCTCTCGTTCCCGGGGGGGTAGTAGACCGATACTGGAGTGGAGAGCAACGTCAGCCCCGCCCAGCGTCCGCGTACCAATACCTCTATTTCAAAGGTGTAACGCCGGGAAAGGAACCGGGAGCTCTCCAGAAACTCAACGGGGTAGAGCCGGTAACCGCTCTGGGTGTCGGGCAGGGTTTGGCCGCACTCGAGCCGCACCCAGAAATTCGAGAAGTCTCTGCCGAAAAGGCTTGAGCGCGGCACGTTCAGGGTCTCCATCCTGCGTGCACCGATGACGATGCAGGGCCAGGATGATGCGGCCGCTTCCAAGAGCAGCTTCGCATCGGCGGGGTCGTGCTGGCCGTCCGCATCGATGGTCAGGATCGCCTGGTAGCCCAAGCTTTTTGCCAGTTGTGCCCCCGCGAGTATGGCGCCTCCCTTGCCCTGGTTCACCGGCAGTCGGTGGCGATAGACAGGAAGCTCGGCGATGCTGTCGAGGCTGCCGTCCGTGCTGCCGTCATCCAGAACTAGAATGGCAAATCCCTGGGCTAGCGCACCTTCGGCCACCCCGCGCAGTGTTTTCACGTGGTTGTATACCGGGATGACCACGAGGGTTTTCGGCTCGGCAGCGGCTCCCTGTGCCCTCGGTACGGGGAGTGTTGAGATTGCTTGTGACGTATTCACACCCTCGCCCATCCTTTCTCCGGTACTGCTGCTGCCTTAGTTTCTGAGCTCCTGCGGGCAACCACTTCCAGCAGCATGCCGCCGGACAAAAGCGACTTGAAGAGATGGGAGGAGACGGTTATCCGCTCGAACCCGGCAGCCGTCAGCATCGTCTCGATTTCCCGACGGCTGTGGGCCTTCAGCCAAAGCCCCTGCCTCATAGCGTTGCCGATCTGAGTAAAGAGTCTGAACAGGGAGCTGCGGGCAGTAATGAAATAAACGGCCCCTCCCGGTTCGACATGGTGCGCTAACCGGGTAAAAAAGGCGGGGAGGTTGGCAAGATATTCCAGTGAAGAAAAGGCGCAGACTACCGAAAAAAGTCCTTCGAACTCCATCGTTTCCACGTTCCCTTTCAGGGTCCTGATGTTCCTGACCCCCTCAGCGTACGCTTTTTTTTCTAGCAGTTCCAGCATATTGGCTGAAATGTCCACGGCCAGCACCTCGGCGCAGTTACGGGCGATATCCAGCGTGAAGATGCCGGTGCCTGCGCCGATCTCGAGCACGCGGTTGGCACCGGCAAAGAGCGTGGGGAGTTGGGCCGAAAATAGCCGGTATTCGGTGGAGCGCGAGAGCGACACCTTGGAGGCGAATTGCTCCTGATCGTAAGTCGCGGCCAGTCCGTTGTAAAACAGTTCGGCCGGTTTGGTTTCGGGGTCCAAGGCGCCCCACTGCATGATCTTCTTCCCGATGAGCTGGTCAAGCGGGAGGATCTCCAGCCCCCTCCCTTTCACCCCCTCGATGAGGGTCGAGAATTCCTGCAGCAGTTGCGTTACGTCCCCTTGCCGCGGCGCGACGTCATGAAGCAGGATGATATCGCCCGGGACTGCTTTTGCCAGTAACCTGTGCGCCAGCTTCGCCACCCGCCTGTTTCCGAAATCTGCGGCCCGGCAACTGAAATTAACGCAGAACATCCCATTTTCGAGCAGGATCCGCCAGAGACGGGAATTGGTAATTCCGACCGGGGGGCGAAAGGCGAACGGCACGATGCCAAACTGTAGGAAGACGCTCTGGGCCGACGCGATCTCGCGCCGGAGTGTGGTGCGTCCCTTGAGCATCAGAAACGGGGAGTGACTGTAGGAATGGTTTCCTACTGTATGGCCGCCGGCCAGGATTGCCCTTATGATGTCCGGAAAGCGTTCGGCTCGCGAGCCGGTCACGAAGAAGGTTGCCGTCACCCCGTGACGCGCGAGGAGCTCCAGGAGCTGCGGGGTGACCTCCGGGTCGGGTCCGTCGTCAAAAGTGATGGCTACGCCTTTTGCCCCCCTCTCCCCCCTGCTGATGACTGGCAGAAAGAAGCTGAGGCGAGGAAAGAGTGGGGTGATGCAACAGATGAGAACAAAAATAGCGAGCGGCAGAGGTGCCAGGGTCACATTGAAAAAAAGCAGCAGTGCAGAGAGTTGAAAGGCGCCCAGGGCAACAAAATGGGCTGGTGACAGCGGACAGATCATCAAACATTTCCTTGGCTTGAATTGGAGGGGTTCAATCCGGCCCTGACCGCGAGCAACCCTCTCCATCATTAACAAGGTATCTTGACTGAAATCAGATAAAAAGTCAAACAAAGGCTGTAAATCATGGTCTTGCGCTCTGCCGAGACTCAGACCTCACCACTATCGACTGCAGGTAGCTTTTCCATGCTGCGAGATACGCCGAGCTGTCATACATGATGACGTTGCAGTGCCCCCCTCCACTGATGATGTGAAGCATTTTCGGGGCGCCGGTCTGGGCAAAAAGCTGCTTGGTCATCGCCACCGGGACGACGGTATCCATATCGCCATGGATGAGGAGCAGCGGCACCTCGACCCGACCGATCTTGGCAAGGTTGTCAAAAGGGAGATCGATGCTCCACCAGCCGACCGTATAGTAGGCAAGCGGTGAGACATACTTCACTATCTCTTTCAGCGAGGTGAAGGAACTCTCCATGACCAGCCCTGCGGGTGGGGTTTCCAGTGCCATCTGGAGTGCCACTGCAGACCCCAGGGATTGCCCGAAGAAAATCATCTTCTCATGCGGCCAGCCTTGACCTTCAAGGAAGCAGATAGCTCCGCGGGCATCCTGGTAGAGATCGTTTTCCAAAATCGGTGTCCCCTGACTTTTCCCGTAACCCCGGTAATCGAAGATGAAGATCGGGAGACCGCGGCCGTGGAGAAGGTTCAGGTATTCCAGATTGTCGTATAGATTTCCGGCATTGCCATGAAAGAAGAGCACGAGCGGTTTTTCTGGTACTCCGGGAATGAACCAGCCATTCAGCTGCACACCGTCACGGGCCGGAAACCAGATTTCTTGGTAGGGGAGACTGTTCCTTGCGGGGGTGGCGGGGAGTTCTTTTTTTGTTAAGAATATATAGCGGTTCATGGTGGCACAGCCGCTGACAGTTACCAGGAAAAGCAGCATAACGGCGTACAGTGCCACATGATCCCAGTAACGTGCGGAGCCGGTCTGAACAGATTTATGTCCAGTTTCTTTGCAGTTGGAGTCCATGGACTCCTCCTTTAAGAGTGCCGAGCCAACCAGATCAACCCTGTAAACTGCCGGCTCGTTTTAACTGTGCATGCTTCATAACGGGGAGCAGTATCGAATAGCCGCAACATTGGTCGCTACTAATATTGTCCCATTGCGCGCACGTTTGTCAATAGCTCCGGACGATTGCGCAGACATGGGTCGCACATTTCCCGCAATTGTTAGCCAGCAGGTGGTTTTGACCATTTCGGTAATATTCGGCGTTGACTGTGGAAGCTAAATGACTTGAGGAAACAGAAGTTGAGTTTGTGGCGGGAAGGTCAGAGCTCCCAACGGGCTTATATAAAAAAATGGCCAGGTTTGTTGACCTGGCCATGCGCATTTATTGGTGGGCGATGCTGGGATCGAACCAGCGACTTCTACCGTGTGAAGGTAGCACTCTCCCGCTGAGTTAATCGCCCGTTGGTGCTTACATGAATAACAAAACTCTCCGGAGATGTCAAGCTTCAATCCGGTAAAAACTTTCCAGCCGGCAATTTACAGTACTTTATCCGGAATAAAAAAATGTTATAATATCAAGGAATTCACCTTGACAGCAAATCCTGTGGCTTGCTATATTTCCCCCACCGGATGTTTTACTTTCGCTAAAAGGTTGTTGAAAAACGTAGCGAGGAAGGCCATATGCAAGGCGCACGGAGCGCAGCGACCGAGACATATCGAGTAGATAGGAGAGGGAGCGAGCACCGCGCAACGTAGCAGATGGCCTCCGCAGTAGTTTTTCAACATCCTTGTAAAAACAGGAGCGTCCAAGTTGCCTGAGAAGAGTGTAAAGGTCGAGCGCGAAGCGCAGTTGGCGGTAGTCAGCATCAACCGGCCGGATCAGCACAACGCCATCAACGCCGCGCTGCTGCAAGGGCTGCTGACGATTTTCAGCCGGCTCAAGGAAGATGAGACGGTGCACGGCATCCTCCTCACGGGCGCCGGGCAGAGTTTCTGTGCCGGGGCCGATATTCATGAGATGCGCCAGATGAGTGTGGGGGAGGCGGCAGTCTTTGCCGAGTCTGGCCAACGGCTGATGTTTGCCATTGAAAGGCTCGGGAAACCGGTGCTGGCCGCAATAAACGGCCATGCTCTGGGAGGTGGCCTGGAGCTGGCGCTGGCTTGCGATTTCATTGTTGCTGCTCGCTCAGCAAGCTTTGCTGCTCCCGAAGTGCAGTTGGGAATAATTCCCGGCTTTGGTGGCACTCAGCGGCTCTCCCGCCTGGTGGGGAAGGCGAAGGCCAAGGAGCTGATCTTTACTGGTGACCGGATCAGCGCCTCGGAGGCATACCAGATCGGCCTGGTGAACCGCCTGTATGATGACCATGAACTGCAGAGCAGCTCCCTGGAGCTGCTACGGCAAATCTGCAGCCGGGGGCTGGTTTCGCTGCGGCTCGCCAAGGAGATTATTGACGCCGGCTACGATATCGACCTGGCCACCGCCTGCTTCATGGAACGGGATGCCTTTGCCCTCTGCTTTACCACCGAGGACCAGAAGGAAGGGATGGGCGCCTTCGTGGAAAAGCGTAAGCCGCAGTTTAAGGGACGGTAGCAGGCAAAGGATGAAGGGGTTTTATGAAACTGGCACAGGGGCTGATACAGGTTTACACGGGAAACGGTAAGGGGAAGACCACTGCCGCGCTCGGTCTGGCCCTGCGCGCCGTCGGCCGGGAACTGATGGTCTGTATGATCCAGTTCATGAAGGGGGGAGGGCCCTACGGTGAGCATCTGGCCGCCAAGCGGCTGGCTCCGTTTCTCACCATTCACCAGACCGGCCGGGAGGGTTGGGTGAACCGGGAAAACCCCGATCCGGAAGACCAGCGCCTGGCAAGGGGGGCGCTGCAACTGGCGCAACTGTCCCTGCTATCGGGCGAGTATGACCTGGTCATTCTCGACGAGATTAATGGCGCGGTTTCGTTTGGCCTCCTCCCTGTGGACGAGGTGCTCGCCCTAATGGCGCTGAAGCCGGCCGGGGTAGAGCTGGTGCTGACCGGCAGGAATGCCGATCCCCGGATCATGGAGGCGGCCGACCTGGTGACCGAGATGCGTGAGGTCAAGCATTACTATAAGGCCGGAGTGCCGGCGCGTGTCGGCATCGAAAAGTGATATTATTAAACAAGGAGTATCGTTATGTCTGAAAGAAAGTTTCGGGTGCTTGTGGGTAAACCTGGCCTGGATGGCCATGATCGGGGGGCGAAGATCATTGCCCGGGCCTTCCGCGACGCCGGATTCGAGGTGATTTACACCGGTCTGCACCAGACGCCGGAGCAGATCGTGGCGGCGGCAATTCAGGAAGACGTGGACTGCATCGGCCTTTCGATTTTGTCCGGTGCCCACAACACACTGCTGCCGAGGGTCTGTGAGATCCTGCGGGAGAAAAATGCTGCGGACATCATGATTTTCTGTGGCGGCGTCATTCCTGACGACGACATCCCCGGTTTGAAAAAGGCCGGAATTCGCGAGGTCTTCACCCCCGGTACCTCCACCGAGGCGATCGTGCAATGGGTTAAAGACAACGTCAAGCCACGGGCATGACGTAGGGGCGCCCCTACGATTTCAAATATGCCATACAAGAAGCTGAAAATTGATGTGCGGGATCGGGTCGGCTACCTCCTCCTGCAGTCCGGCAGCCGTTTCAACAAGCTCTCTATCAATACCCTACGGGAGCTGAAACGTGCCTTTGCCGAACTGGAGGGAGATCCGGCCGTGGTCTGCATCGTCCTTTCCGGTTATCCTGGCGAGTCGTTTGCCGTGGGTGCGGATATCGGCCAAATGCTCCATTTTGCGCCGGCAGATGCACTCGCCTTCGCCGAACTGGGGCAATCGCTATTCAGTGCCATGGAAGCGTGTAAAAAACCGATCATCGGTGCCCTCAACGGTATCACCATGGGAGGGGGGTGTGATCTGGCGCTTGCCTGTGATATCAGGTTGGCTACAGAATCCCTGCTGATCGCCCACCCCGGTTCCAAACTCGGTATTATCACCGGTTTCTGCGGCACTCAGAAGCTCCCCCGGCTGGTGGGGAAAAACTGCGCCCGGGAGATCTTCATGACAGCCGAGCTCTACAGCGCTGCCGAAGCTTTGCGGATGGGGCTGGTCAATCGGGTCTACGCCGATGGGGAATTCTGGCGGGAGGTGGAGGGGGTTGCCGCCAGGATCGCGGCTAATCCGCCTTTAGCGCTCTGTAGTGCAAAACGGGTAATCAACGCGGCGGAAGACCTCGACCTGACCAACGGCTGTTTGCTTGAGCACGCCGCATTTATGGCGTTGTTCGCCAGCGCAAAGCTGGAAAATTAGCAGTGGTAGCGCCCAACTAACAAGGCAACTCCAAAAAAATACGGAAACGGAACGTGGTATGGCATTAGCGGAAAAAATTCTGGAGGGGGACATCCGCGCTGCGGCAAGGCTGATGCGGGATATCGATGACGGTTTCAAGAGCGCCCTGGATGAGTTGAAAATCCTCTATCCCCATACGGGGAACGCTTTTATCATCGGCATTACCGGCCCGCCGGGGGCGGGGAAATCGACCCTGGTCGATCAGCTCACTGCTGTCTACCGCAAACAGGGGAAGCGGGTCGGGATTGTCGCGGTGGATCCTACCAGCCCCTTTACGGGGGGCGCCATCCTTGGTGACCGGATTCGGATGAACCGCCATGCCGATGATGCCGGGGTGTTCATCCGCAGTCTGGCAACTCGTGGCCATCTGGGCGGACTTTCGCGCTCCACCATGGATGTGGCCAACGTGATGGACGCAATGGGGATGGATATCGTCATTATTGAGACCGTGGGGGTGGGCCAGGACGAGGTGGATATCGTGCGGATGGCCCATAGCACAATCGTAGTGATGGTGCCTGGGCTGGGGGATGACATTCAGGCGATCAAGGCGGGCATTCTGGAGATTGGCGATCTGTTCGTGGTGAACAAGGCGGACCGGGAAGGTGCCGACCGGACCGTGCGGGAGTTGGCCACCATGCTGGAGATGAACCAGTACAAAAAAGGGGCGTGGCTGCCGAAGGTGCTCCGAACCGAGGCCCATTGCAACCGTGGTATTGAGGAGTTGGTAGCAGAGATCGAGGCGCACCGCAGTCATCTCTACCAGTCGGGAGAGATCCGGGAATTTCTCCAGGAGAAAAATGCCCGGGTATTCATGGATCTGCTCAAGGAACGCCTTTTTACCGAGGTCTTCCAGCATCTCCATGTGAACGGCAGGTACCGTGCCATTCTGGAAGGGATGGCAGCCCGGCGGGAGGACCCTTACAGCGCCGTGGAAAAGATTCTGGCTGAACGGTTCAAGGGGGGCGACTAGCCCCCTTTTGCTTGACCGGTAGCCGAAATAGTGCTACTGCTAAGAGGGAGTAGAAAGTCTCATTAAACAGAAGGTTGTGCTGGCGGCATGAAAACTCGATTGTATAATATAGCGGGGATCATCATCCTGCTTTGTTGTTCGCTGTTCCTGGTGCTGCAACCGCTCCCAATCTCTGAGCCTGGCCCGTTGCCGGAAGATCCGGCCATGGAAGACCTGAGCCGGATCGTTTATCCAAGCATGGCGGGGATAGACTGGGAGCCGCGCTTTATCCGGCCCAATGACTCCCTCTGGTCGCTGTTTGGCCGTGATTGGGTCGCTGTCGCACGGTTTAACCGGATCGACCGGCGCCATATTTACCCCGGCATGACCCTTAAGGTGCCGAAAGATATCCGGGCCGTTGCCGCCTATACACCCCTCCCAGCTGAGTACCAACCGGCGAGACGCCATGAGAAATATATCCTGATCAGTCTGAGCGAGCAGTGGCTGGGGGCCTATGAATACGGCAAATTGAAATTTTCCATGCCCGCAGCCAGCGGCAGCGAAGGGCACGAGACCCCGACCGGCCTGTTTCGGGTCGACGCCCGGCACCGCAACCACACCTCCTCCCTCTATAAGACCGAAGACGAGGCGGCCCAGTATCCCATGGACTATGCCATCCGTTTCCATATCGACAAGCATGACGTCGCCTACTGGATTCACGCCCGGGATCTCCCCGGTCGCCCCGCTTCACATGGCTGTGTAGGCTTGTATGATGAAGCAATGCAGCAGCGTGTCTACGGTTTTCCGGAGAATCCGGTCCTCCTGCAAGCAGAGGAATTGTACAACTGGGCGGTTGGCGAGGAAGTCTACGAAGGGGACAGCGGCGAGTTTGAGGAGCTGGAAGGCGGGCCAGTGGTGGAGATCGTAGGCCACAACCCCTTCTACCACCACGCACCCCTGCCGCTGCTGTTGAGTCTGACCAAATAGGCGACAGCCTCGTTTCCCTCGTCCCCCTTGCCTCCCTCATTTACTTTTCCGGCTTCTATGGCAAAATGTTCCTATGGATGTAATTACCACCCACGTAAATGCCGATTTTGACTGTCTGGGTGCGATGGTTGCCGCCAAGAAGCTCTATCCCCATGCGCTGCTGGTTTTCTCCGGGGCGCAGGAAAAGAGCCTGCGCGACTTTTTCCTTAAGTCGACCGGTTACGCCCTCAATTTCACCCGCCTCAAAGACCTCGATCTGGCCAGCATCTCCCGGCTCATTCTGGTGGATTGCCAGCATTCCTCAAGGATCGGCAGATTTGCCGAAATTTTGCAGAAACCGGGCCTGCAGATCCACATCTACGATCACCATCCGGAAGCGTTCGGCGATATCAAGGCGAGCGGCGGCGAGATCCGCGCTTGCGGCGCATCTACGTCGATTCTCTGCAAGATCCTGATGGAGCAGGGGGCGGTGGTTAGCGCCAGTGAGGCCACCCTGATGATGCTCGGCATCTATGAAGATACCGGCAAGCTGACGTTTCCCTCTACTACGGCCGATGACTACCTGGCTGCCGCCTGGCTCCTGGGAAAGGGCGCAAATCTGAATACCGTCGCCGATTTCCTGATTCAGGAACTGACCGCAGAGCAGGTCTCCCTGCTGAATGACCTGCTGAAATCCCTCACCATCATCAGCCTGAACGGCATGGAAGTCGCCATCGCCCAGACCTCGGTAGATTACTATATCGGCGACATCGCGATACTGGCGCACATGATGCGGGACATGGAGAATCTGAACGCCTTGTTTCTGGTGGTGGAGATGGGGAAACGGGTCTATCTTGTTGCCAGGAGCAGGCTCCCTGAGGTTGATGCCGGGGAGATCATGCGGGAATTTGGCGGTGGCGGGCACGCCACTGCCGCTTCCGCCACCGTCAAGGAACTTACCATGATTCAGGTGGTGGAAAAGCTGAAAGATGCGCTACGCAACCTGGTGACACCCAAACGGTCAGCGGGCGAGATCATGTCGGCACCGGTGAAGACGCTTCCGGCTGAACTGAGCATCGCCGAGGCCCAGGAACTCTTGGTCAGGTACAATGTCAATGCGATGCCGGTTATGGAGAAAGGGCGCATGGTCGGCATCATTTCCCGGCGGATCGTGGAAAAGGCCATTTACCACGGACTGGGCAATCTCCCGGTCAGTGAATACATGTATACCGAATTCCTGGAGGCTACTGCCGACACGCCGCTTGCCGAGATTCAGGAATACCTGGTGGGGCATAATCGCCGCTTTGTCCCGATCTTTGCCGGCAATGAGCTGACCGGTGTTGTAACCCGTACCGACCTGCTCCGTTACATGCAGGCGGGATTGCATGGCAAGAAGGAAGCCCTTTATGACCTTGGTCGGAACCCTATCCGGGTGCGCAAGCGCGACGTGGTGCATCTGCTCGGCAAACACCTCTCTCCCCGGCTGACGCAGATCCTCCAGGATCTGGGCCAGATCGGCGATGAACTGGATCTGCCGGTGTATGCGGTGGGGGGATTTGTCCGGGACCTGCTGCTCGGTGGTGAGAACTTCGATCTGGATGTCACGGTCGAAGGGGACGGCATCCTGTTTGCCGAAACCTTTGCCCGCAAGTACCTGTGCCGGGTGAAAAGTCACCAGAAATTCGGTACCGCAGTGCTCGTCTTTCCTGACGGCATCAAGATCGATGTGGCCAGCACCCGCCTGGAATACTATGCGTCACCCGGCGCGCTCCCCACGGTGGAACGATCCTCGCTAAAAACGGATCTCTACCGGCGGGATTTTACTATCAACACCCTGGCGGTCCGCCTTAACAGGGCCAACTATGGTCAACTCATCGATTATTTCGGCGGCCAGCGGGATCTGCAGGAAAAAACCATCCGGGTCCTCCATAATCTCTCCTTTGTCGAGGACCCGAGCCGGGTGTTCCGGGCCATCCGCTTTGAACAGCGGCTCGGTTTCAGCATTGCCAAACATACGGAAAATCTGATCAAGAACGCGGTGCGGATGGAGTTTCTGGAGCGGCTGGGGGGGAAACGGTTGTTGACCGAACTGGTTCTAATCTTCAGGGAAAAGGAACCATTGCTTGCCGTTGAGCGGATGGCTGCATTCGGCCTGCTGAAATATATCCATCCGGAGCTCCAGTTGACCCCTGACAACCGGCGGGTTTTAGAGGAAGCGAGAAAAATCAACTCCTGGTTTGAGCTCCTGTTTCTGGAGCGACAGTATGAAAAGTGGGTAGTCTATTTCCTTGCCCTCTGTGAGCCGCTGGCTGATGAAGAATTCTGGGGAACCTGCACCAGGCTTTCCGTCTCTGAGCATTACAAGGAGAAACTCTTTGATGGGCGAAAACGCGGTGCCGGGGTCCTTGTTGCCATGCAGCGGCGGCTGACCAGGTCTGCCAAAGTACTTAACAGCGAGATTTACGGTTGGCTGAAGGAGCTACCGGTGGAGGTGCTGCTCTATCTGATGGCGAAGACCGGCAGCGGTGAGGTGAAAAAGTTCATCTCGCTTTATTTCACCCAGCTGCAGAATGTCCGCCCGCTGATCAGCGGCGAAGACCTGAAACGGCTCGGTGTCCCGGCCGGTCCGCGCTTCAGGGAGATCCTGGATAAGGTGTTGAACGCAAAACTGAACCGACCGGCCATGGGCCGGGAAGATGAGTTGTCCATCGTGAAAAGGGAGTTGGGGCGCCTGTAGTTATTTTGCGACAGCGTTGTAAAATAGCTACATCAGCTAACGCCCCGGATAATAACAAGAACGTGCCGGTGACAGTTTTGGGTCCGGCCAATTGACGGAATATTGACAGTTGGCACCGGCACCTTTTATTGTCGGCTGTCCAGGGCCGAATTAATTTGGTCAGGAAACCAGCTGGTTATGTTTTTATTGAGGGCTGACAAAAATCTGGCCCCCATATTGCACAACTCAGCTGAGTAAAAAAAGGTGAGAAGGTTAGGGGGCCGGACATGAAAAAGATGGGGAAAACCGCAATAGCACTTCTGGTAGCCATGCTGGTCATGGGTTGGTGTGCACCCTGCCTTGCTGAAAGCGAGATCAAGGAAGTATTCCAGGATGGTCTCTATGGTGGATTAACCGGTGTTTTGGTGGGGGCGGCCATGCTGGCTTTCACCCACAAGCCGGGTACGCACCTCGATTATATGGCTTATGGCGGCGCGGCTGGCGTAATGGCGGGGGTTACCTACGGGGTGGTCAAATCGAGCAGGGCACTGGCTGAAGTGGAGAATGGCAAGGTCCGGTTCGCCCTGCCGACCATCATACCGGACATCAAGGAACCCAATTCCCGCGGGGAAACGGCGGTAATCGTCATGACCGAACTGGTCCGGGGAAGATTCTAGGCAAACGACAATTTTTGGCAGTTACTGGAGGGGTGTCCGCAAACGGGTCGCCCCTTTTTTATTGGCCGGTTACGTGAGTAATCGAGGCCTCCACCCCGTCCAGCAGCAGCTTAATTTCATCAAGCGTAATGGAGAGTGGCGGGAAGATCACGATCACATTCCCCAGTGGCCGCAGGAACAGGCCGTGGCTCCGTGCCACGCGGCAGACCTGCAGACCGACCCGTTCCTCCCATGGGTATGGCTCTTTTGTTTCGCGGTTGGCGACCAGCTCGATACCGCCGATCATTCCCGCCTGCCTGGCTTCACCCACATGGGGCAGACGCGCAATCTCAGCGAGACGCCCTTGCAGATAGGCAATCTTTGCCGGCAGCTGTTCGAGGAGCCGTTCACTCTCGAACAGCTCGAGGCTGGCCAGGGCTACCGCACAGGCGAGCGGATTGCCGGTGAAGGTGTGGCCATGGAAAAAGGTTTTCAGCTCCGCGTAGTCGCCGAGAAAGGCATCGTAGACCTTCTGCGTGGTCATGGTGGCGGCAAGCGGCAGATAGCCGGCGGTGATCCCCTTGGAGAGCGCCATGATGTCGGGGGTGACCGCCTCCTGCTCACAGGCGAACATGGTGCCGGTCCGGCCGAAGCCGACCGCCACCTCGTCGGCGATCATCAGGATCTCGTACCGGTCGCACAGCTCCCTCACCTTCTTGAGGAAGCCGGGGGGCTGGACGATCATGCCGCCGGCCCCCTGCACCAGCGGCTCGATCACCAGGCCGGCGACCTCGTCGGCATGGACGGCCATGAGCCGTTCCAGCTCCTGCAGACAGAACCTGCCGCAGCTGGCACTGTCGCCGCTCCCCCCCGATGCGCAGCGGTAGCAATAGGGGGAGGGGGCCTGGATGGTAGAGAAGAGGAGCGGGCGGAACACCTCGTGGAAGAGGTCGATGCCGCCAACGCTGACGCACCCCAGGGTGTCGCCATGGTAGGCGTTCTTGAAGGAGATGAAGCGGGTCTTCCGGCTCCGCCCAACATGCTGCTGGTACTGGAAGGCCATCTTGATCGCCACTTCCACGGCGGTGGAGCCGTTATCGGAATAGAACACCTTGCAGAGCCCTGCCGGGGTCACCTCCACCAGGCGCTTGGCGAGCAGGGCCGCCTGGTCGTTGGCCAGGCCGAGCTGGGTGGCATGCTCCAGCCGGTCCACCTGGGCCTTGAGCGCCTCATTGATCTCCCGCTTGCAGTGGCCGTGGACATTGGTCCAGACCGAGGCCACCCCGTCCAGGTAGCGGTTGCCGTCGCTATCGATCAGCCAGGAACCCTCCCCCCCGACGATCACCAGCGGCGGCTCCGCCTCCCATTCCCGCATCTGGGTGAAGGGGTGCCAGACGTATTTGCGGTCGTACTCCTGTAGCGTCTTGGTATCCATCTCAGCTCACCCCGATCTCGCGCAGCATGATGGCCGTGGCAGGCTCCCTGGTCAATGCTGCGCTGATTTCCAGCACCTGCCGCTGCCGGTCGATTGCCTCGATCTGGGGAAATAGCCCCAACAGCGGGGCCCCCGCCAGGGATGCCAGCAGGTGTGGCGCGTACTCCTCCGCCGCGCCGGGCACGGCCGGGTAGTTGTTGACGATGAAGCCCCGCAGGTCGATGCCCAGCTGTTTGGCGGTAAAACAGGTGAGCAGGGTGTGGTTGATCGTGCCGAGATTGGGGCGTGCCACCACCAGGAGCGGCAGGCCAAGGCTCGTCACCAGATCGGCGATCAAAAGCCCCCCGGCCAGGGGGACCATCAGTCCCCCCGCACCCTCGACGATGATAAAGTCGTGGCGGTTGGCAAGCCGCTCGTAGGCCGCCTTGATCAGGCCGAGGTCGATCCGGACCCGCTCCTTTTCAGCTGCCATCGACGGGGCAATGGGGGCCTTCAGCAGGTAGGGAGTGATGTCGGCACTTGTCTCAAGACCCGCTGCCCAGCAGAGCAGCTCGGCATCCTCGGAGACTAGTCGGCCACCCACCTCCTCACAGCCGCTCGTGACCGGTTTCATGACGCCGACATTCACTCCTTGCTCGCGGAGCAGGTGGGCGATGGCGGCGGCAACGATGGTCTTGCCGACCCCGGTGTCGGTGCCGGTGATGAAGATTCCTTTTGCAGGGATAGTTTTCATAGATTCCTTGGCTTCTGAGAATAGCAAGTAAATCAAATAGTTAACAAAAGAATAAAGAATTTACTCTGGGTTCCCCTGTGTCCTCCGTGGTAAAGGTAGTTGCGTTTATCCAAAGAACGCTTATTCGCAGCAGTTGGCCACGTCCAGTTCCAGGTCCCGCAGCATCTGCCAGTCCTGCTCCGGCGCCCGGCCGGTGGTGGTCAGATAGTTGCCGATCATGGTGCCGCTGGCGCCCGCCATGAACATCCATGACTGCAGGTCGCGCAGGTTCTTCTCCCGGCCACCGCAGACCGTGATCCGCCTATTCGGCAGGATGAAACGGTACATGGCGATGGTCTGCAGGCACTCTAACGGCGTGATGTTTTGCGCGCCCGCCAACCTGGTCCCCTCGATCGGGTTGAGGAAATTGAGCGGCACCGACTCCACCTTGAGCTCCCTCAGGGTGAAGGCCATCTCCACCCGCTGGGCCGCGCTCTCGCCGAGGCCGAATATGCCGCCGCAGCAGACCTTCAGCCCCGCCTCCCTGGCCACCCGCACCGTCGTCACATCCTCCTCGTAGTCATGGGTGCTGCAGATCTGCGGGAAAAAGCTGCGGGCCGTCTCCAGGTTGTGGTGGTAAGTCTCCACCCCCGCTTCCTTCAGTGCGCTGGCGGTCGCCTGGTCGATGATCCCGAGCGAGCAGGACGGTGTAATGCCGGTTTCCGTCCTGATCCGCCGCACCGCCCGGAGGATCCGCTCCAGCTCCTCTCCTTTGCTGACGGTGGTGCCGCTGGTGATGATGCCGTAGCAGGACGAGCCGTTTTTCTCCGCCTCATGGGCGCAGGCCACCATCCGCTCCTCATCCACCAGCGGATAGACCGGCGCATCGGTTGTATGGTGGGCCGACTGGGCGCAGAAGGCACAGTTTTCCGGGCAGCGCCCCGATTTCGCGTTGATGATCGAGCAGAGGAACACACTGCTCCCGACGAACTGCTCCTTGATCCGGTTCGCCTCGGCGAACAGGAAGATGAGGTCGGGGCCGGACAGCTTGGTCAGTTCAAGGGCGTCGGCTTCGGTAATGACGCCGCCAGCGATGACCCTGTCGGCGAGAATGGCAAGCTTTTTTCGCATGAAACATACCTCCGCCCCATGAATTACCACAGGTTGCCCATCGTTGTCAACTTGATTGCAGCTGTTGGTTGACGACCTGTGATGAGCTTGTTTGCTGCTACAAGACAATTTTAATTTAATTGATTGACATGAACCAATTTGATGTGTAGTTTATTAAACCTTAAAAAGCTGTTCTAGAATGGCGTATATTTTGATCTGCACGTAAAACCGGCGGCACTTACGAAGACCGTGTATTAGGAAAATGCATACCTGGAATCACGGGAAGCTGGCTTTCGTATCGGTGTTAAAGCGAAGCGAATCCATCACAGTCGGAGTGCACAGAGACCAACGACGTAACAAACAACTGAAGAATGACAGATTTAACGTCATCGAAGAGGTAAAACACGGGTAACCGTGTGGCACAAAGCTACCTGTCCTGTTTGGTTTTTATAATTTTCGCACGCTGTACGCGGCGAAGCCAAGCAGGATAGAGGGGCCGACGAAATGACCGGGTGCGGTTTGTCCATTCATTTAAAGGCCTATCTTCTCAGGAGTAGGCCTTTTTTATTTATTTGTAATTTCAATTATGGTTCAGGAGGGGACGAACATCATGTTCGGTAATAACAATCGTGTAGACAGCAGGAAGAGAGTCTTCCATCTTTTAAGCATAGTTATTCTTTTACTGCTGTTCGGGCAGATCTCCCTGGCCTTTGCCGGCGTCGATATGTCCATCTTCGGCCCCAAGCGCTATGACCGGCTGCAGGGGAAGCCCACGGTCTATACAGACAGCTTCGAGCGTTGCAACCCTTCGGATCAGGCCTTGCTCCGGGTGTGGAACGGCGACGGCAAGGCAACCAGCATGAGTTCCGCGGTTGTCTCCGTCAACGGGATGCCGGTATTTGTCGAAAATGACTTCAAGAATTCCTTGCCGTATCTGGAAAAGGTCATCACGATAAATCAACTCAATGAGCTTCGGGTAGAACTGAAAAGCTCAGGGCCGGTAACCTCTTTTCTCCGGATAGAGATCGTTGGGAAAGGGTGCGATAGCATCGCTCCGGTAATAAGTCAGCCGTTACCCGCTGATGGTGCCCTGCTCAAAAATGCACTGCCGGTTATTTCTGCTAGCTATGCCGATGAAGAAAAAGGTTCCGGCATAAATACCGCCAGTGCCCATCTTCTCCTCGACGGCAATGACATTACCGCAAAAGCTTCGGTAACTGCTAGTGGGATCAGCTACCAACCAGCGGTAAAGCTTGCCGAGGGTGAACATACCGTAACCGTCACGGTGTCAGACCGAGCAACAAATAGTTCTTCATTGACCTGGCGATTTACCGTCGATACCATCGCACCGGTCGTAAAAATAACCTCCCAGCGGGAAGGTCAGTATCTCAATACTCCCGAAATCACCGTTGGCGGCACTCTCAACGATGCGACGGCGGTCGTCAAGGTCAATAACCAGACGGCCCGGGTTTCCGGCACCAGCTTCAGCGCTGCCGGGCTCGCTCTAGTTGAAGGTGTGAATACCATAACGGTAACAGCCACCGATTCCGCCACCAATACCGGCACCGACACCATCAAGCTCACCCTCGATACAAAAGCGCCCAATGCACCGCTGCTTGTTGCGCCCCATTCGCCGACAAACGTTGGTAGCACCGCAATCAGCGGCACGGCGGAAGCGAATTCAACGGTGAAAATATTCGCCGTTGCCCCTGGTGGTTCTACAGTAGCTCTGGTTGGTACGGTAACCGCAGATCCTCAGGGGCACTTCTCCCTGGCCAACGTGACGTTGACTGAAGGGAGCACCACGTTCACCGCCACCGCCACCGACGCCGCAACCAACACAAGCGCCGTGTCCGAGTCGGTAGCGATAGTCCTCGACACGGTGTCGCCGGTCATTACCGTCACCGCTCCGGTGGCCAACAGCTTCATCAATACACCGGCCATCACGGTAACCGGCACCGTCAACGAGCCGGTCGCCTCGGTCACCGTCAATGGTGTTGCCGCGACCGTTGCCGGCCAGAGCTTCACCCTTTCCGCCCAGGCACTCGTGGAGGGGCCGAACACCCTTACCGTAATCGCCACCGACCTTGCCGGCAACCCTGCAACCATTGGCGTGCCGGTCAATCTCGACACCGTGGCGCCGCTGGTGACCATCAGTGCGCCAGTTAACGGCTTCCTTACCAACAATCCCCAGGTGGCGGTCGCAGGGTCGGTGAATGAGCCGATCAGCGGTGTCACCGTCAACGGTGGGGCTGCGACCGTCAGTGGCCAGAACTTCACCCTCGCTGCCCATGCGCTTACGGAGGGGGCCAACACCATCACCGCCAGTGCCACCGACCGGGCCGGCAATCCCGGCACGGCCGCGGTTACCGTCACCCTCGACACCATCGCGCCGAATGCGCCGGTGCTTGTCGCGCCCCATTCGCCGACCAACGTTGGTAACACGGCAATCAGCGGCGCGGCGGAAGCGAATTCAACGGTGAAAATATTCGCCTTTGTCCCTGGTGGTTCCACGGCGGCTCTGGTCGGCACGGTAACCGCCGATGCCGAAGGGCACTTCTCCCTGGCCAGCGTGACGTTGACCGAAGGGAGCACCAGCTTCACCGCCACCGCCACCGACGCTGCAACCAACACGAGCGCCGTGTCCGCGCCGGTTGCCGTGATGCTCGACACCGTGCCGCCGGTGATCACCGTCACCTTCCCGGTGGCCGACAGCTTCCTCAATACGCCGGCCATCACGGTGACCGGCACCGTCAACGAGCCGGTCGCCTCGGTGACCGTCAATGGGGTTGCCGCGATCGTTGCCGGCCAAACCTTTACCCTTTCCGTCCAGGCACTCGTGGAGGGGACGAACACCCTTACCGTAACCGCCACCGACCTTGCCGGTAACCCTGCCACCATCGGCGTGCCGGTCAATCTCGACACCGTGGCGCCGCAGGTAACGATAGCTTCACCCGTGAATGGCTTCCTTACCAACAATCCCCAGGTTGCGGTCGCTGGGTCGGTGAACGAACCGATCACCGGTGTCACCGTCAACGGTGGGGCCGCGACCGTCAGCGGCCAGAACTTCACCATTGCCGCCCATGCCCTTGCCGAGGGGGCCAACACCATTACCGCCACCGCCACCGACCGGGCCGGCAACCCCGGCACGGCCGCGGTTAACATCACCCTCGACACCATTGCGCCCAATGCGCCGGTGCTGGCGACGATCCAATCGCCGACCAACGTTGCCCGGACCACCGTCAGCGGCATCGCCGAGGCCAACGCCACGGTGCAGATCTCTGCCGTGGCTCCCGGTGCCACAACTTCGGCGCTGGTCGGCACGGTAACCACCGATCCACATGGGCACTTCTCCCTGGCCAACGTGACGTTGACCGA
>JANXYN010000080.1 GCA_025356035.1 Geobacteraceae bacterium
CTCGAAGCCGTTAATGGCCTCATTCAGGCTGCCAAGAGAAGGGCCAGAGGATATCGCTCTACGAAGAACCTAATCAACATGGCTTACCTCATTGCAGGTAAGCTTGAATTCAGTCTACCCACGTGAAACAGCGCGGAGCCCTTATTACTCAATGCTTGCATCCGACAAACTGAGCGAATTGGCAGAGTTCGAGTCTGAGTCAATTTTTACCTTCGATTCCAAACAGGATTTTTTCGATAACATTGCAATCCTTGCAGGCACCGAAGCAAAAATTGTCGATTATTTAGAGACAAATAATTTTAAGCTTTCTGCAAAAAGACGCATCAACGTTTTCAGAAAACCATATAGCCAAAGTATCCAGCGGGAGTCGATTCCTGTCACTCAACGGATGCGCGCAAACGGAGGATGAGATGAAACGGGCGTTACTGGTCATCGACGTGCAGAATGAATACTTTTCCGGGAAACTCCCCGTGTCCCATCCGGCCGGGAGCCTGGCAAATATCCTCCTGGTCATGGACAGGGCAGACCGGCTGGGCATACCGGTGATAGTGGTCCAGCATGGAGCCAAGTCGGCTGAAGCGCAGACCTTCAGGAAGGGGGGGCACGAGTGGGAGCTCCACCCGGAGGTGGCCAGGCGTCAGCGCGACCTGTTGTTGGAAAAGGAGCTGCCGGGGAGCTTTACCGGCACGGAACTCGAGGGGTGGCTGCGGGGGCGGGGGCTCGATACCGTGGTGATCGCCGGCTACATGACCCAGATGTGCTGCGATACCACCGCCCGGCAGGCGTTCCACCTCGGCTATGCCGTGGAGTTCCTTGCCGATGCCACTGGCACCCTGGCGATCTCCAACAACGCCGGCTCGGTCACCGCCGAGGAACTGCACCGGGCGGTATTGGTGACCCAGGCGATGCTCTTCAGCAAGGTATTAACAACAGCAGAGTGGCTGAAAAGTATAGAGTAGAAAGTAATAGCTGGAGGCTCCCCGCGGCGATCAACGGAGGAAGGTGGTCTTGACCCGTTTGGAAAAGCTGAAGTAGGGGACCCAAATCATGACATAGACCGCCGCGCCGGCTAAACCCCAGAGCGTACTGCTGGCAGCATGGGCTTTGGCTGCAGGGATCAGCGCCATAGCCAGGTAATCGACGCCGAAGACAGCCAGGTTGAGCAGGCTGAATATGATCAGCAGCTGCGGGAATCGCCGTTTCCGCTCGAAGAATAGCACCAGCAGCAACACGGAGAAGACCAGCAGCAGGATATCGGCCAACTGCTCGAAGATGATGGTTGGTGCCCAGAGGCCGTAATAATTTTCCATGTCTGGCACCGTCAGGGCATGCCAGTCGCTGGCCAGGAAAAACCGACAGCTCTCGCTTAGGTCGCCGAAGATAAAGAGCGGCTTCAGCAACAGGCCAAGGCAGACCAGGCTTAACCAGATGCCTATCCCGACAGCTGGAGCTGCTGGGGGGACTGACTCGACTGCAGCATTGCCGCCCAACTGGTAGACTTTCACAGCCACCACGACCGTAGTTATGAGGAACAGCCCGGCCAGGACCAGGAGCGGCCAGTTTAGCTTGCCGATCAAATTGACCAGCGTGACACCGGCCGTGGCCGACGGTTCATAGAAGAGTTCGTACCCGAGCTTGTCCTGGATCAGTGCCAGGTTTTGCAGATGGGCGGGGATATCCTTTACCTCCACCACGTCCGCGAGCTGCTGGTAGTCGTAGTCCAGGGTCAGCTTTTTATCGGTGATGCTCCGTTTGTAGTGAAACCGGGAGGCGGTGTCGGCAATGACCTTTTCGTCCTTGCTGACCGGCCACTCCTCGGGGAGGATTACCACGATGGTTTGATGATAGTGGTTGGGGTATTTCACCCCCAGGGGCATGGTGCGGATGGTGGTGGCTGGTTTTTTGAGCAGGGTGTTGATTGCTTCGGCGTAAAATGAGCATTTGCGCTTTTTGCCCTGGTCGGGCGTCGACCAGAAATTGGTAATCTCGTACTCTTCGGTGGTCCTGATCAGGTTGGCCGCCTCGTCGTCCTGAATTGCCAATGGTTTGGCCGGTCTGATGTCCGGGTAGGTGTGGGCGTAATAATTGAGATAGTTCTTCTGGGTTTCCTCAAGGGTGCTTTCTGCTATCCTGGCGCGAATCCGGTCGGCCTCGAGTCCGCTATACCTGGTAGTCACCTGCAGTTTGACCGGGTTGGTGAAGTCCTTGACCTGGAAGGTTTCCCGCATCTCGGTTTTGGCTTCGGCAGTTGCGGCGGCTGCAATCTGGCTGAGGGCGGTGGTATCCTTGCCGATGACCAGGGCTTTGCCATAACTGGGGAAATAGATACTGTCCAGCGCCCCTCGCTGCCGGCTTCTGGTTGGATCAAGCCAGTAGGCGCGGTTCTGCAGCTTAGCCTGTACCACCACATGGTTGAACGCAAAGGGTGTTGGGAGCGATTCTTCAACGGTTTTGCTGTTTGCCGAGTTGACCAGGGCCGGTTGGGCCTTGATCCCCAGTTGAACGAGGATGGCGCAGAGCAGCAATGATTTGTCTTTGCAGTCGCCGAAGCGGCGCTGGTAAACGATTGCCGGCGCTGTGGGGCGGTGGGAGTTCGCACCGAATTCAATGCCGAGGTAGCGGATTTCATCCTGCACAAACTGCAGTGCTGCAACCAGCTGCGTCTCTTGGTTGGGGTAGTTCTTCTTGATCTCGGCGATCTTGGCCTGCAGCGGGGGGGAAAGGGTTGCCGGCACGCTGTAGAGCTCGCTGGCCCAGTTGACCACCTCTCCCCAGCTGGCGTATTCGCTCAGCTGGACCCATGGGTAGGGGTCATACCAGCCGGGGAGGTCGCCGTCGTCGATGAGCGCCGGGAGCTGGGCGGTTTCCCAGAGGTATTCCGTTTCGCTACCGCTCTTTTTCTGGCGGGGCTGGAGCGTGGTCAGGTGGTTGCGGATTGTCAGCGACCGGCTGGTGGGCCAGAGAAGGCGCTGCCGGAGTTTGGCAACCGGGATGCTCCATCGGACTTCGAATGAATCGGCGTAGCGTCCCTTGAAAATTGGATTGGCGCCCTTCAGGGAATACGCATACTCGATGGTGTCTCCAACCCGCACATCTTCGAGAAAGATGACGGCGGAGAGTCTGCCGTCATAAATTTTTCGGTCGAGATCGGTTTCCCGCTGGAGAATCTTGATCTTGGCCGGCTCCAGCCGGTTCAGCGGCCGATTGTCGCGCCAGATTCTGACCGTATGGAGCACCAGCCGCTCATAGGAAGGGTCAAAGTTTAACGAGAGCTCCGCCCCACTCTGTACGCCCTTGGCGGAGAGGACTTTCTTGACGAAGCGGCGGAAGCGGGTCTGTTCCTTGACCCTTTCCTGCTCTTCGATGAGGAGGAAGTAAATCCCGTCGTTCACCTGGTTGATCGGCAGATCTGCCAACGCAGCGAATGGCACCGGCTCAACCCACGCCGGCGGAGCCGCCACTGTAAACTGGCGTTGCCCCGCCAACAGGGGGGGGGCGCCAATGGTCAAGGCGATGCAGGTTAAAACAAGGTTGGTCAGAAGGGTACGGTGCATTGGATTCCTGATGCAAGTTTTGTGCGCGGTGGGGCGTGAAACAGGCAACCGTTTGGTCCCAATCGCTAACTGGCGCTCCGTTGGAATCTATCATATCTGCCGGGGGGCCAGCTACTATATTTATTTGGCGGAGCGTCAAGCATTTGGCAGGAGGCCATGACATACCGTTGCTGTCGGCAGTGGTTGGTCTTTCCCGAAGGGGGAAAAGGTGTTAGAATTTCGATCATGATTATTTCGCTGATTGCAGCCATTTCCAGCAACCGGGTAATCGGCCGGGAGGGGCGTATCCCCTGGGATGTCCCGGCTGACCGGCAGCGGTTCAAGGCCCTGACCATGGGGCACCCGCTCATTATGGGGAGGAAAACCTTTGAAAGTATCGGCCGTCCCCTCCCCGGCAGACAAACGATTATCCTTACCAGGGAGGGGGGCTATCGGGCAGCCGGGTGCAAGGTCGCCCACGATTTGCCGGCGGCCCTGGCTGCTTGCGGTGATGCTATGGAGGTATTTATCTGCGGGGGGGAGGAGGTTTACCGGCAGGCGCTGGCCGTTGCCGACCGGATCTATCTGACTGTCATCCCGCGGGAGGTGGTGGGAGACGTCTATTTCCCGGAAATCCCTGCCGACCGATTCATTGTGGCTACCGAGGAGGTTGTGCCCGATGGGGAGTCAGTAACTTTTGTGCTCTACCAGCGGCGGCAACCGGTGCGTTGAAAGGTTGATGTCAAAAGTTTGCAGCAAAAAAGTGCTTTCGCTGACTTCTCCGTTTTGCTGCAGACACCTCTCCCGCCGCCTCCCCTTGCAGGTTCTGCTAGTGGGGGAAACGCCAAGGACTGGCGCGATTCTTGTAAGAAGCAACAGCGGGATAGAGTGGCGGAAGCTCTCCCATGAAGGGGCCTTAACCATGAGCAGCACGGAAATAGAGGAACTCGTTGCCAAAGGGCTTGCCGCCCTTGACCATGGCCATAACCATCTGGCGCTGGTCTGTTTTGAGAGGGCTGCCAGTATTGAAAAGAGTCCGGTCATTAATTCCTGTCTGGCGTTTTGCAATGCTTCGGTGCGCCGGCAGTTCGCCGAAGCGATTCCCCTCTGCAGAGAGGCGCTTGCCCTGGAGCCTGCCGCAACCCTGCACTACCTCAATCTTGGCAGAGTGCTGGTCCTTGCCGGCCAGCGGCGTGAGGCAGTTGACATCTTCCGCCAGGGGCTCCAGATCGAGCGGGACCCCCGGTTAATCGAGGAACTCAACCGGCTCGGTGCGCGCAAGCCCCGGGTCTTCCAATCGCTGGAACGGAACCATCCGCTCAACAGGATTTTCGGTCTGGTCCTGAGTAAACTCGGGTTGAGATGAGGCCGGATGACAGCTACCGTCGTCATTTGCCGAATTCCCTCGTTCTGATCCCGGTGGCCAGCCCGTTTTCGAAGGTGATGGTGTAGCCGGGTGCATCGGGGCCGTAACGATAGGTCCACTCTGCTACTGGCACCATGGTGCGGCGCTTGATCCCGCCGCTTTCGGTCTCGATGGTCTCGTTGCCCCGCTTTTCTTTCGCGATTGGCTCTCCACATTTCAGATAGGTCTCGATCAAGCTGTCTCCAACCGCCAGCGCTTCGCCGTTTTGGCATCTGTCGATGGAGAAGTCGCGCACGCTCCCATAGCCGTTGCTGCTGATCTCAACCAGCTTGCCGTTTTCGAAACGGTAGGTCTGTACCAGCTCCTGGGGACCGGCATCGTAACTCCACTCGTCGATGCTCGTGGTGCTGCGGCGGGTCCCCGACTCGTCCTTTTCCTCAACTGTCACGGCCCGCTGCTCCTTCAACGCAGCCTCTCCGCATTTCGTTGCCACCTCTCCCATTGTCTCGCTAATATTGACGATCTCCCCCTTGCAGGGAAGTGCCATGGCACTTCCCGCGAGGAGAAGCTGGAACAGGAACGAGATCGTCACCAGGTGTCTCATATCTTTGTATGCGCCGCTTCTCTCCATGAAAGTACCTCCTTAACGACCGTTTTTCTCCGAAGGGATGGCTGCCGGCAAAGGGCAGATCCACTTCTATTACTGAAAGATCAGTAGTCCGGGGCAGGCGCCTTCAGTTTCCCGATTCCGGCAAGGATGCGAAGCCCCGTGGTGGTGGAGTCGGGGGTGGACCCGTACCCTTCCAGTGGACCGAAGCCGCCGTTCGCCTTGACGTAGAGCTTCTGCATAAAGGCATTCGCAAGCTTTCTATCGATCATTTCCGCCGCCTTCAGCTCCTTCAGCGCTCGGATGGCGTAGAGCAGCTCGTCAAGATCGGGCTGCTCCTTGCTCTTGTTGCCGGCGTAGGGGGTGGTCTTCAGGAAGCGCACTGCATTCTTACGGGTGGTGTCGTCCAGCATGCCGAGGGCGTTCAGGACATAGGCCGCCATGTAGGTGCTCTGCGCGTCGGCGACCCCGACCCCCTTCACTGGACCGAACCCACCGGCCTTCTTATCAAACCCCTTGACGTACTCTGCAGTCTTTGCCTTGTCCACCAGGTCGAGCCCCCCCACCGTCTTGAGGACGCGGACAGCGTAGTAGGTGGTTGCCAGGGATGACCCCCTTTTCTCCTGGCTGAAGCCGAAGCCGCCGTCGGGGTTCTTGAGGGAAGCGACGAACGACTTCACTTTCCCTGCGTCTACGGCATTGGTGGCATTCAGGAGGCCCAAGGTCTCCAGGGCGAAGTCGGTGTAGAGGATGGAGGCGTTCTTGTTCGCCTTGTCGGCGACGAAGCCGCCGTTTTTCTGTTGAAGGCTCTCGATGCAGGCGATGACGGCGTTCTGCCTGTCGGCATCTATATTATCCTCCATGGCGAGGAGGGAGTAGACGTAGTCGTTGGCCAGCACCATGGAGACCGGAAAGTCGGGGCGGGTTTCCATTTCTCGCATGTAGGCCTTGGTCTTGGCGAAATCGAAATCGCTTGCCGCTTCTATCGACCTTGGCTTCTCTTTGGCGAGGGCGGTTGCGGCGCAAAGCATTACGAGCGATAAAACGATGAAAAGGGAACGGCAGATTTTGGGCATAATTATTCTCCGGATCGGTTGAGGTGTGATGTGAAGGGGGGAGATTGCTCTCCCCCCTCCGCATCGACAACTTAGTTACTCCTTACATATGTGGTGGTACACCCCAGGTAGAGGTTTTGTTGGGGTGGCAGAATTTGCAGACGCCGAGGGCGTAGGTGCTGTTTTTGCCGGTCGGGTAGGTAGCGCCTGCTACAGTTCCCTGCTGGGTCGACAGTTGAACGTTGTCCAGAGTCATGCTGGACGGAGCTTCTGCGTGCGCTTCACCGTGGCAGGTCTGGCACTTGGGGCTCCCCTTGTGGCCGCGGCTGTTGATGAACTTGCCGAACAGGGTCGGGGTGGCGGGGTAGGTGGTGCCACCCACGACGGATGTTGCATGGCAGGCGAAGGCCGATTTAATCCCCAATGCCGGGCTGGTGCAAGAAGGGAGAGTAGATGTCTTCCAAGGCTGAGTCAGCTGGCCGGCAGCAACACGCTGGTTCAGGTTGCCGTGGCAGTCAACGCACCAGATAGCAGTTTTGACCTTATGGGAGCCGCGATAGCAGTTGACGTTGTTGCCGGGATGGCAGTCATAGCAATTGTTGGCGATGTTAGGATCATAGGTGGAGAGTACAAGCGGATCCTGGGTGTGGAAACGGTGCAGCACGTCAGAGAAGGAGTACTGGGAGACCTTGACGTCTGCCTTGGTAAATGTCGCGCCCGGAAGGATGGTGTAGTTCGGCCATACTGCGGCGAGGCCGGGGGCGGCGTTTTCACCCATGGCCGGATCCCAGTGACACCAGGAGCAACGGATCGGCCCGCCGACGCCGTCGCCGTCTGGGTCGATCATGGAGATGTCGATCTTGCTGCTATTCTGGCCGTGCATCTTGCCGAGGTAGGCGAAGGAGCCGGCCGGGGTCGAAGGATAGCCGTTTGCAGCGGCGAGTTTCAGGTGGCAGGAGCAGCAGCCGCCGAACGCTACCGGCGTTACAGTGCTGGTCTGTGCAACGATTTTACCCGTGCTGTCTTTTACGTAGACGTTGGTGGTCAGGAACGGATCGCGATTCGGTCCGCCGAGCGGGTCGATCATGATATCCTTGGTGGGATCACCCGTGGTGACCGGGTAAGCGGGAATGCCGACCGCCGTCCAATCGAGCAGGGTGCTGTCGTAAGTCATGGTCCCGGCTATGCCGTTGCCGGCGAGACCCATCACCTTGCCGCCCACCACCGGCGCGAAGCCGGGGAAGAGTTTCGGCGAATAACTGATCCATTGCGAGAAGTAGGGATCGGCCTGGAGGATGGCGTCGGTGTTTTCCACCATGGAATAGGTGACCGTCATGCCGGCCGCATTGGCGGAAGTAATCAGGACGGGGTCGTTAGTGCCGTATTTGAACACTTGCGCTTTGACGGTGTTGAACGGTGGCAGAAGCAGGAAACCGCCGAAAGTGGGGCAGGCGCAATGCATCCCCAGGTCGTTCCAGGCGATTACCTTGTAGGTGGAGGCGCTTTGGGATGCAAGAAGCGGCGCTGCAGTTGCGACGAGGGCCGCGGCCGCAAGGGTCGCTGTCAAGGCAATAAACTTTTTCTTGATGCTCTTCATTTAAATCCTCCGAGTTGTTGATAGTTTCTTCCATGAAGCTGATCGAACGTTCGAGAAAAATCCAAAAGAACTTTTTCCCCTACATTCCCTATTGAAGGGTTGGTTCAAGGGTTGTTAGTAGACACGCTCACCTCCTTTCTTCTATTAACCAAGCCAAACAGTGCAATTGTCTGCGTTGCAATGCCGTTTGGCCCCGGCCTGGAGCGCAGAGTTGTTCATCCCCTCTCAGCCCCAACAGCTTATGGACTGAGTCGAACCCAGGACGAGTTTGATCGTAAGCGCAGGGGGGCATGAATTGTTCTGGCTGGTTGTGGAATAGTTGTGGTTTGAAAAACTGCCGAAGGAGAGGTTAAACTGGCGATGCGCGTGAATCTACGGAAAAGGCGATGGCGGAGTGAGCATTGAGGACTAAGGACGGAGCGAACGAGGTTTCAAGGAGTTGCTGGGTTGCAAGTGAAAGGAGTTCCGGCGTGTCGCCGGTGGCAAGGTCATGGGCGACCTTGCAGATGGCGCAGTCGCTATGTTCCCGCAGATCTGCGTGATGGTGAAATGCTGGCAGCAGCGTGGAGCATAGCAAAAGGGCAATAAAAAACAAGCAGATTTGTTTGGTAATGTGCTTCATCATGGTGCGTGTTTCCTCGTTCAACCCGGCAATCATACTGCCGGTTGAATACAGACGATCCAGTTTTTCCCTTTCCCCCCCAGCTTATAAAGATTAACTAGGTCAAATATTCATATAATGCAATTAATGCTAGACAAAGCAAGTTACATGCCTATTGTTTAAACTGACCATAAAAGACCGATGGATGGCCAAATTATGGGTATTCTGTCTGGACCGGCGAATTAATGAGGATGTTGGTGATATGGCAGGGGTGCCTGGTGAAATGGCCCAGTGCATTGCTAACTAGCCGGAACAACTAACCAATTATTTGCCTGGCAGCATTGCCAGGGCCGTTATTTGACGTTTTTCCGGGTGGGTATCCCTGTAGGTGGAATTGGATGGTTGACTGGCTTTTCGGCTGGTGCTACTTTCTAGACCATGCAAACCGGTCACAGCCAATGTGATGCCATCGTAATTGCGGTAACCGATTACCGTGAGGCCGATCTGCTCGTCACCTTTTTCTCTCTGGAACATGGCAAGTTAAGGGGGATTGCCCGCAACGCCAGAAAGAGCCGGAAACGCTTTGGCGGCGCCCTAGAACTCTTTGCCCGCCTGCAGCTGCAGGTTGTGGTGCAGGAAGGGCTCTGCCCGATAAGCAGCGCCGACATCGTGACGGTGTTTCCCCGGATCCGTCAGGACCTGGCAAAGATCGGCCATGCCGGCTACGCCTGCGAGCTGACCGACCGCTTGCTCCCCGAGGGGATGCGCAACCCGCGTATGTTCCGCCTGCTGGTGTCATACCTTGACCAGCTCGACCAGGCAGCGGTCAACTCATCCGATCGCCGTTTCTTCGAGGTAAATCTGCTCAATATCCTTGGCTACCGTCTTCCCATCGACCATTGCGCAGAGTGTGGCGCGCTGCTGGAAGGGGCGTCGGGTGAGCATTTTGCCAGAAGAGGCGACGGATTGTTATGCAGTGCATGTGGCAGAGGCGGCCGAACTATTAGAGCTGCGACCGTGGCGTTGTTGCGCCGGACTATGCAGACCGGCCGTTTTGGCATTGTAAGGTTTCTGCCGGATGAACTGGCCGAGGCAGGCGAACTGGTCGATGGGGCCATTACCGCCCACCTCAACCGGCCGCTCCGGTCGCTGGCATTTTTGCATGAGATGACGCGCCTGGAGAGGGTGCCAGCGACTCCGGCAGCGGCAATAATGCTTGACACGGGTGGTGAGAAAAGGTAATCTGGCCCCCTTAACTGTTCGGATACAGGGTGCTTTTTCACTATTGCCAAAGTCGTTTTAGGGTGGATAAAAAGATGGCAGGGAGAACCGTTTTGACCTTTCAGGAGCTGATCCTTTCGCTGCAGGGGTACTGGGCGAAGCAGGGGTGCGTGATTCAGCAGCCCTATGACTGCGAGAAGGGGGCAGGTACCTTCAATCCCGCCACTTTCCTGCGTGTGCTCGGTCCCGAGCCGTGGCAGGTGGCCTACGTGGAACCTTCCCGCCGGCCGACCGATGGCCGCTATGGGGAGAACCCCAACCGGCTCCAGCATTATTACCAGTTCCAGGTGATCATGAAGCCCTCCCCCATGAACATCCTCGACCTCTACCTCGACTCGCTCCGGGCCTTCGGCATCAACCCCAACCAGCACGATATTCGCTTTGTCGAGGATGACTGGGAGTCGCCGACCCTGGGCGCCTGGGGGCTTGGTTGGGAGGTCTGGCTGGACGGGATGGAGATCACCCAGTTCACCTATTTCCAGCAGGCGGGAGGGATCGACCTGAAGCCGGTCTCTGCCGAGATTACCTATGGCTGCGAGCGGATCGCCATGTATCTGCAGGGAGTGGACAACGTCTACGACCTGGAGTGGACCAAAGGGATTAAGTACGGCGACATCCATCATCGGAGCGAGGTGGAGTTCTCCACCTACAACTTCGAAGAGGCCGATGTGGAGATGCTCCTTTCCCTGTTTAAAATGTACGAGAAGGAGTGCATCCGGCTGGTGGAGCGCGGACTGGTGCTCCCCGCCTATGACTACGTGATGAAGTGCTCCCATACCTTCAATCTTCTCGATGCTCGGGGCGCCATTTCCGTTACCGAACGGGCTTCCTATATCGGCAAGGTGCGGAACGTGGCGCGGCTCTGCGCCGAGGGATATCTGAAGCTACGGGAGAGCCTCGGCTTTCCACTGCTGAAAAACAAGTAGCCAGGAGCCAGGAGTCAGAATTCAGAATTACTGCATTATATTCTGGCTCCGACTACTGAATTCTGGATTCTGGAGTTGTTATGAGTAAGGAACTTTTCCTTGAAATAGGGACCGAAGAGATCCCGGCCGGTTTTCTCCCCAAGGCCCAGGCCGACATGGAGTCGCTCATCAGAAAAGAGCTCGATGCGGCGCGCCTGTCGTTTGGCGAGGTGCAGACCCTGGCCACGCCGCGGCGGCTGGCACTGCTAGTGAGAGGGCTTTCCGCCCGGCAGCCCGACGCGGATGTGACCGCAATGGGGCCGGCGAAAAAAGTCGCTTTTGACGCAGCCGGCAAGCCGACCAAGGCCGCCGAAGGGTTCGCCCGGGGCCAGGGAGTGGAGGTCGCAGCACTGACGGTGGTTACCACCGACAAGGGGGAATATCTGGCGGTCACCAAACGGGAGACCGGCTGCCCTACCGAAGAGTTGCTGCGGGAGATCCTGCCGCGGCTGATCCAGAACATCCCCTTCAAGAAATCCATGCGCTGGGGGGACCTGGAGGTTCGCTTTGCTCGGCCGGTGCACTGGATCGTCGCTCTCTTTGACGGGAGCGTGATGCCGTTTGAATTCGGCGGCGTGACAAGCGGCAGCCAGTCCCGCGGGCACCGCTTCATGGCAAACCAACCCTTTCCGGTCCGTGACTTTGCCCATTATCTGGAAGAGTGCGAGCGCCACTTCGTCATTCCCGAGCCGGCCAAGCGGAAGGAGATCATCCGCCGGGAGATCGAACAGCTGGCCAAGGCCGCTGGCGGCGTGGTCTTAGCTGACGAGGCACTGCTCGAGCAGGTTACCTATCTGGTGGAGTACCCGAGCGCGGTGCGCGGCGGCTTTTCCACCGTGTTCCTCGATGTCCCCAAGGAGGTGTTGATTACCTCCATGCGCGAGCATCAGCGCTATTTCTCCATCGTCGACAGTCAGGGAAAGTTGCTCCCCAACTTCATCACCATCAATAACACCCTCACCGAGGATCCGGCGGTGGTGGTCAAGGGGAACGAGCGGGTGCTGCGGGCCCGCCTCTCCGACGCCCGCTTCTTCTTCGAGGAGGACAAGAAGGTCTCCCTGGAAAAGCGGGTGGAGTCGCTGAAGAGCGTCCTTTACCAGGCGAAACTCGGCACCTCCTTTGAAAAGATGGAACGGTTCCGGGCGCTGGCAGAGGGGTTAGCTGCCCAGCTCAATCCTTCGGTCCGGGCCAAGGCTGCCCGTACCGCTTTCCTCTGCAAGGCGGACCTGGTGACCGGCATGGTTGGCGAGTTCCCCGAGGTGCAGGGGATCATGGGGCGCGAGTATGCCCTGCTGCAGGGCGAGGAGCCGGAAGTGGCCATCGCCATCGCCGAGCACTACCTCCCTACCCAGGCAGGGGGAGAGTTGCCAGGGTCGGACATCGGTGCTTTCGTCTCCATCGCCGACAAGCTCGACACCATCTGCGGCTGTTTTGGCGTCGGCCTGATTCCGACCGGCACTGCCGATCCCTATGCCCTGCGGCGTTCCGCCATCGGCATCATCAACATTATTCTTGACCGTGGTTACCGGTTGTCGCTGGCGGCGCAGGTCGACCAGGCCCTGACCCTGCTGGGTGCCAAGTTGACCCGCCCGGCTAACGAGGTGAAGGGAGACGTGCTGGAGTTCTTCCGTGGCCGCTTTGTCAACCTCCTTGGCAATCAGTATCCCGCCGATGCGGTGGAGGCGGTAGTCGCCGTAGCTTTTGACGACCTGGTCGATGCAGCGGCGAAGATCAAGGCCCTGGCAGAATTCAAGAACCGCTCCGACTTCGAACCCTTGGCAGTGGCCTTCAAGAGGGTCTGCAATATCGTCAAGGAATCGGTGGTGGCAGTCGTTGACGAAAAGCTGTTTCAGGATGGTGCCGAAGCCGAGCTGTTCCGGGCCTTCCAAGCGGTCAGCAGTTCGGTGGCCAGCAAAGTGGCGGGGCGGGATTACCTGGCAGCGCTGGCGGAGATCGCTACTCTCCGGGTGCAGGTGGATACCTTCTTCGACAAGGTGATGGTGATGGCGGAAGACCCGCTGGTGCGAACCAACCGCCTGGCCCTGCTGCAAGAAATCAGGGGCCTTTTCAGGGATATCGCGGATTTCGCAAAAATCGCCGCTCAGCCATAAGGCTGGCGGCTTTTTTCTTGTTTTAATTTGGCTAAAGCCGCTTGACTGTAAGTAAAAGAGCTCTTACGCATAACTTCAGATAACCAGCATAAACCGAACAAAATTCAAGGAGGCGAGTAATGGCGGCAAAGTATGTGTACTTCTTCGGCAACGGCAAGGCCGAGGGTAAGGCGGAGTTGAAAAACCTGCTGGGTGGGAAGGGGGCCAATCTGGCGGAGATGACCAGTATCGGACTGCCGGTCCCGGCCGGTTTCACCATCACCACCGAGGTCTGCACCGAGTTTTATAAGAATAACCAGAACTATCCCCAGGGGCTCAAGGCCGAGGTGGAGGCGAACCTGAAGCAGGTGGAAGAGCTGATGGGGAAGCGGTTCGGTGATCCGAAGAACCCGCTGCTCGTCTCGGTCCGCTCAGGTGCCAGGGCTTCCATGCCGGGCATGATGGATACCATCCTCAACCTGGGGCTCAACGACACCACCGTGCAGGGGGTGATTGCCCAGAGCGGGGACGAGCGCTTTGCCTATGACGCCTATCGCCGCTTCGTGCAGATGTACTCGGACGTGGTGATGGGGATGAGCAAGGAAATCCTCGAACACCTCCTTGAGGGGAAGAAGGAGGAGCGCGGGGTGCACCTCGACACCGAGCTGACCGCCGTCGACTGGAAGGAACTGGTCGGGAAGTTCAAGGCGAAGATCAAGGAAACCCTTGGCCAGGCCTTCCCGGAAGACCCCCAGGAGCAGCTGTGGGGCGCGATCGGTGCGGTGTTCGGCTCCTGGATGAACCAGCGCGCCATCACCTACCGGAAGTTGAATAACATCCCGGCCGACTGGGGGACCGCGGTCAACGTCCAGTCGATGGTGTTCGGCAACATGGGGAATGACTGCGCCACCGGCGTCGCCTTTACCCGCGACCCTTCCACCGGCGAGGACTATTTCTACGGCGAATACCTGGTCAATGCCCAGGGCGAGGACGTGGTGGCCGGCATCCGCACCCCGCAGCCGATCAACAAGGCAAAGAAAAAGGATGGCGACCTCCCCGCCATGGAGGACGTCCTCCCCGAATGTTACGCGCAGCTGGCGAAGATCCGTGGCATCCTCGAAAAACATTACAAAGATATGCAGGATATCGAGTTCACCATCGAGAAGGGGAAGCTCTACATGCTGCAGACCCGGAACGGCAAACGGACCGCCCCGGCCGCCATCAAGATTGCCGTGGACATGGTCCGGGAAGGGCTGATTGACGAGAAGGCAGCGGTGCTGCGGGTTGCTCCCAACCAGCTTGACCAGCTCCTCCACCCCTCCCTCGACCCGAAGGCTGCAAAAAAGGTTATTGCCAAGGGTCTTCCTGCCTCGCCCGGCGCAGTCTGTGGCGAGGTGGTCTTCACCGCCGATGAGGCGGAAGCTGCCGCCAAGACAGGCCACAAAGTTATCCTGGTCCGGGTCGAAACAAGCCCCGAGGATATCCACGGCATGCATGCCGCCCAGGGGATTCTCACTGCCCGCGGCGGCATGACCTCCCATGCAGCGGTGGTGGCTCGCGGCATGGGGAAATGCTGTGTAGCAGGTTGTGGCGATATCAAGGTGGACTACAAGGCGGAACAGTTCGTGGCCAAGGACGGCACGGTCGTCAAGAAAGGCGACAGAATCACCCTCGACGGCTCCAACGGCGAGGTGATGCTCGGCGAGGTTCCGACCGTAGCCCCCCAGATGACCGGCGATTTCAGGACCTTGATGGTCTGGGTCGACAAATTCCGGCGGCTCAAGGTCCGGACCAATGCCGACACGCCGCAGGACTCCAAAGTGGCCCGCGAATTCGGTGCCGAAGGGATCGGCCTCTGCCGGACCGAGCATATGTTCTTCGAGGCGGACCGGATCGCGGCAGTGCGGGAGATGATCCTGGCCGAGGATATCGAGGGGCGGAAAAAGGCGCTGACCAAGATTTTGCCGATGCAGAAGAGTGATTTCATCGGCATCTTCCGCGAGATGAAGGGGCTCCCCGTCACCATTAGGCTTCTCGATCCGCCGCTCCACGAATTCCTCCCCCATGAAGAAAAGGACATCGAGTCGCTGGCAACCACCATGGGGGTCACCGTCCAGACCCTGAAGCACAAGGTGGAATTTCTCCATGAGTTTAACCCGATGCTCGGTCATCGTGGCTGCCGGCTGGGGCTCACCTTTCCGGAAATCTACGACATGCAGGTGCAGGCCATCATGGAGGCTGCCTGCGAATTGAACAAGAACGAAGGCTTCAGCATTATCCCGGAGATCATGATCCCGCTGGTGGCTGTAGTTAAAGAGCTGAAGACCCTAAAGGACAACGCGATCCGGGTCTGCGACGAGGTCATCGGCCGCTACGGCGTCAAGGTGGAGTACCTGATCGGCACCATGATCGAGCTCCCCCGGGCGGCCCTCACTGCTGATGAGCTCGCCACGGAAGCGGAATTCTTCTCCTTCGGCACCAACGACCTGACCCAGACCACCTTCGGCCTCTCCCGGGACGATGCCGGCAAATTTCTTCCCTTCTACGTGGAGAACGGCCTTCTCGAAGAAGACCCGTTCGTCACCCTCGATCAGTCAGGGGTTGGCCAGCTAGTACGGATGGGGTGCGAGAAGGGGCGCGCCACCCGGCCGAACATCAAACTCGGCATCTGTGGCGAGCATGGTGGCGACCCAGCGTCAGTGATTTTCTGCCACAAGGTGGGACTCGACTATGTTTCCTGCTCGCCGTTCCGCGTCCCCATAGCTCGGCTGGCCGCCGCCCATGCGGCACTTGAGGAGAAGAAATAGCAGGATTACTTAGTGCGGAGCCTGTACGGGCTCCGCAGCTGCTATCGCCCGCCGGCCTGTTGTGCTGCAGAAAATATCCGCTTGACACGGCGGGGGTTAGGGTGTAAATAAAGATTTATATTCTGTAATCATGTGCGATGGCGTATTTGAGGGGATTTTCACAACGGCCTGCTGCACAGGGATTGGTAATGTTCGCAGTGGGCCCCGGAGTAAGCCCTTGATATGGTCAGGCAGCTGGTAACAGGAGGAAGCAGGACATGGCAAAAGGTACGGTAAAGTGGTTCAATGACAGCAAGGGGTTTGGTTTCATCGAGCAGGAGAATGGCGAGGATGTGTTCGTCCATTTTTCTTCCATCCAGGGGGACGGCTTCAAATCCCTGGCAGAGGGACAGGCTGTGACGTTCGATGTGGTAACGGGGGCCAAGGGGCTGCAGGCGTCCAACGTCAATAAGGCTTAACCGAGTTTTGCAATTATCCGCAGCAAAAACCCCCGGTGCAAGCCGGGGTTTTTTTGTATCTGCGGCAGGTTCTACCGGAGGACTTTTATGGAGATGACTATCACATTTCCCGGCGGGAAACGGGTCAATGCTGCTTTCGACGGCATGACCGTCGCCACCGACCAGCCCAAAGAGGCGGGAGGGGAGGCTTCGGCGCCGACACCTTTCGACTATTTCCTTGCCGCCATCGGCACCTGTGCTGGCATTTACGTACTCTCCTTCTGTCAGCAGCGACAGATCCCGACCGAGAAGATTTCGCTGCTGCAGCGGATCGAGTTTGCAACCGATCCGGATGGCAAGCGGCGCCTGGCCAGGGTGGCCATCGAGATTGTGGTGCCGCCGGAGTTCCCGGCGAAGTACCACAACGCCCTGGTCAAGTCGGCGGAGCTCTGTGCGGTGAAGAAGGCGATTGCCAACCCCCCGGACTTCGAAATCGTCACCCGGGTGGAGTGACTATGCTGAATTACGTGGAGCCGCTGTTTCGGCCGCCGAGCGAGGCGCATAGCCTGATCTTCCAGATCACCATTGGCTGCTCCCAGAACCACTGCACCTTTTGTGGCATGTACAAGGGGAAAAACTTCCTCATCAAGCCGGTGGCCGAGGTTTGTGCCGAGATTGCCTCGATTCCAGTCCGCTTCCGGCCCCAGGTGGACCGGGTTTTTCTGGCGGACGGCGATGCCCTGATTTACCCCTTTGCCGGACTGGTGGAGATCCTCGATCACCTGGCCGCCACCTTCCCGGCTCTGACCAGGGTCGGCGCCTACGCCTCACCGAAAAGCCTTACGAGCAAAAGCCTCGACGAACTCAAGGCCCTGCGGGAACGGAAGCTGCGCATCCTCTATTTTGGCCTGGAATCGGGGGACGATCCGACCCTAACCGCAATCAACAAGGGAGTTGCGGTGGAGGAAATGGCGCGGGAAGCAGAGAAGGCGCGGGCGGCTGGCATGAAGCTGTCGGTCACCGCCATCCTTGGCCTGGCCGGCCAGGCGCGCAGTCTGGAGCACGCCCGCGCTACCGCCGCCTGGGTGAATCGGGTCAACCCGGAATACTTCTCGCTCCTCACCCTGTTCCACCGACACAACGACGACTTCATCCGCACCCTCAGCCAGTGCAGCCATGGCCAGCTCCTGCTGGAGGCCCGGGAACTCTTGCTCCACCTTCATCCGCAGAAGACCATCCTCCGCTCCAACCACGTCTCCAATTTTCTTCATCTGGCGGGGAGCTACCCCAAAGACCGGGAGCGGCTCATCGCCGCTGTCGATGCGGCCATTGCCCAGGCGCGGCGGGTGCCAGGCTATTGGGACGGGGTGCCGGAGTACAGTGAGGAGTATTACTAATTTAAGCATTCCCCCTCCCAGCGGGAGGGGGCTAGGGGGAGGGGATTTAAAGCAACTGCGGTTCGGCAAAAGAAGTTTGACGGCCTTGTCTCTACAATATAAACTTACTAAAGCACAGCGTTGTCCGGTTAGCAAGTTGCAGTACTGGTTTATAAGCCCCGGTAGGGGCGTTGGATGGTAGCCGGGGGATTCATCCCCCGGCCAATGAGACAAAATATCCTCACGTCACTTACGTGACGTGGGGAATTTGGTATAGTTTCCGGGGGATGAATCCCCCGGCTACCATCATTCTGTCCCTATGGGACGTAGGCAAAATCCTAACCGGACACTGCTGACTAAAAACAGTGCCCACATTTTGAGGCAATCCATGGCGCAGAGTTCTCGAAAATTGAACTTCATGATCGACAACGACGTGGCTGACGAGCTGGAAAAATATGTTCCTTCAGGGCAAAGAAGCAGGTTTGTGACCCAAGCCATTGCCCGCGAACTGGCGTTGTGGCGGCGCAAGAGCATTACCGACCGTCTGTTGGAGCTTCGCTCAAGGACGCCAGGGGAAAAGCTGCTTTCCCAGTTGGCTGAAGATAGGCATAGGGGGTAAGGTTCTTTCTGCCATACTCGCAGGAATGGGAGCAGGGGCGGAAAATACCATCTGGGGCAGCTGCTACCCTGCTGAAAGTGGCCGCGCGGCATCCAGAGGTGCTGCAAGAACTGGCAGCTTAGGAACAAGAGCCGGCCGCTATGCTGGTTCCGTATCGTCTGATCCGCGGAACAGAACTTGAAGGAGGATTCCAGAGGCGTTTTTGAACGGGGAAAGAAAAGTTCTAGGCATCCTATAAAGAGAGAACTCCGTGACAAGCATGCCCAAGAAGTATCGATTGCCAAATTGACCAAGTTTCAGTGGGACGAGCTTTTTCTTTTTGGACCGTACGAGCCTACAAGCGAAATATGCAAGCGACTCAATCTCAGTCCAACAGAATGCAAGTCCGCAATTACCTCAGAATCAACGGATGACGGCCAAATGTTGATGGTTTTTCGCAATAACGGCAAACTGGTTCACACAGAGATGCATATCCGCTGGCATGGCGACTTTACTCCTGTACCTGACAAGCCATTCACTCCGGCAACCGCAGTTTTCAAAGTTGTTGTTGATGGCAAAGGCTCACAAGGTCAAGACTGGCTGCGCCTGCGTCCAATTAAGAGCGAGAAATAAAGACGAATATCCAACCAGCCCCATAGACGCCGACCGCCCGAAATAGCTGGGCGGGCGGGTCATGGGGGCACCCCGTTAGCCAATGGAGAAATAATGAAATTAGTAATCGCAGTTCTATTATTGATAGCTTGTTGTTTCCCACAACTTACATTTGCAAATGACGGATTTGCCGCATTAGGTGTTGGAGGAGTCACTATCTCAAAAACCGACAAAATCGCCATTAAGAATGAAGTTCTTGATGTCTCCTACGATAAGATTCATGTCAGTTACGATTTTATCAATGAGTCTGACGAAGACGAAGATGTGCTGGTTATGTTCCCATTGCCCGATTATTCTGCATTACCTCCTGAAACCTATATCCTTGCCCAAGGACAGCCTGCAGACTTTACAATATCAGTTGATGGCAAACCTGTTGCTTTTAAGACCCAAGTAAAGGCACTTCTGATAGATTACGAATGGAAAAACAATGAAAGAATAATTACAAAGGAACGTGACGTCACACATATACTTAAAGGCATTGGGTTGTCGGACCAAGAGATAGCTTTTTTCCCATTTAACACAAAATATGTTTCAGGCAGCAATGGTTCTGAAAGTGGTTATAAATGGCCTATTTCTGATGTGCTAATCAATAATTTATCAAAAGCAGGGTTGATGAATGGTGGCCCTTCAGCAAACGGTCCTGAATGGGAAAATCGTATTGCATATATTTGGAACCAACGGTTTCCTGCTAAAACTATTGTCCATATTGAGCATTCATACCGTCCATTTATATCGGAAGGCTCTGTTGCCGGTTATTCTAGACTGTCTAACAATGCAGAGTTCTGTCTTAGTCAGTCCCAAGCAAGTAATCTGATAAAACTTAATAATAAAAAAGAAAATAGAGACAGCTACGGAAATGTTCCTGGGTTAAACGTTAAATACATTCTGACAACAGCAAACAGCTGGAAAGATGGCATCCGTGATTTTCGACTTAGAATTCATGCAAAATCCAAGAACGAAATAGTCTCAGCCTGCTTTCCTGCAAAGATCAAGCGAGTATCTGAAAAAACTTACGAAGTTCATATCGAAAATTTCAAGCCAGGGTGAATTCAAATTGCAAGTGCACCATGTAGAGCTTGGGTGAAAACCTCATGTGGAGTCTGGTAACTGAGACATTTACGAGGTCTGTGGTTCAGCCG
>JANXYN010000089.1 GCA_025356035.1 Geobacteraceae bacterium
GCACTGCTGAAACGGAAGCTGGTTGAAATGGCCGAGACGGGGGTCAATCACCTCAATCTGCACCAGATGCGGTTGACTCCCTACAACTTTGGCCCGCTGACGGAGCGGGGCTACACCTTTCTCCATGGCGAGAAGGTCACGGTACTAGAGTCGGAACTCTCTGCCTTGCGGATGGTTCGTTTCGGGTTGGAACAGGGCATTCCCCTGCCGGTGAACTACTGTTCATTCCCCTATAAGCGGCGCTTCCAGCACGCAGCCGCCCGGCGTCGTGCGGCCCTGACCATCTGCGTTTCCGGTGAGGTGGTGACGGAATCTGGCTATCTGCGGACCCTGACAGCTTCAGGTGTGCGTTACTGCGAGGCAGCCCTCCTGCAGAATCCAAGCTACCGCTACCCCTTCGAAAAGATCGTGCTGGAAACCGGTCGTGCCCTCTATCTGGAGCGACGGCCACTGACGCCGGAACTGGAATTGTCGGCTGCGGAACGGACTGCCTTGGCGGCGGGCCAGCCACCGGAGCGGGTAGCCCGCTTTGAACGAATTGAGAGCGGTCTGGCTGACTATTTCTAACTCTTCCTCTCAGTAGCCTAAGGACGATAGTGGTGTCACCAAACGCCCCCTTGGAGCGAATCCATCATGCCTGCACCCGCCATTAAAACGGATTCCCCATTCTGGCAACTCCCCGTCTCGGCGTTCTTGGTATAGTTGGCACCAAGCCCTGGCGGAGATGCGCGGCAGGACAAAAAAGGGCCCCTTTCGGGGCCCTTTTCCTTTGCTTGTTACAACAGTCTGAAACTAATATGATACTGCTGCTATGGCGGCAATCTGGGCAGCCGTCAACGGGTTTGATCCCGTCGAGCGGTATTGACTCATTTGACTGAAGGATGCAATTGCCGAGGTGATCTGGGTAGCCGTCCTCGGTCCAAGCGAACCATGGCAACCGAGGCAGCTACTGTTATAGAACGCCAAGGCGTCAAAAGCCGCAGCTGCGGTGGTAGCCGTGGCCTGGGTCGAAGCGGCACTCGCGCCGGCGCTGTTCGTCGCAGTGACGATGTAGTAGTAGGCGGTAGCGTCAGCGAGCCCGGTCTGGACGTAGGGGGTGGTTGCTCCGGCGATCTTGGTCCCGGTGGTGGTTGTCACGCCGGTCTTGGTGGACCAGTAGATGTTGTAGGCAGTTGCGCCGGATACCGCCGACCAGGCGATGGTCACCTGTTTGGTGCTGCCAGTGGCGGTCACGCCGGTCGGGGCTGCGGGAACGGCAGGAGGCGGTGCGTTGGTGGTTGCGCTGGCCTGGGCCGAGGCGGCACTTTCGCCGACGTTGTTCACCGCGGTGACGATGTAGTAGTAGGTAGTGCCGGCGGAAAGCCCGGTCTGGACGTAGGGGCTGGTGGTCCCGGCGATTCTCGTTCCGGTGGCGGTCGTTACGCCAGACTTAGTGGACCAGTAAACGTTATAGGAGGCCGCGCCGGAGGCGGCGTTCCACAGGATGGTCGACTGGTTGGCGCCGCCGGTGGCCATTACCCCGGTCGGGGCTGCGGGAACGGTCGGGGCTGGTGCCGGGGTGAGGGTGGTAGCCGCCACCTGGGGCGACGGAACGCTTTCGCCGGCGCCGTTCACGGCGGTAACCACGTAGTAGTAACTGGTAGAGTCCGCGAGTCCGGTCTGGACCGCGGGACTGGTGGCCCCGGCGATCTTGGTCCCGGTGGCCGGGGTTACCCCCGGGGTGGCCGCATAGTAAATGTTATAGGTGGTCGCGCCGGATACTACCGGCCAGGAAATGGTCACCTGCTTGGTGCCGCCGGTGGCCGTTACTCCGGTCGGGGCTGTGGGGACGGTTGGGACGGGTGGCGCTGCAGTGGTGGTCGCAGAAACCTGGATGGCAGCGCTTTCGCCGCCACTGTTTACAGCGGTAACCACGTAGTAGTAAGTGGTGCTTGCGCTAAGCCCGCTCTGGAGATAAGGGGCGGTTGCTCCGGCAATCTTGGTTCCGGTGGCGGTCGTCACCCCGGAGGTAGTGGAATAATAAACGTTGTACGAGGTCGCATTGCCGACGGCGTTCCAGGAGAGAGTCACCTCGCCCACGCCGCCGGTGGCGGTCACGCCGGTCGGAGCTGCGGGGAGGGTGGGAGACGGCGGCATGCTGCCGGAGTTAAAGGTCCCGTGGGCGATGTCGGAAATCTTGCTGGTGAAGATGACGGCACCGGTTTGTGCGTTGGTGATCGTCAGGGAACCGCTTACCATGGCTATTTTCACGTTATCCAGCATCTCGTCGAGGCCGAGATGGTTGGCAATATACTGGGACGTGATCGGATTGGCGTCTTGTGCGTTGTACAGCAGGAGAAGGGGTTTCAGTTCCGCCATTAGGTTGTTGACGGCACCCTGGAGATTGTCTCCGATTTTATGGAGAGTGGCCGGATCGGGATTTGCGTAGACCTGCGCCGGGTCGTCAACGCCTGCGGCACTGGCTACCAACACATTGGAGAGGGGATTAATGTTGGCGGTGCCGGTTCCGTCGGCATAGGAATGCAGCGTGTAGTGCGTTCCGCCGGCGGTTCCGGTGCCTGGAGAATATAGGGGGCCTTCATGCCGGTGACATCGATGGCGTAGGTGCCATCGTTGCCGATGACCGCGGTTTTCACCTGCGGAGCGGCTGAGGCATCTTTCAGGCTTACCTGGCCTGCCAGGGTGGCCCCTACCGAGGCGACCCCGCCCACTACCTGGGACGAAAGCGCCCCGTTGCCGCTGCCGCCGCAACCTGAAAGGGATAATGAAAGTGCTGTTAAGATGAGCAACGCTACTACTCCGAAACGGTCGATGCTTTTGAGCTTCATGAATCCTCCGTGGTTCTTTTGTTGACTGCTACCTGCGTTTAGCGAGACTGAAGAAGTTGCGGTAGATGTGTTTCCTTGTCTCTTCACGCTGCTACCTCCTGTAGACCCCAGCAGGCAAAATATAAAAAGCCGGGTCGCGAATATCTAGGTGATATTTCGGCGACCCGGCTATCTTCAAGAGACCCTTGGGCTTTCCGTCCCATCCTCGCGGATGGTTTAGTATTTTCGTCTATCTACTGCTGGGGTTTGTTGAATATGTTTACGTTAGCAATAGCGGCCATTTGGTGTCAAGAAAAATTGTTACCTAGTTGTTTCCGCGCTGTAAATCCTCGATGTCCGGGTCAACTGCAGCAAACCATTCACCCTATAATTTTCGTTACGTGTCGCCACCTCCTTCTGTTTGCCCCCGCTTTATCTGTGCCCGGACACAAAAAAGCCGGGTCGCGAATATCTGGTGATATTTCGGCGACCCGGCTGTCTCGGTGAGACCCTTGGGCTTTCCGTCCCATCCTCGCGAATGGTTAAGTATTATCGTCTACCACAACCATAACGGTAAGGTATAGTTTCCCTTTTACCCTATTAGCACAGTCAAAGTCAAAATAAATTGTTCTAACGAAATCCGGTGTTGCGAACCGAGTTTTCCCTTTCGGCATCTGCTCCGTAACTCCGGTCATCCGACTGCAGCGAGGAGCTGGCAGAACGTCTGCCCCCTGGGAGGTAGTGGGGTAAAGGCTTGACAACGCAGGCTGAACGTCGCACCTCGCACGGATTTATTTGACCAACTTCCATGTTTCGGTTACATTGAGACAGTTTTGCTGGCGTGTGGGAGGGGCGAAATGGCGGGATACATCTGCTGCTGCCGGAAGCCGCTGCATGCCAATTCAAAGGTCGGCCGGCATATGGGAGAAGTAAGCTGCGCCTGGTTCGTATCCGGCACCATGACCGTTGACTAGGAACAACAAACAGAGGAGGACTATTTATGAAGCAATCGCTCGGCGCAAAGACCCTTCTGTTCCCAGCCCCGGTCCTGCTGGTCGGGACCTATGATCGGGATGGAAAGCCGAATCTTATGAACGCCGCATGGGGCGGCATCTGCTGTTCCCAACCGCCATGTGTTACTATCTCGCTGCGCAAGGCGACATATTCTTACTCCGCCATTGTGGAGCGCAAAGCCTTCACGATCGGCATAGCGTCGGAAGCCCAGATGAAGGCAGCCGATTATGTGGGTATCGTCTCGGGGCGCGATGTCGACAAGTTTGCCGCCACTGGCCTCACCCCGGTCAGAAGCGAGTTGGTGGACGCCCCTTACGCGGCGGAGATTCTGTTCGTCCTTGAATGTCGCCTGCTGCACACTTTGGAGATAGGCCTGCACACCCAGTTCATCGGCGAGATTATCGATGTGAAGGCGGATTCCACTCTGCTCGGCGACGACGGTATGCCAGACATCCTGAAGATCAAACCACTCGTCTTTGATACCGCCCACCGTGGCTATCACGGCATCGGCCCCATTCTCGGCAAAGCCTTTGCCGTGGGGAAAGAACTGTAAATCGAAGGAACAATGGGCGCACCGAATCAGGGAGGACGGCCTTCGGACCGATCCTCCTTAACGCCTGCATCCTCTCCGCTTATCCCGTGACGCCCCCAGCTTCTTCATCCTCCGTGCCATCGTCCTCATCAATGTGACCCTCGTTTTCGTCCAGGAATACCGGCCGGACAGGCAGTAGAACGTCTGCGCCAGTCGGTGGCAGTGCGTGGACAGGTACTGCGGGACGATAAGTTCCTGGAGATCCCGCTCGCCGTATGCTTATGGGGGGCCAAAAATAACAAAAAAATTCCATGATATAATGACAGCACAACATGATATGACGGCCATGCCTTCTCCGGCGGGCCTTATTCATATGGGCCCTTTACTCGAAAGAAAGTTAGGTGGGGGGCGTTTTGGGTAGGGCTGTAAATGATAATTTAGCAATGGCATGCTGAAGTGCGGGCAGAAAAGGAATAGGATGGATATGCATGATCGATCTGTTCCATGGTTGCTATTCGGCGCCGAGTTGATGGGCACAGCGTTGCTTGTTGCAGTTGGGTTGTCGTTCGTGATCCTAGGCTTCGGCCAGGGCAGCCCCATGGTTCAGCTCATCCCGAGCACCGGCTGGCGCCGGCTGATTACAGGCTTTCTGTTCGGCACCACCGGTGCCTTGATTGCGCTATCGCCGCTCGGCAAAGAAAGCGGTGCGCACATCAATCCGATCGTTACCCTGGGATTCTGGCTGATGGGCAAGCTGAGAACCCGTCATGCGCTGGGCTACGTACTTTCGCAATTTACGGGCGCAGTCCTGGGGGCGCTGCCGTTAATGGCGTGGGGGGAGATGGGCCGTAGCGTGGCGTTCGGGGCTACTCTGCCCGGCGCGGCGTACGGGGCCAGCTGGGCGTTGCTGGGAGAAGCGATAACTACTTTCGCCCTCATCGTTGGGCTGTTCTTCTTCCTGCGACATCGACGGCTGCGGCCTTTCACCCCGGCTATCTTTCCCATCTTGTACGCCGCCATGGTTTTCGCGGAAGCGCCCATCTCCGGCACCAGCACTAATCCCGCCCGCAGCCTTGGGCCGGCGGTGATCTCCGGAGCTTGGCATGGCTGGTGGGTTTACTGGTTGGGCCCATTGGTGGGCACTTTTTTGGGCGTCGCTGTGTACCGGTTTACAGGTCTGAGTTGGCTGACGATTGAGGTTGCAAAGCTCTACCACTTTGGGCATGACCGATACGGTGTGTTTCGCTGGAAGGGGTAAGTTGTTGCCCATAGACAGGGAGGGGTACCATGAACATCCGGCTTGACGGCAAACGGGCCGTCGTCACCGGCGGCAATTCCGGCATCGGTGAGGCGATTGCCGTATGTCTCGCCGAAGCGGGCGCACGAGTGGCAATCAACTACGTCGCCCAGCCTGAGGCAGCACATTCTCTTGTGCAGAGGATTCAGGAGCAACGCGGCATTGCCATGGCGGTCAAAGCCGACGTATCCGACCCCGATGCCATCGCGAAAATGTTCGAAAGCATCGAAGCGGCCTGGGGTGGGATTGATATTCTGGTCAACAATGCGGGCATAGACGGTGACCGCGCCTTCGGTTGGGAAACCGATATTGCTGCGTGGCGAAAAGTTATCGAGGTGAACCTGTTGGGAGCCTTCTATTGCGCTCGCGAAGCCCTGCAGCGGCTGGTGCCGCAGAAAAGCGGCGTTATCCTCAACATCAGCTCGGTGCATGAGGAGATCGCCTGGTCCGGCTACAGCGCCTACACCGCCAGCAAGGCTGCCGTAGCCATGCTGACCAAGACCCTGGCCCAGGAGGCTGCTCCGCACGGGGTGCGCGTGCTATCGGTTGCACCCGGGGCGATCAAGACACCGATCAACCGCTCAGTATGGGGCGATCCCGGGAACCTGCAGGACTTGCTGGAAAAGATCCCGCTGAAACGAATCGGCGATCCGGAAGAAGTCGCCCGCTTGGTGGTGGTGCTGGCTTCGGACCTTGCCTCCTATGTGACCGGTCGCACAATCTTCGTGGATGGGGGCATGACCGACTATCCCGACTTCGCCCATGGCGGTTAGTGCCCCCAGGCAATCAACTGACTGAATAGAAACGGGTACGGAAACCAGCAACAGGAGACGCTATGGATGCCCCGGATCGTTACGCTCCTGGCTGGCCGGGCATTCCGGCGCGCTGGACCTCCAGCGCCAAGTCGGCGGTGGGCACTTCCCTTAGTAACAAGAGCCGTGTCTGGTTCACTCTGAGCCACGGGATATTTAACGAGATCTACTATCCGCGGATTGACCAGGCCTGTGTGCGCGACATGGGATTGATCGTCAGTGACGGAGCGGATTTCCTCTCCGAGGAAAAACGTGATGCCAGTACCGAAGTCCACTGGCTGGCCGAAGGTGTGCCGGCCTTCCGTTTGGTCAACACGTGCCGGCAGGGTCGCTACCGTATCGAAAAGAAGATTTTGACCGACCCCCAAAGGGACGCCGTGTTGCAGCAGACCCGGTTCATCGCCCTGAAAGGGGAGGTCTCGAATTATCGCCTCTATCTGCTGCTCGCGCCGCATCTGGGCAATCACGGCGCCGGCAATGCCGGCTGGGTTGGCGAGTATAAAGGCCTCCCCCTGTTGATTGCAGAACGGGAAGGGAACGCACTGGCTCTGGCCTGCTCCGTTCCTTGGCTCAAGCGCTCCGTGGGGTTCGTCGGATTCTCGGACGGCTGGCAGGATCTGGCGTCTCACAAACAGATGACGTGGGACTACACGCGGGCCGAAAACGGGAATGTCGCCCTGACGGCTGAGGTGGACCTGGAAGCGGGCAATGGAGAATTTCTATTGGCTCTGGGGTTTGGACGTAACGCCGCCGAAGCGGGGAACCGTGCCCGCGCCGCGCTCCAGGACGGCTTCGACGCTGCGCAAGCGGAGTATGTTGGAGAGTGGAAGGGATGGCAGGAGACGCTGCTGCACCTCGACACAGACCGGACAGATGACCGGCAAAACTTTTACCGGGTCAGCACGGCCGTCCTGCGCGCACACGAGGCCTTCAATTTCCCCGGCGGGATAATCGCCAGCCTTTCAATCCCGTGGGGATTCAGCAAGGGGGACAACGACTTGGGGGGCTATCACCTCGCCTGGCCGCGCGACCTGGTGGAGTCGGCGGGGGGGCTTCTGGCTGCCGGCGCCCATGAGGAGGTTCGTCGCGTCCTCTGCTATTTGCAGGCAACGCAGGAAAGTGACGGACACTGGGCCCAGAACATGTGGCTGGACGGTTCTCCCTACTGGAATGGCATCCAGATGGACGAAACAGCCCTGCCGGTTCTTCTTGTTGACTTGGCCCGGCGCGAAAAGTCACTGGCCGCGGACGATGTGGCTCGCTTCTGGCCGATGGTTCGAAAAGCCGCGACCTACCTGCTCCGCAACGGTCCGGTGAGCCCGCAGGACCGCTGGGAGGAAGATCCCGGCTATTCGCCATTCACGGTGGCCGCCGAAATCGCCGCGCTCTTGGCGGCGGCGGATCTGGCCGAAATGCACCACGAACCGTCAATCGCATCGTATCTGCGCGAGACCGCCGACGTCTGGAACGGATCCATCGACCGCTGGATGTACGTAACCGGTACCGATTGGTGTCGTGAGTTCAAGGTCGCGGGGTATTATGTCCGGATTGCACCGGTCGAAACCGAAGAGGGGGTGTCCCGCTTTCAAAGGAGTATTCCGGTAAAGAATGTCGCACCCGGGGAGGCCAGCAGCCTCGCCAGCCATCTGGTAAGTCCCGACGCGCTGGCCCTGGTTCGTTTTGGCCTGCGCGCAGCCGACGATCCGCGCATCCTCGACACGGTGAAAGTCGTTGATGCGTTGCTTAAGGTGGAGATACCTCATGGCCCCATCTGGCACCGCTACAACGGCGACGGTTATGGCGAACATGAGGATGGCGAACCATTTGACGGTACCGGGATTGGCCGGGCCTGGCCACTTTTGACCGGCGAACGGGCGCATTTCGAACTATCGGCTGGTAGGGTAAAAGAGGCAGAAAGGCTTCAGGCATCCATGGAATACTTTGCCGGTGCTGAAGGTCTGCTTCCCGAGCAGACATGGGACGTCTCGGACATACCGGAACGGGAGCTCTTTTTCGGCCGGCCATCCGGTTCAGCAATGCCGCTCGCCTGGGCACACGCCGAGTATCTCAAGCTGCTCCGCTCCTTACGCGATGGGCGGGTCTTCGACATGCCGCCACAAACCGTCCAGCGCTATCTGGTGGACAAAACCGAATCCTCCTGTCTGATCTGGTGCTTCAACCATAAGATCCGCTCCTTGCCGGTTGGCAAGATACTGCGCATCGTGACGATGGTGCCTGCGGTCTGTCACTGGAGTGTCGATGGTTGGCATACTACTTTTGAAAGCTCTACCCATGATACCGGTCTGGGTTTCCAGGCCGTGGATCTGGCCGCCGAACTACTTTCCGAAGGGGAACAGGTACGATTCACTTTTTACTGGCCCCAGTCATCTCGTTGGGAGGAAGCTGATTTCGTCGTCAGCATTATTGCTCCGTTAGTCCTCAAGCCTTGATCTATAATCTTTTATGGGGGAACAAGTAAAAAAGGCAACACAGTCAAACCCCAATTCCCCATCATTGACACCGTTGGATAGGATGATAGGGTTACATCAGCACAAAGACGATGGTGAGACCAAACAGGCGGAGGCGACGATTATGGCGAAAAAAACGGTTGCACGTCTGCTCGTTGACACCCTGGTGGCAGCCGGGGTGAAGAGGGTCTACGGGTTGGCCGGAGACTCCCTCAATGGAATTACCGATTCGATCCGCACACGGGATGACATCCAATGGATTTCCGTGAGACACGAAGAAACCGCAGCGTTTGCGGCGGGAGCGGAAGCTCATCTGACCGGGCATCTGGCAGTGTGTGCCGGAAGTTGCGGGCCGGGTAACCTGCATCTGATCAACGGACTCTACGACTGCCATCGCAGTCGTGTCCCGGTGCTGGCGATTGCGACGCAGATTCCAAGCCATGAAATCGGCAGTGGATATTTTCAGGAAACCCACCCGGAACATCTCTTCGCCCAGTGCAGTCATTACTGTGAACTGGTTTCCCATCCCGAACAGATGCCCCGCATCCTGGAGATTGCCATGCAAACCGCAACCTCGCGCCGCGGTGTTGCGGTGATTGCCCTGCCGGGAGACATCGGCTTACGCGCAGCCGTCGAACAACAACCGCGTCTGCATTTCCCGGAACCGAAACCGAGCATCTGCCCTGCCGATAATGACATAGCGGAGCTGGCGAAAATTCTCAATAGGTCGAAGAAGATTACGATACTTGGCGGAGCGGGCTGTGCCGGAGCTCACCCGGAGTTGATCGAGCTCGCGGGCAGGCTGAAAGCGCCGATCGTGCATGCGATGCGCGGGAAGGAATTCATCGAGTACGACAACCCGTTTGACGTGGGCATGACGGGCCTGCTCGGGATTTCCTCCGGCTATCATGCGATGATGAACTGCGATGTCTTGCTGATGATCGGAACGGACTTTCCGTACCAGCAGTTCTATCCCAAGGAAGCAACGATCGTGCAGATTGACATCCGTGGCGAACAGCTCGGCCGGCGCGCAAAGCTCGATTACGGCTTTGTGGGGGACTCACAGACGACACTTCGCGCCCTCCTGCCGAAGTTGGTCGAACCCAAAGACGATGAGCATTTGAAGACGTCGGTCGAGCATTATCAGAAGGCACGCAAGCGCCTTGATGAGCTCGCGACCGAGAATCCGGGTGAGAAGCACATCCATCCGCAGTACGTTGCCAGAGTGCTCGACGAGCTTGCCGCCAAGGACGCCATCTTCTGTTGCGACGTGGGCACCCCGACGATCTGGGCGGCCCGTTACCTGACGATGAACGGCAAACGGCGGCTACTCGGCTCCTTCACGCATGGGTCAATGGCAAGTGCCCTTCCGCAGGCCATTGGCGCGCAGGTCAGCCATCCCGGTCGTCAGGTCGTTGCCCTGTCAGGTGATGGCGGCCTTGCGATGCTCATGGGCGATATCCTCTCGCTTCGGCAATTGCAGTTGCCGGTCAAGCTGATCGTTTTCAAGAACAACGCCCTGGCCTTCGTCGAACTGGAAATGAAAGCGGCCGGCATCCTGGAGTTCGCCACAGACTTGCATAACCCGGATTTTGCAAAGATGGCCGAGGCCGCCGGCCTCCTGGGGCTGACTGCAGAAACACCGGATCAGGTTCGACCGATGATCACACAGGCTCTCAAGCATGACGGACCTGCTCTGGTCGAAATCTCCGTCCACAGGCAGGAACTCATGATGCCCCCGACGATCAGCCTTGAACAGGTGACCGGCTTCGGCCTTTTCATGCTCAAAGCGGTTCTTAGCGGCCACGGCGACGAAATCATCGATCTGGCTAAGATCAATCTATTCCGCTAGGGGCAAGGATGTGCAGACAATGGAGGAAAGTTGATGGATAACGTTCTCTCAGCACGCGCCTTGATGGGCATTTCGCTCGGTTTCCACATCATCTATGCGACCATCGGGATCGGACTGCCGCTCATGCTGATGATTGCCGAATGGTTGTCGCTTAGCACCGGAGACGATCTCTACCACAAGCTTGCCCGCCGCTGGATACGTCCGGCGGGGGTGCTGTTCGCCATCGGCGCGGTCTCCGGCACCATCCTCTCTTTTGAGCTGGGGCTTCTGTGGCCCCGCTTCATGGCGTTCGGCGGTCCCCTCATTGGTCTTCCCTTCTCGATGGAGGGGTTTGCTTTCTTTACGGAGGCGATCTTCCTTGCCCTCTATATCTACGGCGAACAACGTCTCTCCCGCCGGATGCTCTTTTTCTGCACCATTCCCATCACCGTCGCTGCCGCTGCCTCGGCTGTGTTTGTCATCAGCGCCAACGCCTGGATGAATACCCCCGCAGGTTTCCGCCTCGTAAACGGAGCCCTTAGCGATGTGCACCCTTTTCAGGCCCTTGCCAACCCTGCATGGGCTCATGAGGCAGTGCATGGCACCTTAGCGGCGTACGTCGCCACCGGCTTTGCCATGGCCGGCGTATATGCGGCAACCCTGTTGCGCGGACAGAGCAGTGACTACAACAAACGCGCCCTGACGATGGCCCTGGCAGTTGCATCCGTGTCCCTTCCCCTCATGCTGGCCACAGGAGACTGGGCGGCCATGATCCTCGCCGATCAGCAAAAGCCCAAGATGGCGGCGATGGAAGCCCTTTTCACCACTACCAGGGGTGCGCCGCTCTTCATCGGCGGCTGGCCGGACCCTGCTTCCGGCAAGGTCCTGTACGGGCTCAGGATTCCTAAGCTCCTAAGCATCCTCGCCCATCGCGATTCCGACGCCCTCGTCGAGGGACTCGACGCCTTCCCCCCCGGTACCATCCCTGACCCACGACTTGTTCACCCCTTCTTCGACCTGATGGTGGCCTCCTTCTTCATCATGCTTGCGGCAGCCGTCTGGTTCTGGTGGTTACGCTGGAGACGGCGGGAAGTACCGCTGGACAAATGGCCGCTCCGCGCGCTCCTCTTTGCCTCCCCGTTCGGGATGATTGCCCTGGAAAGCGGTTGGCTCGTCACCGAATTCGGCCGCCAGCCCTGGATCGCCCGGGATCACATGCGCGTGGCGGAAGGGGTGACGCCGCAGACCGGCATAAGTCTCGTACTCATCACGTTTTTAGTCGTTTACCTGGCGCTGACAGCCGGGCTGCTGAAACTGTTGATGCGGCCGGCGTCGGCAGGAGAGGGGACCGAAACGACACAGGAGGAACGACATGTGGACCCTTGAGAACCTGGCGGCCGGGGCCGTTCATCTCGGGCTTGTCATGTATGCAGTTTTCGGCGGTGCGGACTTCGGCGGCGGCATCTGGACCGCCCTTGCCTCCGGCCCCCGGGTGCGGGAACAGCGGGACGGGCTTTTCCATGCCATCGGACCAGTCTGGGAGACGAATCACATCTGGCTCATCTTCGTGGTGGTAACCCTCTTCACCGCCTTTTCGAAGGGGTTTGCCGCTCTCTTTACCACCCTCCTCGTCCCCCTGGTGATCGCCCTGATCGGCATCAACTTCCGCGGGGCAGCCTTCGCCTTCCGTCACTTCGGCAGACAGACGGGTGAGCACATCCCCTTTATGGCCAGTACATTCGCGGTATCGAGTATTCTGACTCCCTTCGCCCTCGGGATGGCGGTGACCTCGATAGCCACCGGAAAAATCGTCTTTGTAAACGGTTGGGTACAGGCCGAGCCATGGTTCTGGGTCGGCCCGTTCACTCTGGTGGGGGGGGTGGTAGGAATGGCCATCTGCGCCTACCTGGCACCGATTTACATGACGGTGCGCACCGGGGGTGAGTTGCAGAGAGATTTCAGACGTCAGGGGATAATCGCCGGACTGGTGCTGGGCATCCTGACCACCGTGGAGATTCCCGTTGCCATGGTCGATGCTCCCCTGTTTGCCGGTCGTCTCCTTGCCTCGCAGGGGGCTCCTTTTGTTGCCATGTCCGTGATCTCGGGGATCACGACCCAGATACTGCTCTGGAGATGCCGGTTTCTGTGGGCGCAGATAGCAGCCGCAGGGACCGTCACCCTGACGATTACCGGTTTCGCGGCAGCCATGTACCCGGACCTCCTTATCGGCCAGCTTTCCCTGGCCGCAGCGGCGGCGCCTCCCGCCACACTCCGGGCATTTTTCTCGGTGCTTGTAATCGGCGTCATCATTCTCGTGCCATCGCTTCTGCTCCTCTACTGGACGTTTCGCGGCGAACCGAATCCTGAACTCCCCCGGTAGTGGCGAAATAGGAGCTGGTAACAAAAAAATTGCGATGTGTTGAACAACCCGGTTCATGTCGTTCCTGAATTTCACCAATTCAGAAAGACTTTATCAAGCAAGGCTGCCAGCAAAGGGGGAAGTCTCCTAAGGTCATTGGATTCGGCTGTCAATTATGAAAGCGCAAGCATTGCACACTCAGTTAACAGTCTATACCGTGGGGCATTCGACTCGCAGCCTCGACGACTTTGTCGGGCTGCTGCGGGCGTACGGCATCGAACGGCTGGTGGATGTGCGAAGCATCCCCCGTTCCCGGCATAATCCCCAATTCAACCACGACACGCTGGGCACATTTCTGCGTAACCGCCGCATCGGTTACCGGCACATGAAAGAGCTTGGAGGGCTACGCCGCACCCGCGCCGACTCCCTCAACACCGGCTGGCACAACGCTTCCTTCCGTGGCTTTGCCGACTACATGCAGACGCCGGAGTTTGTCGCAGCCGTGACGAAGCTCGTTGAGCTGGCCAGGGAGAAGACTACTGTCATCATGTGCGCCGAAGCGGTCCCTTGGCGCTGCCACCGCTCCCTCATCGGCGATGCCCTGATTGTACGCGGCGTTGATGTCATGGATATCTACACCTCGAAAAGTGCCAAACCCCATACCATTACACCGATGGCCGAGATCCATGGAGAGCGGGTAACCTACCCGGCACCGGTGGAGGAGGGAAGCTCCAGTGTGGTGCACTGATCTAACGCTGTCCGGTTTCCCCCTTGGGCGAGCCGGTTGCCTGGAAGGGGCCGATCGTCATGAACACCTGCAAAGAGCTGCGCATCGCTTTTGAGGAATATCATAACGGCACATTCAGCAAATAGCGGTAACCTGCACGTTGATTCGGGGCCAGTCCGTATGCTGGCCCATTTTCTGCTCTTTCACGTCAGAATGATTTGTTCCCTTCTATGCTACCGGAGACCTTCCAGTCCTAGTGCGTAGCGACGGTAGGGGAGCGGGATTGGCCCGGCATCTATACGGCATATCCTCCAATTTGATTCAGCCTGCTTTTCAAAGTTTTTCCACCGCCTGGCGTGTTTTTTCCACGATCTCTGCCGGCTCCTCGTAGCGAAACCGGAGCGGCTTTCCAAAGGTTACCGTCACATGGCCCCGTTTTGGAAAACTCGCCCCGGGCGGAAGGACCTGTTCGGTCCCGCTGATTTTTATCGGGACTACCGGAATCCCCAACTCCTTGACCATGATACCAAGACCCAGCTGGAAGGGCTGCATTTTTCCGTCCTTGGAATGCCCCCCTTCAGGGAAGATCAGAATGTTAACGCAAGCATCGGCGAGCCTTCCCATGTATTTGAGAGAGCCACTGAACCCTTGTGACTGGGGCAGAGGAAAGAGGTTGATCAGCAAGGTGCCGTACTCGTAGCATAAGCGTCTCAAAAATCGATTGACCCCATGGTACTCTCCGAAGAAGAACTCTTCCCAGGCGGCGGTGGCGCTACGATAGCGAATCTTCGCTGGGAGCGCAAACATGACGGCAGGCTGGTCCAGGTAGCTTAAATGGTTGGCCACGAAAAAAACCGGTCCATCCAGCTGTTCCAGCTCATCAATCCCTAGCACTTCAAGAGTGGCAAAACTTCGAAACAGGGGGTAGTGGAATACCGCGTCCCAGGCCATCCGAACCCCCCTGAAGAAGCGGGCATTTGTCCAGAACCGGAAATGGTCGCGCTGGGTTAGCTTTTCGCGTTTAGTGATGATCAGGCGCAGGTCCGAGACTCGAGTCTGCGGCCCAATCTGGGAGTCCTCGATATCGAGGCGGTATTCCTGTTCCAGGAAACTAACCAGTTCCAGCCTGTCGATGGAGGTAAGACCCAGGTCGGTCACAAGCAGGGAGTCCTCGCGGATCTGCGCGGAGCTGGTACCGGTCACCTTGGCAAGCATGTTGAGCAGGCTGTCCTGGCTGACGGTTGCCTCACCTCCCTCCGGACCTTTTTTTATCGCCTCCTTAACCGCGAACTTCTTGATCTTGAGTGTCGTGGTCTTGGGAAATTCCGGCTTGCTCCATACGGTGTAGCCGGTAATCTGGTGCAGCGCATCCAGACTCTTGTTCGCCTCACCGATTATCTCTTCTGGAGCTATGTCGCTTCCGTCCAGGAGCAGCACGGCGTGCACCTCTTCCCCCCTGCCCTTGTCGACGCCGATGACGCACGACTCCTTTACCCCAGCGATCTTGTTCAGCACCGCTTCCAGTTCGTCGGGATATACGTTGACCCCCGAACCGGTTACAATCAGCTCCTTCCCCCTTCCTTTGATGTTGAGCCAGCCGTCCGGGCCGATCTCCCCGAGGTCGCCGGTCCGAAACCAGCCGTCTTTCGTGAAGGCGTCGCTGGTTGCCTGATCGTTCTCGTAGTAGCCGGTAAAGACGTTGTCTCCGCGTACCAAGACCTCCTTCTCCTCGATTTTCAGTTGAACCCCCGGCAGAGGCGGACCGACCGAACCTGCCACCTGACGATCCATGGTGTTGACACATAGTACTGGCGAGGTTTCGGTGAGTCCATACCCCTCTAGGACCGTGAATCCCATGCTGCGCCATAAATTGAACACCTCCGGGTCCAGGGGTGCGCCACCTGAGACGAAGACGGTGAAATTTCGGCCGAACTTTTTCTGTACCGGGAAAAAGAGTACCCGGCGTACCCCTTTCGGAAACTTTGTTGCGAGCTGCGTCATGTACTGGAACACTCCGAAGAGGTATTTTTCCTCAAGTTCCCTCTCGATGGTCGTTTTTAGCAGTTGCATGAGGCGGGGAACGGAGATGATGACGTAGATGTCCTCCTCGCTCAGCGCTTCCATGATCGCGGAGGGTTTGAGGGTGCGCAGATATACGATAGTCGCGCCACGGTAGAGCGGAGTGAAAAAGCCACCCATCTGCTCGAACATGTGGGATAACGGGAGCAGGGAGAGGAAGCTGAACTCGGAGGTGATGATCGGTACCTGCCGGTTTATCTGGGTCATGTTGGCGATCAGGTTTTTGTGGCTAAGGATGACCCCTTTCGGATTGCCGGTAGTACCGGACGTATAGATGAGCTGCGCAGTATCTTCCGGTACCGCAGATGCTAGCTCGCCGATCGGCAGAGTGTCTTCGAGCAGGTACTGAAGGTCTTCCAGGAGTATCGAAGTGGCGGCCGTCATCCGCTCGGGTTTGAATCGGCTCTGCATAACGACATTGGCTTTAGTGAGGCTGCGGATGGAATCCGCACGCGCCAGATCGGACATGAAGTCCACCGGTACGGCGACCGCGCCGCGGATGATGATGCCCCAATAGGCTACCGCCCACCAGGAAGAGTTGGGCCCCCAGATGAGCACCCTGTCCCCCGGTGCCACGCCGCTTTGCGCCAGGAGGTTTGCCATCTTCAGGGCAAGATTGTGTAATTCCTGATAGGAAACTTTGATCCGTCGCACGCCGGTGCGGTTCACAAAGGCGGATTTGTTACCCAGCGCTTCAAACGTCGCGAAAAGGTCGATCAATGTCTGCATTAATTCTGCTTTCTTTCGCGATTGTAACTACTCAGGGTTTGAGGCTGAAGGCTGAAGACTGATGGTTATTCAAGAAAATAAACAGCGATACGTAGTCACCCAATTCAAATGCCCTGAATTTATGGATGGCTTATTATTTATTCCTTACAGTCTTCAGTCTGTCATTCTGCGGGAAGAGGCTTGCCCGACTCGATTTCGCGCTTCTCGTGGTAGAAGAAGCGGACCATGTAGTACTCGAAGGGATAGCCGCTCTCATAGTAGCGGAAACTCTGCTGATGCCGCGCGTCGATGGCATCCAGGGTCGTTATCCCAGAGCTGATGGCGAAACCTTCGTCGGAGTTTCCAAATGGATCGATCGCAGTGTAGATCCCGTAACTGATGCCGCTGTCCACGGCGAGACCCCCCGTGTCGCGCAGGGACGAGGGGCCGAAGATCGGGAGCACCAGGTAGGGCCCGGAGCCTGACCCCCAGTAGCCAAGGGTCTTGCCGAAATCCTCGTCGTGCCGCGCCAGTCCGAACTTGGTGGCTGGATCGAACATGCCGCCAAGGCCCACGGTACTGTTCGTCACGAAACGGCCAAGCGTCGTCACGGACTCCGTCCCCTTTAGCTGGAAAAAGCTGTTGGTGAGATTTCGGACTTCCCCGAGGTTGTTGTAGAAACCGGAGACCCGTTCCTGGAGGAAGGTGGGAGTAACGAATTCGTAGCCGTTCACCACGGGGAGGAAGAGGTATTTGTCGAAGTAGAAGTTGAACCGGTACATGCTCCGGTTGAACCCTTCCCAAGGATCCGCTACGTCGGCGAAGCGCTGATCCCTGAACTCGCTTATCGAATGCATCGGCGGCACCTCGGCCAGGGTGTTAACCCTGTTCGCGGCGCACCCGGCAAGAGACAGCGACAGCATCAGGGCGAGGATTATCCGGCAGGTTCGGCATCGGGTATCAGTCATCGTGGCACCCTCCTTAAACTTCAGTCTATCAACCTGATTTACTTTCATTTGAAAAAAGCGACCATGTAGTCCAGGTTTTCTTTGTACTCGAGGTTCCCCAGATGGCCGCCGCGCGGGTAGATCTTGGCCCGCTCGCCGAAGAGCTGCCGCAGGTAGTCAAGCTCCGCCTTGGTCAGGATGAAGTCGTTCTCGTTAGTCATTACGCCGAACTTGGCAGATGACTTCAGATACCCCTCGATGCTGGTGAGGCTCTGGGAGTTGATGAGCTCCTGCTTGGTGAGTCCCGGCCGCCGCTTCTGGAAGTAGGGATAGAAATACTCGTTAAAATAGTCGAAGAAGCTCAAATGGGTGGAGACCAGGAAATAGTCGGAAAGGGAATCGGTGGGACTCAAGACCCGGTTCTTCGGCACGACATAGCCGCTATTGGTCATCACGTCGGAGGAGAAGATCATGCCGGCCAGGTTGATGCGGAAGGTGAGCCCGATCAGTCCGGCGGTTTCTTCGTGGGAGAAAAGACGCTCCGCGTAGATCGAGTAAAGAAAATCATCGTTGATGGCGACGAAGTTGCCATAGCGATAGAACTGGCTGAACTTTGACAGCATCTTGTTGAAAAAGATGCCTTGCTTCTTGGGCCCTCCGGGGATCTGCTTAAGCATGTCCTCGATCCTTGTCACCGAATTGTAGAGGCTTACCGGGGGGTTGATCATGAGTACCTTGCGGAAGTTGAAGACTCGGCGTTCCTCGTCAAGCCTCGTCACGAAGGCTGCCTGGCTAGCTCCCAGGCTATAACCGCACAGGTCGAATGAGGACACCTCGATATCGCCCTCAACCTGCTTCCAGGCTGTCTCCATCACCCGGTACAGATCAGCCGCGTCCTCGGTAAGATCGCCGGGGATGCTGCTTTGCGAGGCGGAGATAATGAAGTTGGCATGGGAAGGCGACGGCAGGGTGATGACGTGGAAGCCGGCCTGGTAGAGGGCTTTCATCATGGTCAAAAGCTTGGGAGCCCGGTCGCTGGAGCCGGCGCCGGCGATCAGAAAGACCAGCGGCGCCTTCTGCTTCTGGTAGGCGAAGGTGCAGCGCAGCCCCGTGTCGTAGAAGAAAATCGGCGGTCTCTGCCGGTCCGGGATGACATCGAGCACAAGCTGCCGGGTGCGCATCTTTGCGGGAAACTCGGGCATGAGGCTTGCCGGCGTCCCGAGTATGGTGGCTTCATACGAACCCTGAATCGGGTAGCCGTAGCCGTCATCCGCCGCAAGACTTGGCACAGACGTTAGGACGAGGCAGGCAATGAACAGCAGTCTCAGGTGCAACATGCGGATACCTCCTATGCAGGGGCATGACCGTTCGCCTGTCCGAACCGTCATGCGGGCTGCCACTGCGGAAATGATCATATTATCGTGGCAAATGGTCTTTAGCTTTAGCCAGAAAGTTTCAAGAAGGTAAGTGTTGCTGCCGGAGACCTTCGAGTTGTTTCAGTATACCATGTTTCAACCCTGCCACAATTTCGCTGTACAACCGCGAATTGACACACATTATATATACCCATCAGGTTTTAAGGTTGGAATTGGCTGACATTCTCGAATACGTCAACAACCCGCCGGTAGGGATAAGAAGTACCGATTCGATCTTGACTGTCGGGCTTCAGTACGCCTTCTGCGAGAAACAGCGGCACAGCTGACGACGCATCAGACGGGGCTCATGGTCTGGCTTCAATCAGAGAAATATTTTGGGTGAAAATGTCACTACAGTCCGGTAAATTTTGAATGTACTGGGAAGTATTTTCATCATTCATAATTCATCCTTCATAATTGAATTTACAATTGCATTATAAAAATTGACCCCCGCCCCCATTTCAGTTACATTGAGGCAGTTTTGCTGTCATGGGGGAGAGTCGAAATGGCGGGATTTAGAAGATGATGTTGGAAGCCGCTGCAGGCCAATTCAAAGGCTGGGCGGTTTTTTGGTGGGTAAGGAGATGGCCTCCGGGATTTGGCGATTGCTAAAGCGAGACCGGTATTCTTCGCTCTGTTTCTTGAAAAATGTTGAAATGTTGGACCTGGCCCTGGAGACTCGCTCCGCGATCTCAACCGAAGAGAACGGGAGCGGCAGGTAACCGCAAAGTGGACAGGTTCAACCCTGCACCACTACACCACGCATGCGCCTGTAGCTCAGCTGGATAGAGTACCTGGCTTCGAACCAGGGTGTCGGCAGTTCGAATCTGTCCGGGCGCGCCAATAAAAACAGAAGGTTACGGCAATAGCCGTGACCTTCTGTTATAACATTAGAAAAATTGACCCTCGCCCCCATATCGGTTACATTGAGGCAGTTTTTCTGTCGTGGGGAGAGTCGAAATGGCGGGATTTATAAGATGATGCTGAAAGCCGCTGCGGGCCAATTCAAAGGCTGGGCGGCTTTTGTTGTTTGGTGGGGCTCAAGTTGGCATTTTGGAACCTGATAATCACATAAAAGGCACCTCCCAACTAATAGAACGTTAGGACGCGCAGCATGGCGATACTCCAAGAAATATTGAAATGGGCTGACGGGCTTCCACAATGGCAAAGCGATGCCATCGCACGTCTGTTGGCAAAACAGACACTCGCGACTGACGACCTAAACGACTTGTTTGCGTTGCTCAAGGCTGCGCATGGCATCCCTGACCCTAAGGAGCGTACCCCTAAGCCGCTAACAGCCGATCAGATTCCAGTGCCGGAACTAGCCTCGATGCATGTTGTGTTGCTGGCCATGGAGAATATGCGACATGTCAACGCGATTGCGGAAAATCAGCGTTTGGCCTTCGGTAGCACCGGGCTTACGGTTATCTATGGGGACAATGGTTCGGGCAAATCCGGCTATTCGCGTGTGCTCAAACGGGCTTGCCGCGCCCGCGACCAGATGGAGCCGATTCATCCGAACGCCAATCTGCCTGCCGGCATGGTCGGTGTTGCTGAAGCCGACTTCGAAATTGCAGTCAATGGAGTAACGAAGGACGTACATTGGACCAACGGCAAAACGGCACCCTCCGAGTTGTCGTCTCTGTCGATATTCGACTCGCGCTGTGCACGCGCCTACCTCGATAATGAAGATGACTTCTCCTACGTTCCGTATGGGCTTGATGTCTTTGAAGGACTGGCGAAGGTCTGCAGGCAGCTGAAAGCCATGATCGAAACAGAGCAAGTCCTGTATGCCGTCGATCTAACGGCATTTGCGCATTTGAAAGGCGATACTGCTGTCGGCAAGCTGATTGCGACGTTGTCTGCCAAGACTACGACTGCCCAGATCGAAGCACTGGCTACACTGACACCTGAAGAGCTGGTCCAGCATGCTGAGCTGGACAAGAGCCTGAAAGAGAACAACCCGAAAGAGAAAGCCTCTCAGTTGCGCTTGCGCGCACGTCGCATCGCCACTATTGCCGCGAATGCGACCAGCAAAGGCGCCTTGGTTGACCAGTCGGTGGTTACCAAGCTGAGTGGCTTGTCTGACAGTTTTAGCATTGCGCAGGTTGCGGCAGCGCTAGCCGCCCAACAATTTGAGGAAGGCGAGAACCTGCTGTTGGGCACTGGTGGCGAAGCGTGGCGAGAACTGTTCGAGGCTGCCCGTAAATTTGCGCTCGAATCTCATCCCGACAAGTCGTTTCCTGAGTTGGGTGCGGATGCTCCATGTCCTCTATGCCAGCAACCTCTCGCTGAAGGCGCCGCGCGCTTGCTACGGTTCGAAGCGTTTATTCAGCAAGAAGCAGAAAGGACCGCTCAAGAGCGTCGCGCCGCACTGGACGCAGAGTACAGACTTTTTGCTGCGCACGTCTTGACTCTGAATCTTGATGACGTGACTTATAGTGAGATCGAGGCCATGGCCCCGCAGCTCGCTGCGGATGCACGTGCTTTCGAGCAGGCACTGGTCGCTCGCCACGAGGCTATCAAAGCGGCCATGGTGTCACATCAGTGGGGCTGCGCCGATAGAGAATTGGTCAGTCCAGTTGCGCGACTCCAAGCGCTTGCTGACAAACTGAACGCCGACGCCGAAATCTTGGAGAAAGCTTCAGACGAAAAAACTCGCGCCGCGCTGCAAATGCAGTTCGGCGAGTTCGATGTGCGGGTCCGGCTCAACCAGATTAAAGAAGCCGTCGTCACAGCAGTGTCAAGGCTTAGTCACCATGCCAAGCTCACGCAGTGTCTGTCCGCCGTCAAGACCAATGCCATTTCCCTTAAGTCATCGGAACTGACCGAAAAAGTAGTGTCTAAGGAGCTGGCCGAAGCACTCAACCGCGAGTTCAAGGCGCTAGGCGTCGGTCAGCTCAGAGTGTCCCTGCAAAGCCGTTCGGACAAAGGCAAGGCTTTGCACAAGCTGAAGCTGGAGCTGCCACAAAGCCGCAGCCCAGGCGACATTCTCAGCGAGGGGGAGCAGCGTGCCATCGCTATTGGCTCTTTCTTGGCCGAAGTCGGTCTGAGCCGTGGCAAAGGTGGCATCGTTTTCGACGATCCAGTGTCCTCGCTCGATCATCGCAGGCGCGAGCGTGTCGCTAGGCTCTTGGCGATCGAAGCTACCCATCGCCAAGTCATCGTATTTACGCATGACATCTATTTCTTATGCATTCTGGCGGAGGAAGCAGAGTCAGCCGGAGTACCAATCACCACGCAGAGCCTGACGCGTCGGGCAGAGGGGTATGGTGTTGCCTATCCAGATCTGCCATTCGAGGGTAAGAGCGCTACCAAGCGGATTGGTGCACTGAATGCGCAATATCAGCTCATCGCAAAGCTGTACAAGGCTGGTGAAGAACAGGAATGCCGGCGACAGACTGTCGATGCATACTCTCGGTTGCGCATGGCTTGGGAGCGCGCCGTCGAGGAGGTACTGTTCCGAAAGGTAGTCCTACGCTTCCGCAAAGGAGTAGAAACACAGCGGCTGGCAGAAGTCGTCGTTGATGACAGCGACTACGTCCAAGTGGATGCCGGCATGACGAAGTGCTCGAATTACGCGCATGACATGGCACTCCTGGGCGGTGTTGCCGTGCCTGAACCTGATGAACTACTGAATGACATTGTGGCGTTGGAAGAGTGGCGTGATCAGATTGAGAAGAGAAGTAAAGATACAGCAAAGAGGCGAAAGGGATGACTGCCTTTTGAGGGGAAATGGGACTGCGCCAGCATCGGTGTCTCAGGTTTGACTTTTGGACATTCACTTGCCGTAATTGCCAACCAGAAACGCGCCCTGCCGAAGGGCGAATATCGAGGACAGAACATGCCGAAGAAAATTCCCAGCTTGGTAAGTGTGATGTTTATATTTTTGGGCACCCTGGCTGTACTCTTTTCAATGGGCGCTATTGCTTATACGCCAACGAGGAACAATGCCAGCATCCTCAATGATCCGCGCCACTGGACTGTCAGTTGTCTGGGGTTGGCTTTTATGGGGGCGGGCATCGCCATGCTATTTCAAGAAAGGAAAAGCTGGTTTTTGGTGCTCAATGGCCTGATGGTAATCTGCACATTTTTTTCGAGCATGGTCTGGATCGTCTATTTTTCAGGGAAGGCCGAGCCGAAAAAGGGGACAGACTATTTTAGTCAGTAAATTTTCCCCTTATTCTATACACATCTAAAATGGAGGTTTTAATGCACATCCAATGCCCCGGTTGTGGCGCCTCTGGTGCCATGGACGAAGCAAAAATCCCTGACAAAGGTACCTCTGTCAGCTGTCCCAAGTGTAAAAACCGTTTTTTGGTTCGTCGATCTGCTGGCGCTTCGAATCCAGCCGTCCATGTATGCCCTGCCTGTCAATATGGTACCGATCCCCACAGCTCATTCCAGATCTGCCCGAAGTGTGGCGTTGTCGTAGAAAAATTCCTGAAGGCACAGGAACGGAAGAAAATGCTGGAGGAAGAGAAGGGGGCCCGTGAACTGGGGATTGGCGTCACTCCAGGGATACCCGCGGCGGAAAAGCCGACAGCGGTTAAAGTTATTGGCTGGCTTTTTATAGCGGTTGCAGCATTAATGGTATTTTCGGGCGGCATGGGGTTTATCACCTTTACGGCAATGCAACAGATGGGCGGCGGGCGTATGCAGTTCCCTCCGAATGCGCCGGCCCAGTTTCGCCTGATGGCGGTCGTGTTTGAATATTTCGGGATTATAGCTCTGCTGCAGATCGTATTTGGCGCCTTTGTCATCTTTGCGGGGGTTCAGTTCCTGAAGCTGCGAGCATGGGCAAGAACTGCACTTGAGACGGTCTCGTGGCTGGGGCTCCTGTATCTTGTCGGTTTCGGCATCTTCTGGCTCATCTCCTGGACAAACATGACGGGTATGGCCGGGCCTGGAAACGTTCAAGGATCGGCGCAGGCGACGTTTCAGGTTATCGGCACCGTCATGGGTATTGTCGTACTCTCAGTGTTTGCGGTGCCGACTATTATTATGATAAAGGTATTGCGAGGAAAGCCGATTAGGGAAGCAGTAAGTGGGTAGGAACGGTCGAGCAGCGAGCCCTGCTGCAGGGCGACTATCAAAAAGGAAAGGATAACACCATGAACAGCTGGATAGTAATGCTTTGTACCATCGTCGCACTCCTCGCCGGGTGTAGCTCTTCAAGCCAACCCCAAAACGGGGAGAAGGATCAGGGGCGTGCGGAGACCAAGAAGCTGGAGGGGGCGTCGGCTGTCGGTTATGACGGCAAGGCGATCCGGAAGGGCGTGGACAATAGCCTCAACAAGAACGATGACCACAACCGGGAGCTGGATAAGGAGCTGAAACCGGGGAGCGATGGGGAGCAGAAGCCGTAACGTACATGCCGTAATTCAATTCAATGTCAGGAGGAAGTATGGGGTTAGAGAGTAATTGGTCGGACAAAACAGCAGCACTCAAGCGGATGATCGTTGGCGCCGTGGTCATCTTTGTCATCCTGTTCATCATCGGCCCGGTGTTGTTCCGCTTCAAGATGATCGAGCCAGGCTACACCGGGATCAAGATCAACAAGCTCGGCGCCGGCCGTGGCGTCAGCAAGGAAAACCTGATTACCGGGCTGGTCTTTTATTCCCCGATCATCACCCGGGTGGTCGCGTACCCGACCTTCGTTCAGCGGGTCGCCTGGACCCACGATACCCATGAGGGGAACCCGGTCAACGAAGAATTGACCTTCAACACCAAGGATTCGGTGCCGGTCAACGTGGATGCGGCGGTGAGTTACATCCTGGCGGCCAGCAAGGTGCCGGAATTCTACACCGAATTCCGCGCCGACGATATCCGCCAGTTCACCCACGGCTTCATGCGTGATACCACCCGCAACATCATCAGTCAGGTCGGCTCCGAATACACCTTCGACGAGATCAATGGGCCGAAGAAGGAGGAATTTCTAGGTCGGGTGGGGAAGCAGATCAACGAGAGCGTCTCGCGATACGGGATCAGCATCCAGCAATTCGGCGCCATCGGCGCACTGCGACCTCCCCAGGCGCTGCTGGAGGCGGTGAATGCCAAGACCCAGGCAATCCAGAACTCGATCCGGGTGGAAAACGAGCTGCGCCAGGCAACGGCGGAAGCCAAGAAACGGGTGGCGATCGCGCAGGGGGAGGCCGCGGCAAACCGGGCGCTCGCCTCGTCGATCGATCCGCGCCTGATCCAGTGGGAGCAGATGAAACTGCAGCGGGCTGCCATCGACAAATGGAACGGCAAGATGCCCGACGTTATGGGTGGCGGCAACAGCGGGATGCTGTTCAATATCCCGGCCAAATAGGAGCCCCTAACTACGCATCAATAGAGGCGTTACATATGACAAAGCCGCCAGCTTATAAGCTGGCGGCTTTGTCCGTCTAGACACCGGTGGTTGTCGGTTACTTGAGGCGGTTCAAGCGGTTTTTGTAGATGTAGTTGGTCCCCTGGAAGTAGGCGAGCATGTCGTCCACATAGCGCTCTTGCGGCTTGATCGCCTGGACCTTGCCGTCCTGCCGGGAGAAGGTATACTCCCGCAGGTATTTTTGCGGGCCGATGACCACCAGCTGGTCGTCCTTGATAAATCCGAGCTTCTGATAGGTGGAGATGAACGCCCGTTGCTGGCTGGCATCGATCTTCAGAATATCTTTGCCGATGAACCGGCTCTGATAGCTGAAATTGAGCAGACCGAGGATGGTGGGGGCGATGTCGATCTGGCTCAACATGGTGTCAATCCGCTGGGGTTTCAGATGGGCCGGGGCGTAGACGAACAGAGGGATCTCATAGTTTTTTACCGGCAGCTCGGTGTTGCCGGCGCTTCCGGCGCAGTGGTCGGCGACGATGACGATGATCGTGTCGTTGAACCAGGGCTGCTTGCGGGCTTCTTCCAGGAATTTGCCAATGGCGTAATCGGCGTATTTAACCCCGCCGTTCCGGCCGCCGGTCAGGGAGGGGATGTTGATTTTCCCCTCGGGATAGGTGAATGGCCGGTGGTTGGAGGTGGTCATGACCATGCTGAAGAACGGCCGCCCCGCCTGATGGGACACTCCCCCTTCCTTGATCACCTTGCGGAACAGGTCTTCGTCGCATACCCCCCAGGCGTTGGCAAAGGTGATCTCGTCTTTGCTGAAATTCTGCCGGTCGACGATGCTGAAGCCGTTGCCGGCAAAAAAGGCGTTCATGTTGTCGAAATAGCCGTAGCCGGCGTAGACGTAGCGGTTGTCATACCCCTTGTCGTGCATCACCGAACCCCAGGAGAAAAAATCGCCGTTGTTGGGGCGCTTGACGATGGAGGTGCCGGGGAGGGGGGGGATGGCGAGAGTGATCGCCTCCAGTCCTCGCACGGTCCGGGTGCCGGTGGCGTAAAGGTGGGTAAACAGCATCGATTCGCCGGCCAGTTTATCCAGGTTGGGGGTCAGCCCTTCTTTGCTGCCGAAGGTCCCCAGATATTGGGCGCTGAGACTCTCTTCCACAATCACGATGAGATTGAGCCGGTGTTCCGGCCCCGGGTTGGTGATGCTGCGGCGGATATCCTGCCGGTCGTCGCTGACAAAGTGGTTGTTCTTCTCGTGCAGCAACTCTTTGAGCCGGGCCAGGACCAGCTGGTCATCCTTGGCGACATAAAACTTCCGGTAGTCGAGTTCGTTGTTGCGGAAGGCGGCCATCAGGTCGTAGATGCCGTTGGAGGCGAGCTCGTTGGCATAGCTGTTGGAGGAAATCGTGGCATAGGAGAGGTCCACCAAGCCCAGGGAGAGGAGGGGGAGGACTGCGAAGATGCCGGCGGTTTTGAGCCGCTGCCGCAAGGTGCTGCGGCCGGTCAGGGCAAGGTCCAGATAGCGGCGCAGCGCGAAGAAAATCCCGGTGGCGAGCAGCAGCAGGCCGCCGAGGATCCAGTAGAGCGGATAGGATTCCTTGATGTTGCCGATCACCTCCCGGGTGTAAATGAGGTAATCGATGGCGATGAAGTTGAAGCGGGTGCCGAATTCGTCGAAGAACAGAAACTCGGCGGCAACGTCGAAGAGGAGGGCGTAGATGACGACAAAGGCCACCAGATATACCATCGGCTTCTGCCAGCGGCTGGTGAAGAGCCGCTCCGGCGCCAGGGTCAGATAGAGGGCAAAGGGGATGGCAAAATAACTGAAGGTCACGCAGTCGTAAAAGAGGCCGACCCCATAGATCTTCACTAATAGCACCAGCGTCAGATCCATGCCGGGGAGTGCCTTGACCAGCAGGATGGTGCGGATGACGAAGGAAAAGACGAGCAGCATGGCGAACAGGATATAGAGCGCGCCGAATCGGTGTTTAAGCAATTGCATAGATAGGTTCTCCTTTGGCTTACAGGCTGTTGAAAAACTACTGCGGAGGCCATCTGCTGCGTTGCGCGGTGCTCACTCCCTCGCCTATCTAATTGATATGTCTCGGGCGCTGCGCTCCGTGCGCCTTGCATCTGGCCTTCCTCGCTAAGTTTTTCAACAGCCTGTTAAAGGAAACAATTTTACCCGAGCCGTCTGCTTAAGTCCAATAAATATCCCTGCTCCTTGGGGGGCACTGTCTTGGGGCGGAGAAGGGTTGCAAATGCGCAGGGAATGGGCGATGCTGGGGTGGCAGTAAAGCTTGGTCTGCGGCAGGTCGCTTCCTGGTGCGGTGCAGTCAGCCGCGCAGCAGGTGGACCGAGCAGGAAATGCACGGGTCGTAGCTGCGGATCAGCCGTTCGATGCCGCGCTTGAGTGCTGGAGTGGCGAGGTTGGCATGGGCCGTGACATAGGCCCGGAGATCGGCTTCCAGCATGGCGAGGTTCTGGGAGGTGGGGGGGACCAGCCGGCAAGCCGCGACCCGGCCCGTCTCGTCCAGCTCGTAGCAGTGGAGCAGCAGCCCGCGTGGCGCCTCGGTAGCCCAGCTGGCTATCCCGGCAGGTAGTGCCCCTGGCACAAACGGAGCAGAGGCTTGCTGGTACTCATCGACGATGCGGACTGCTTCGTGGAAGCAGACGGCCAGCTCCACACACCTGGCGACAATGGCGTGCAGCCGGCGGGTGAAGGGGAGTTCGAAGCCCCCTTCCCTGAGCTTGGCGAGGATCTCGGTCGGAATCAGTCGGTGGTTGAGGTTGAGTCGGGCGAGGGGGCCGACCAGGTAGGTTGCACCACCGTCGGTCAGTCGCGCATGGAGCGCGGTTGAATAGCCGGCCTGAAATTCCTCGATGGCGTCCAGGCTCGCCGGGATGGCGAAGGTCTGGCCCCGGCTGGTGCGGAGCACCCCCGCAAACAGCGGGTATTCAGTGGGATGGCTGAGGGCAAGATAGGTACACTCCTGATCATCCTCCTCCTGGAAAGGGAAGGGGAGGGCAGTGGCCCACTGCAGGGCCTCCAGCGAACTCGTATAGCCAAGCTTGAGAGCTGGCGCAAGTGTGGTCAGGGCCTCGCGGGTGGGGGTGGCAGAGAATCCGCCGATCCGGATCGCTACCGGGTGGATCGGCCGGCCGCCGAGGAGGGCGATGAGCTGGTCGGCACACAGTTTCAGAGTGAGACCGCGCTGCAGATGCTCCAGATAGCGGGGATCGCCCCAGGCGGAGGGGATTCCGTAAAAATCGGGCCCCATCAGCAGAAACACGCTGACGGCGTGACTGCTGATCCATTCCGCCAGATAGATGAGTCGGCGCAGCCTTCTGGTCTCCGGGGGGATGCTGATCCCTCCGAGGCTTTCCAGAGCGAGGGCGGCGGTCAACTGGTATGCCACCGGGCAGATGCCGCAGATCCTGGCGGTAAAGTCGATGACGTCCTGGGGCGAGCGCCCCACCAGCAGTGCCTCAAAAAAGCGGGGCACTTCGCGGACCTTCAGCTCGACCCTGGTGACGATCCCGTCTTTGAGCTCCACCGTGAAACCGGCCTCCCCTTCGATGCGGGACAAACCCTCGACCCTAATCCGTCTGCTCAAGTTCTTCCCTCCGGTAGGCGTAACTGTTCATCCGGTCCAATAGCTCGGTGAAGCCCCGCTGGTCCATGCCAAGTTCGGCAAATCTGGCCCGCAGCGCTGGGATGTTCGAGTCTTCCCGCGGTCCGAAACAGCCGTAACAGGGGCGATCAAGGGCGGGGCAGAGGGCGTTGCACCCAGCCCGGGTCACCGGCCCGAGGCATGGCTCCTGCCTGTCGATGAGGAGACAAATAGTGCCATTCATCTTGCATTCGAGGCAGAGGCTGTAATCGGCGAAGTGCAAACGCCTCCCCACCAGTAGCGAGCCGAGCACCTCGACGATGGCACCGCTGGTGATTGGGCACCCCCACAGCTCAAAATCGACAAAGACGTGCTGCGAAACTGGGGTGGAGACGGAGAGTGCCTCGATCATCTCCGGGGCAGGGTAGACCCGCTCCTTGTAAGAGGCAAAACTGGCCCAGTTACGGAGCGCCTGAATGCCGCCAGCGGTGGCGCAGGCGCCGATGGTGACCAGCATCCGCGCCGATTCCCTGATCGCGATCAGCTCCCGCAGCTGCCGGTCGGTGGAAACCGACCCTTCGACAAAGGCGATGTCGATCCCGCCCTTGAATTGCCGGTCGAGAACCTCGCGAAAATAGCTAAGGTCGAAGAGGCGGACCAGCTCCAGCAACTCCGGGCAATTAATGATGCTGAGCTGGCAGCCGTCGCAGGATGTGAGTTTAAAGACGCCGATGGTTGGTTTCGGTTTTGCCATTCAGAGCTCCCTGACGCCGAGAAACTGGCGGATATCCTGATAGCGGAAGACCGGTCCGTCCTTGCAGACCAGTATAGGACCGAATATGCAGTGGCCGCAGATGCCGGTGCCGCAGTTCATGTGTCGCTCCAGGGCGACAAAGATCTTTTCCGGCGGCACTCCACGGCGGAGCAACTGCTGCGCTACCCCGGTCATCATGACTTCCGGCCCGCAAATAAAGGCTACCGCCGTCAAAGGGTCGAACCTGGTCGTCTCCAGGAGTTGACCGACTGTGCCGGTTGGGTCCCGCCAGTGTTCTTGAGGGTCGGCCCGGTCTACGGTGAGGAGGATGTCGAACACCTGGCGAAAGCGCGGGATTTCATTCCTGAAAAGGATCTCCTTGGGGGTCTTGGCGCCATAGAGAAGCAGAGGCCGCTTCCGGCAGCAGTTCCGGTGCGCCATCACATGTCGGATCACCGATCGGAGCGGCGCGATGCCAAGACCACCGGCGATGAGGAGAAGATCACACTCCTCGATCTCAGGCAACGGCCAGCCGTTACCGAACGGGCCCCTGATCCCGAGCCGATCTCCGCTTTTCAGCCGGGACAGGGCCGCGGTGACGTCACCGGCAACCCGGATGGTGTGGGTCAGTTCGCGGTCGTCAGGGGCAGAACTGATCGAGATTGGCGCTTCGCCCAAGTAGGGAACCGCCAGCATGTTGAACTGGCCAGGAATGAAGCGGAGGAATCCCGTTTGTGCCTGGTCGGCGAAAACGATGCTCAGGGTGAAGGTGTCCTTGGTCTCCTGTTTCAGCCAGCTGATGACCCCTTGCCGGGGCAGGGTGCTATCGTTCACCGCGCAATCCCTCCAGTTCTACGGTGATGTCGATCCCGGTGGGGCACCAGGTCATGCAGCGGCCGCAGCCGACGCAGCCAAGCGCCCCGTACTGCTCAATCCAGTAAGCGAGTTTGTGCGCCATCCAGTGCCTAAACCGGGCCCGCCGTGAAGCGCGGAAGTTGCCCCCATGCACCCTGGCGAACTGCGGATTGAAACAGGAGTCCCAGACCATGAGCCGATCTCCCTCGCCGCTGCAAATGCCGGCCAGGCTGAGCGTGTCGCAACTGGTGGTGCAAAAGCAGGTGGGGCAGACCGTGGTACAGTTGCCGCAGGCCACACAGCGCTTTGCCACCTCTCCCCAGCGTGGGTGTTCCAGGTTGCGATAAATGATCTGCGGCAGATCTGCGAGGTAGACCTTTTTGCCGATGGCGCTTTGGCAGGCGTTGATGATGGCCGCTTTTTCGTCGAAGTGGGCCGCCGTCGGAGTTTGGAATGGCAGCCGGTCGAGAATTGTTGCGCCAAGCCGGCTGCCGGATTCGAGGAGGAGGCCGCTGGTCAACTCGGTCAGCAGGAGATCAAAGCCAGCGACCGGCTCTGGCCCGGTGCCGGTGGACGGACAAAAACAGTTCGGTTTCGGGCTGGCGCAGGTCAGGGCAACGATCAGGCACTCTTCCCGCAGTTCCCGGTAGGGGATGAAGGGGTGGTCAGCACCAAGAAAAACCCGGTCGTAGAGAGCAAGGGCGGCCAGGTCGCAGGCTTTGATGCCGAGCAGGGCGAGCGGCTTGGCAGGGCGGGGCGGCCGGCGCCAGGAAACTGAACTGCGCGCTTTAGCAAAACTGTAGAGAATCTGTTCCGGTGGGTTGAGGTAGCTTTTAAACGAGCCGTGGCCTTTGGTATGGCGAAGGTCGGCAATGGCATAGCCGGCCAGTGCTTCCTGGAAGAGCTGGCTGACAGAGCTCGTGAGGAAAACGGCGGTAACATCGGTAATCTGCACTTCAGGCATGGGCGCCCCCGGATTTTTTTGCCAACGACATGAAACTGGCCGAAAGTCAGGTATAATGAAAAACGCGGGGTAAAATTAATTTTATTTTATCACAACCGTGATGGTTTGCAGCTGCTGGCCGGAAATGCAGGGTCCGGGAGGGGCCGATGAATCCTATTGAAGATTATCTGAGCAGGCAGTCACGGTGGTTTCTCCAGGTTTTCGGCATAGTGGCGGTGCTGATGCTCGGGCTGATCCATTATCTGACCGGGGTGTCGCCGTTTGTGATGTTTTATATGATGCCCATCGCTGTTGTCACCTGGTTTGCCGGGCCACGGGCCGGGGTAATGTTGCTGGCCCTGGCAGCTCTGGTATATCTGGCAGTCGAAGGCGGCGGTGGGGGCGCTCAACTTTCGTGGGCGTCTTTCTGGCATCCGGCATCGGAGTTGGCGGTAATGCTGCTGGTGACGCTGCTGCTGGCGCAGCTGAAAAGCGTCTGGGAGCAAGAAAAACAGCTGGAACGGATTGACCAGGCAACCGGTGTGCTCCTTGAAGGGTACTTTGCGGAGTTGGCCAGCCTGGAGATTCAGCGGGCCGAGCGGTATGCCCATCCATTCACCGTGGTCAGCATCGAGTTTTGTCCCCCCGGCAAACCTGGGTCGCGGGCCGGGATCGAGCTTTCCCAGGCGGGTTTGCTGGCCCAGACGATCCGCCAGCGCGTCAGAGCGACCGATATGCTGGCGCGCCTCAACGGCGGGAAGTTTGTTGTGCTGCTGCCAGAGACGGGCGAGGAAACCGCGGGGATTGTCCTGGGCAAGGTGCAAAAACAGCTGACCGAGCAAGTGCGACGGCAGGGCTGGCCGGTATTAATCAAAACCAGTGCTGTAACGTATCTGACGCCGCCGGTGTCGGTTGACGAACTGCTCAGCCGGGCCAAGATCAGTTCCCGGCAAACCGGGATCAAGCACGAAGTGGTGGGCTCAGCCGGCGGCACGGGATCAATTCCGGCTGCCGCAGGATCGCCTAAAAAAAAGGGAGTTGCCGGCTCTGATCGAGGAAGCGCTGCTGCCGCTGGTCCCTTGCCCTTTGTTCGGCGAAAATAGTTTTCATATCAATCAGCGTGGAGGTAGCCATGCCAGAATTCGGGACCCCGTTTGCCGGCCTCGCCTTGGAGCGCAAACTTACCAATGAGGAACTGATCCGCGCCCTCCGCTTCATGGTGGCTGCCGAATATGAGGCGGTCCAGCTCTATACCCAGCTTGCCGAATCGACAGAAAACCAGCTGGTGCAGGAGGTATTGAAGGATATCGCCAACGAGGAGCTGGTCCATGCCGGCGAATTCCTGCAACTACTCTATACCCTGGCGCCAGCCGAGGCGGAATTATATCTGGAGGGAGCGGCCGAGGTGCGGGAGATCAAGAAAAAAGTGGAAAAAAACGCCGGGGCCAGGCAGCGCAAGAAGCCGTAGCAGAACTTTTGCCCAGGAACTAGGCGTCTGGAGGGGCGGTCGGTGGACCGCCCTTTCCTATTGGAACAATTTATGCTGTAGTAAGGTTCCAGGTGGGGCAATTTAGGCCAAAATCGTAACTAAGGTGGTGATTTAATTGAGAAGCGCACTGATCTGTGACGATGAGCCAGTAATCAGGATGAGCCTAAAAAACAGGCTGAAGGAGCTGGGGTTTGATGAAATTATCGAATGTGGCGATGGTGAGGCGGCCGTGCAGTTGGCGCTGAGCAAGGTGCCTGATCTGGCGGTCCTTGATGTATCAATGCCGAAGAAGGATGGGATTACCGCAGCCAGAGAGATCAGGGGAAAGCTGAAGATCCCGATCCTGCTCCTTACCGCCTGCTATGATCCGGAGACGGTGAAGCGGGCCAAAAGCGCCGGGATTGCGGCATTGTTAACCAAGCCGTTCCGCGACCAGGACCTCTGGCCCGCCATTGAGCTTGCCTTTGCCCATGCCGATGAGGTAGAGGGCCTCAAGGAGCAGGTGGAAGACCTCAAAGACACCATTGAGAGCCGGAAGATCATCGACCGGGCCAAGCGAGTCCTGATGCAGAAGCATGGCCTGACCGAGCCGGAGGCGTTTCGTCGGCTGCAGAAGCTGGCCATGGACAAGCGCAAGAGCATGCGGCAGATTGCCGAGGCAATCCTCCTGACAGAGTAGCGGATCATTCTAGGTAGCCGGCAAGGGTGTCTGATTAATTATTAGGCAATTGCTCCCCAAAGAGGCGGTTTGTTACGGTGGTGCGAATAAAAAGTCAACAAAATCAGAGTATTCCAGTTTGGCATGATCGGTGCTAAAGACAAAGCAAGCATAAAAAATTAAAGAATACGTTGCGGTATTCACTTATAGCTAATTGGCAAAGGCGCCACCATTACACAAAATGGGGCGCCTTTTTTGTTGCCCCGTAAAAAACCGTGCGACGTGCAACGTGCGACGTGAAACCCTTGGAAATATAACAGAGCATGGCACACGCGACACGCAGCCCGAACCGAAAGGAGTATGACAATGAGACAGATCGCGATTTATGGTAAAGGCGGCATCGGCAAATCAACCACAACCCAGAATACGGTGGCGGGGCTCGCCTATCTCGGCAAAAAGGTAATGATCGTTGGCTGCGACCCGAAGGCCGATTCCACCCGCCTGATCCTCCATGCCAAGGCCCAGTCTACGGTTATGGACCTGGTCCGCGAGCGCGGCACGGTGGAAGACCTGGAGCTGGAAGACGTGATGAAGGTCGGTTACGGCGACACCAAGTGCGTCGAATCCGGCGGACCTGAGCCGGGGGTCGGCTGCGCCGGCCGCGGCGTCATCACTGCCATCAACTTCCTGGAAGAGAATGGCGCCTACACCCCGGACCTCGACTTCGTCTTCTACGACGTGCTTGGCGACGTGGTCTGCGGCGGGTTCGCCATGCCGATCCGGGAAGGGAAGGCGGAAGAGATCTACATCGTCTGCTCGGGCGAAATGATGGCCATGTACGCCGCCAACAACATCGCCAAGGGGATCCTCAAGTACGCCTCTTCCGGTAAGGTCCGCCTGGCCGGTCTGATCTGCAACGCCCGGAAGACCGACAAGGAGTTTGAACTGGTCAGTGCCCTGGCAGCAAAGCTCAGCACCCAGATGATCCATTTCGTTCCCCGCGATAACCAGGTCCAACGCGCCGAGATGCGTCGGATGACCGTCATCGAATACTCCCCCGAGCATCCCCAGGCCCAGGAGTACCGGAACCTGGCGGAGAAAATCCTCAACAACAAGATGCTGGTGGTCCCCACCCCCCTGGAGATGGAAGAACTGGAAGAGCTCCTCATGGAGTTCGGCATCATGGAGGCGGAGGACGAGAGCGTCGTCGGCGTGGCGGAAGCGGCGGCGAAATAAATTACTGAATGAGAATTCAGGAGCCAGAATTCAGGAGCCAGGAGTTTTTATTCCGGCTTCTGACTCCTGACTTCTGACTCCTCTAGAGATAAGGAGCATTTTATGTCCCAAACAAACAAGAAAGTCGAAGGCATTACCAAAGAATCGACCCAGGCCATGATCGACCATGCCTTGGAGATATATCCCGAGAAAGCGAGGAAGAAACGGGCCCCGCATCTGGCCCCCAACGATGGTTGCACCGCCTGCGTCAAATCGAACCGCAAGACGGTGCCGGGGGTCATGAGTGCCCGTGGCTGCGCCTATGCCGGCGCCAAAGGGGTGGTCTGGGGGCCGATCCGTGACATGGTCCACGTTTCCCATGGTCCGGTCGGCTGCGGCTGGTATTCATGGGGGACCCGGCGCAACCTGATGTCCGGCATCAACGGCGTCAACCAGTTTGCCATGCAGTTCACCTCCGATTTCCAGGAGAAGGACATTGTCTACGGCGGCGACAAGAAGTTGAAGCTCTTGCTGGAGGAGGCTCACGAGCTCTTCCCCCTGGCCAAGGGGATCTCTGTCCTGTCCGAATGCCCGGTCGGCCTGATCGGCGACGACATTAACTCGGTTGCCAAACAGTCTTCGAAGGACCTGGACCTGCCGATCATCCCCTGCAACTGCGAGGGGTTCCGTGGCGTCTCCCAGTCCCTGGGCCATCATATCTCCAACGACACCATTCGCGACCATATTATCGGCACCCGGGAATTTGCCGAGCCGGAGACCCCCTATGACATCGCCCTGATCGGCGACTACAACATCGGCGGCGACGTCTGGTCGGTAAAGCCGCTGTTGGAGGAGATCGGACTCAACGTCAAGGCGGTCTGGACCGGCGACGGCGAGCTGGAAAAAATCGCCGCCACCCACAAAGTGAAGCTCAACCTGATCCACTGCTACCGTTCCATGAACTACATGTGCCGGGTGATGGAAGAGAAGTACGGCATTCCCTGGCTGGAGTTCAATTTCTTCGGCCCGACCAAGATCCGGGAGAGTCTCCGGAAGATCGCTGCCCAGTTCGACGACACCATCAAGGAGAAGGTGGAGGCGGCCATCGCCAAGTACGACCCGATCATGCAGAAGGTAATCGACGAATATCGGCCGCGCCTGGAAGGGAAAAAGGTGATGCTCTACGTGGGGGGCTTGCGTCCCCGCCACACGGTCAACGCCTACGAGGACCTCGGGATGACAGTGGTCGGTTCCGGCTACGAATTCGCCCATAGCGACGACTACGAGCGGACCTCGGTGGAGATGCCCGAAGCTACGGTCATCTACGACGATGCATCGGAATACGAGCTGGAAGAGTTTGCCAACAAGCTCCGTCCCGACCTGGTGGGGAGCGGCATCAAGGAAAAATACCTGTTCCAGAAGATGGGTATCCCGTTCCGCCAGATGCACAGCTGGGATTATTCCGGCCCGTACCATGCCTACAACGGCTTCCCGATCTTCGCCAGGGATGTGGATATGGCGGTCAATAGCCCGACCTGGAAACTGGTGAAGGCACCTTTTTAACAGTTTGCTCCCCCCTTTGAGAAAGGGGGGTGGGGGGGATTTGATTTTAGACGCTAAATCCCCCTAAATCCCCCTAAATCCCCCTTTTATAAAGGGGGCCTTTAATCACCGGCCGTGCGACGGATTGGTCGTCGGCTCAAAGGAGAATATTATGAGCGCAGATACTGCTGTGAAATATGTGACCGAAACCCCCGAAGCTGAAGTGGAGCGGGTGGCGGCCTGGATCAATACCGAGGAGTACAAGGAGAAGAACTTTGCCCGCCAGGCGCTGGTGATCAACCCGCCCCATGCCTGCCAGCCGCTTGGGGCAGAGCTGGTGGCCCATGGCTTCGAGGGGACCCTTCCCTTTGTCCACGGCTCCCAGGGGTGCGCCTCCTACTACCGCTCCACCCTCAACCGCCACTTCCGTGAACCGGCGCCGGCGGTGTCCGACTCAATGACCGAGGACGGCGCGGTGTTCGGTGGACAGAACAACCTCCACGAGGCCCTGGAGAACGCCTACGCCATGTACAAGCCGAAGATGATGGCGATTTTCACTTCCTGCATGCCGGAGATCATTGGCGACGACCTGACCGCGTTCATCAAGAATGCCAAGAACAAGGAGATCGTCCCCCAGGATTTCCCGCTCCCCTTTGCCAACACCCCGAGCTTCAACGGCTCCCACGTCCATGGTTACGATGCCATGCTCCTTGCCATCCTGCAGACCTTGACCTCAGAAAAGCAGGTGGAAGGTCGCTGCACCGGCAAGCTCAACCTGATCGCCGGCTTTGACGCCAATACCGGCAACTACCGGGAGTACAAGCGGATCCTGAAGGAATTCGGCATCCCTTACACCTTGCTGGCCGATATCTCCGAGACATTCGATTCGCCCCTGGACGGCACCTACCGGGTTTATCCCGGCGGCACCAAGCTTGACGACGCGGCCGACTCCATTAACGGCAAGGCAACCATTACCCTCGGTCCCTACGCCACGGCCAAGACCTTCGGCTGGATCAAGGACGCTTACTCCGGTAAGCACAAGGCGATGCCGCTTCCGATGGGGATCGCCAAGACCGACGCCTTCCTGATGGAACTCGCCGAAATGTTCGGCAAGCCGGTCCCCGAATCGCTGAAGGCCGAGCGGGGCCGGGCGGTAGACGCGGTGACCGATGCCCACCAGTACATTCACGGCAAGAAGTTTGCCCTCTACGGCGACCCGGATTACCTGCTGGGCTATGTCTCCTTCCTCCTGGAGCTGGGCGCCAGGCCGTACCACATCCTCTGCAGCAAGGGGACCAAGAAGGTGGAGAAGGAACTGCAGGCGCTGCTCGATACCTCCATGTACGGCAAGGACTGCAAGATTTATATGAACAAGGACCTCTGGCACCTGCGCAGCCTGGTGATGACCGATCCGGTCGATGCAGTGATCGGCGACACCCACGGCAAGTTCCTGGCCCGGGATGCCAAGATCCCCCTGTTCCGCTTCGGCTTCCCCAACTTCGACCGGGTCAACCTGCACCGCTACCCGCTGGTCGGCTACCAGGGTGTGGTTAACATGATGACCGCCATCTGCAACAAGTTCATCGACATAAAGGACGAGACCTGCGAAGACCAGTTCTTTGAGATGATGCGGTAAAAAATCTCACTTCAATGATAGAGGAGGGGGCGTCCCATTTGGGCGCCCTTTTCTTTTTGGGAGCTTCACTAACATTGGTTTAATTTCGCGCTGGCTTCCAAGCTTCGACAGGGTCAGGTAGCACCGCTACCGCTTGACTGTTCGATGAAAGTGCATTTTTTGCAGTTTATGTGGCAAAGGCTGACGGCAATGTTTATAGTATAAGGTATGGAGACGGAACGAGAACAGAGCGAGGCGCATGCGGAGGAGTGGCTGGCGATCGAGCCGGAGCAGGTAGATTTCGCCTCCGGTCCGCTTTCCGAGCGGCGGGCCCATCTCTGGGCGCTGGTTCTGGAGGCACGCTATCACCCGTGCCGCATCGAGCAGAGTGGCAGGAGCTGGCAGCTGCTGGTGCCGGCCGGGGAGTTGGCGGCGGCCAAGGATGAGCTGCGCCTGTTCGTCGAGGAAAACCGCAACTGGTTGCCTGCTGCGCCGGCAGAACGACCCGTGGTGGAGAACACCCTGTTGACCCTGTCGGTCCTGTTTCTGCTTGGCTCCTTCCATAATCTCACCCAGCTCGACCTCCCCCTGTTCGGCCATGCACTCCCAGACTGGTTCGACCTGGGCACCGCCGACGCCGGCAAGATTCTGGCCGGCCAGTGGTGGCGGCTGCTCACCGCGCTCACTCTCCATGCCGACCTGTTCCACCTGTTCGGCAACCTGGCGATCGGCGGGGTCGTCATCGTCTGTCTCTGCCGCGAGCTCGGCTCGGGTCTTGCCTGGAGCCTGCTGCTTGGCTCAGGCTTCCTCGGCAACCTGGCCAACGCGTGGCTGCACTCTTCAGAGCACCGCTCGGTGGGCGCCTCCACCGCAGTGTTCGGCGCTCTCGGCATCCTCGCCGCGCTCAGTCTGGTGCGCAACCGGCACCAGCTGCTGAGGCGCTGGCTCCTCCCGTTTGCCGCGGCTGTGGCATTGCTCGCCCTGTTGGGGACCGAAGGAAAGCAGACCGATCTGGGTGCGCACCTGTTCGGCTTTCTCTTCGGCATCGGTCTCGGCCTACCGGCGGGGTATCTGCTGGTGCGGCATGGCCGCCCCGGCCGTCTACTCAACGCCCTGCTGGCGCTGGTCAGTGCAATGGCAGTTATTTTTGCCTGGTGGGCAGCGCTGACGCGTTGACAAGCTGGACATCTCCCCCCGAAAAAACCTTTCCCCTTTTCACCCCTTATAATCGCGCTGTTAATTGCAAGGTGGAGTTGTATCGTCTTGACCAAAGTCAGGGGTGATCCTACTTTCTGCGAGAGAAGCGGCATCCCCTCGATTTTCCTCTGGGGAGCTGGACGGAGGACAAAAATTTAGTAAACTTAATCTGGTGCGGATAAATCTTAACTGCTTGTTAGCATAGCAGGAGCAGAAATTATGGATCTCCAATTAGAAGGTAAAACTGCCCTGGTGTCCGGATCGGCGAAAGGAATCGGCCAGGCAATCGCCAAGACCCTTGCCGGCGAAGGCGCTCATGTCATCGTTACTGGCCGCTCTGACAGTTCGGTTGCTGCAGCCCTGGCAGAGATACGCCAGATTATTCCAAAGGCCTTGCTCGACGGCTTTGCCGGTGACCTTGCCGTGGCGGGCGGAGCCGCGGAACTGGTCATGCGCTTCCCGCAGGTGGATATACTCGTCAACAACCTCGGCATATATGAGCCCAAACCGTTCGAGGAGATTCCCGACGATGATTGGCAACGCCTTTTCGACATCAATGTCCTGAGCGGCGTGCGCCTTGCCCGCGCCTATCTGCCGGGCATGAAGCAGCGCAACTGGGGCCGGATTGTATTCATCAGCAGCGAAAGCGCTATTCAAATTCCCACGGAGATGATTCATTATGGCATGAGCAAAACGGCACAACTCGCGGTCTCCCGGGGGTTGGCAGAAACCTGTGCCGGCACCGGGGTCACTGTCAATGCCGTGCTCCCCGGTCCGACACGTTCTGCCGGTGTTGAAGAGTTCGTTGCCAAGTTGAGCGCCGGCAAGACTTTTGCGGAATTCGAACGGGAGTTTTTCCGAACCGTCCGCCCCACGTCCCTGCTGCAGCGATTTGCTTCGACGGACGAAGTGGCAACCCTAGTTACCTACCTGTGCAGCCCGCTCTCCTCGGCGACGAACGGGGCCGCACTGCGGGTTGATGGTGGCGTGGTCAAGGCCTGCTTCTAAATTAATTCGCGCGGTGTGATAAGGGGATGTCTCAGTAGAGGATGACCTGCCTGGGGCGAGTGGCAGGAGTGTTGATATCATGCAAGAAGGGGCCTACCACACGAAAGGAGAAGAGCATGGGAAAAGAAATGGCAAGGATCGCCGAATGCGATGTTACCGACTGCGCGTACAACAAGCACAATTCATGTCATACGCTGGCTATCACCGTTGGCGGGCCGGAGGATTGCCCCCATTGTGATACCTATGTGAACAGCGTTCATACGGGAGGAATTCTGGACATGAAGGGCGGGGTTGGTGCCTGTAAGGTAAAGAGTTGCTCGCACAATGAGTCACTGGAGTGTGGTGCCAGCACGATTAAGGTCGGCTGGCACCAGAACCATCCCGACTGCAAAACCTTTCACGCCAAAGCCTAATAACCTGTCACTCCCCTGTAACCTAGTGTCAACTCTTTCCCTCTTCTTGCTGATTATCCATTGAGATGACCGATGGCGGCTAACAGCCGCCATTCTTCTATCTGGTTGAATCGCCTCCATAAAATCCAGGACTAGCAGGATTCCTCTTCGACCTGCTGCAGAAGCACCAGCGCCTCCTGGTCATTGTGATCCTCGAACAGCTCACGAATGTTGTTGATATAGGAATGAACCAGTAACAGCTCATCCCGCCGGTTGCCTGGTGTGCCAGGGCCGGAGCTTGCCAGAGTAAGTTTATCTTTGAACTTTTCCCAGAACGGATTGCTCGTCGCCGGATCATCGATGTAGCGGCGCAAAAAACCCATCAGCAGGCGGGAGTTGTCATTCCCATTGATACCCTTGAATGTTACGTAGCGGTCGGTTTTCTTCACTGCCATCGCCCTAGTCCCTCCTCTTTAGTATTGCAATAACGGGTGAATCCTTCCCGGTGCTCAACAACCGGGCTTCGCTGGACAAAAAACCGGCACCGCACGATTGTTCCGGTGCGTGGTATCCTGCGCCAGAACAGGAAAAGCTCGGCGCTGTTCTGCGCCGGGCTTCGTTGCTCGGTTCGGACGGCGTGGAACAGGGGCCTCAGCTTATGATGCATAGCAGGAATTGGACCAAAACAGGCGAGGAAAGTTTCCGGATGGACCATGGTTGTTAATTGTCACGGGGAGGGGAGTTATAGTATACTTGCGAAAAAATCTGGCGAACTGCGAAAGGAACCGATCATGGCAGACATAACCGAGCGGTTGCGGTTGGACATAGAGCATGGGACCGTTGACCAGACCCTACTGGTGGAAGCGCTGGCCGAGATCGGCGAGCTCCGCAAGCGCCGGGACAAGCTGGAAATACTCTTGATCATGCTGGTCCGGACTGGTTGGCCCTGGCAGGAAGACGGTACGCCCAACGAAATCCTGCGTAACGCCAAGGACGGCTATGCCGAGGCGATGCATGAGGCGCGGGAGCTGCTCGGCCTGGAGCTGCGGAGTACCATCACCCGCACCGAGCCGCGCACCTGAATAAACAATAGATAGGGACGTTGATTATGGGGACCAGATCAAAACGAAGTAGACGTTGCCCCCAGTGCCGGATGCTGGTCGACCTATGTATTTGCCAGCTGATTCCCTGCTATCCACTTGCGACCCGGCTGGTCCTGGTGATGCACTACCGCGAAAGGGTCAAAACCACGGCAACCGGGCCACTGGCCCTAGCCGCGCTCCCCAACAGCGAACTGCGGATCCACGGGGAGCAGGACTCCCCCCTCGATTTCAGCGACCTAGATATCCCGGAACGGCGCACCCTGCTCCTTTATCCCGGCGATGACGTGCCAATCCTTAGCCGTAGCTTACTGGATAAGGACAACCGGCCGATCACCCTGGTGGTGCCGGACGGCAACTGGCGGCAAGCCGCCAGAATGGGGCGCCGACTCCCCGGTCTTGGCCATGCCGAAATGGTCAGGCTTCCGGAGGGGCCCCGGACCGAGTGGGGGGTTCGCCGGGAGCCTCACCCCGAGGGGTTGGCGACCTTTGAGGCCATTGCCCGGGCCATTGGCATTATTGAATCGCCTGCGGTGCAGGCCGGGATGGAAGAGCTGTTTCGGCTGATGGTGCAAAGAACCCTCGATTCCCGAGGCCGCCCGGAGGCATAGGGAGGCGTAGCTTGTTCACTGGGGCTTTCTCACATTCCCAGATTATGGTCTTTACGGAGGAGACTGCAATGCGCATGCTCAATGTTTGTTTAACTCTGGTAATTTCCCTAGCCGGACTGTTGACCCTTTCGGTGCCGGCTATTGCCGCTGCCGATCCCGCTTATCTGAAGTTTGCCCAGCAGGTACAGGACTCGATCAATGCCGGTGATTCGTCCCTGCTTGACCGGCAGGTCGACTATGATGCCATTGTTGACCGCGCTATCGGCACCTATGACGTTGAGCAGGCGTTTAAAGACGGGTTCCGCAAGGGGGTAAAAAGTAAGACCGCCGAAGTGGGCCTCGGCAAGCAGATTCTCACCGCCATTAAGGGGACTGGAAGCTACACCTATCTGCGCATGGTGCGGGTCGGCAACGAGGACCGGGCGCTGTTCCGGCTCCTCCCCGCCGGCAATGGGGTTAATTACCATGGCCTCGTTCTGCAGAAAGGGAAATCGGGGGAGGTCAAGGTTATTGACTTCTTTAACTTCATGAACGGCGAGCTGATGAGTGAAACCTTCCGCCGCGGTTTCGTCGCCATTGCCGCCGAGCGGCAGAAGGGGTTTCTGGCCAAGCTCATTGGTCGGGAAGGGGAGTACGTCTCCAATCTGCCGAAGATCAAAGAGATGCAGATGTTGGGCCAGCAAGGTAAGTTTGTCGAGGCGCTGCAGGCATATGCCGCGCTCCCCCCGTCCGTGCAGAAAGACAAGACCATCCAAGTTTTCCGGGTAACCTATGCGTCGAAACTGAACGACAAGCAGTATACGGAGGCGATGGATTATTACCGCAGGAACTTTCCCGGGGATGCCTCCGTTGACCTGGTGACCCTCGATGGGCTCATAATCGCCAAAAAATACGCCGAGGCCGTGGCGGCAATCGACCGGGTCAACAAAAATGTCGGCGGTGACGCCTACCTCGGCGTCCTGCGGGCAAACATGTACCTGCTCGCCGGCAAATACAGCCTGGCTAAGGAGTCGGCGCGCAGGGCGGTAGCCGATGAACCAGGGTTAAAGCTGGCATACTGGTCCCTGGTGACCATAGCGCTTGAGGAAAAGGACTATAGGGAGACGGCCCGGCTCCTGGCCACCATCGAGAATAAGTTGCAGATCAAGCTGAATGACCTGCAAAACAATGAAACATACGCGGGCTTTGTGGCGTCGCCGGAATACGCAGCGTGGATGAAGGGGCGAGGGAAGTAGGCTGGTCCGGGCAATGGGTTTTGCGGGGTAGCTGGTGCTTACGGGGCATGGGGCTGCCTAATAAATGAGCAGACCCACCCACCCCGGCATCGGGCTAACAGACAAATCATCGAAAAATCCATGAGATACGAGCTCACTGCAACCTTGGCACGACAACTGCTATTCATCCTAATAACCAAATAACTTTTAACTCTTGCATCATTGGCAAAGGCGCCAATCATTCCCCGGAATGGTGGCGCCTTTTTTGTTTGGGCAGGAAGCATTGCCACAGAGGACACAGAGAGCGCAGAGAAAGGCAAAAGGCCATTTAACAGGGATGGACAGGATATTTAGGATAAAAGCAGCATAACAAGTCTTTTGTCCTTTTCTTGAAACTTCAAAATAAGATTATGGTTTTCTCTGTGTCTCAGTGGCTCTGTGGCAGATTATAAAAAGGATTTCGCTATGGCTCGACCCGACTATTACGACGCTCCCGAATGCGATACCCATCAGGAAAAGGGGGCTCCCAAGTTCTGCAAAAAGTCGGAACCGGGGGAGGGTACGGAACGCTCCTGCGCCTATGACGGTGCGCGGGTGGTACTGATGCCCATCACAGACGTGATTCACCTGGTGCACGGCCCGATCGCCTGCGCCGGCAATTCCTGGGACAACCGTGGTGCCCGCTCATCCGGTCCGCAGCTCTACCGCCGCGGCTTCACCACGGAGATGCTGGAAAACGACGTGGTGTTCGGCGGCGAGAAGAAGCTTTATAAGGCGATCCTGGAACTGGCCGGCCGCTACCCGGAGGCGAAGGCGATCTTCGTCTACGCCACCTGCGTCACCGCCATGACCGGCGACGACATCGAGGCGGTCTGCCTGGCGGCCCAGGCGAAGGTCGCCATCCCGCTGATCCCGGTCAATACCCCCGGCTTCATCGGCGACAAGAACATCGGCAACCGGCTGGCCGGCGAGGTGCTGTTCAAGCACGTGATCGGCACCGCGGAGCCGGAATATACCACCGACTACGACATCAACCTGATCGGCGAATACAACATCGCCGGCGATCTATGGGGGATGCTGCCGCTCTTCGACCGGCTCGGCATCCGTGTCCTCTCCTGCATCAGCGGCGACGCCAGATTCGAGGAGCTCCGCTACGCCCACCGGGCCAAGCTGAACATCATCATCTGCTCCAAGAGCCTCACCAACCTGGCGAAGAAGATGCAGAAACAGTACGGCATCCCCTACATCGAGGAATCGTTCTACGGCATGACCGACACCGCCAAGGCGCTGCGCGACATCGCCCGGGAGCTCGATCTGGCAGTGAACGGCCTGGAAAAGACCATCATGCAGGAGCGGGTGGAGCGGCTGATCGAGGCGGAAGAGGAGCAGTGCCGGCAGCGGATCGCCCCTTATCGGGAACGGCTGGCCGGGAAGCGTGCGGTCCTCTTCACCGGCGGCGTCAAGACCTGGTCGATGGTCAATGCCCTGCGCGAGCTGGGGGTGGAGATCCTCGCCGCCGGCACCCAGAACTCGACCCTGGAAGACTT
>JANXYN010000093.1 GCA_025356035.1 Geobacteraceae bacterium
CTTCAAGGGAAGTGGCAGTCACTACCAGATCGGCACCTTCCCTGGCCAGTTTCATCGCGATGGCCTTGCCAATCCCACGAGAAGCCCCGGTAACCACGGCAACTTTTCCTTTGAGACTCATAGATCCTCCTAGGCCAAAGCCTTGAGGCTGGCCAGATCTTCGATGTTTTTGCTTTCGACGGATTTATCAATCCGCTTCACCAGGCCGGAGAGAACCTTACCGGGGCCGATTTCGGTTACGAGCGTTACCCCCTGGGCGATCATCTCCTGCACCGAAGCATCCCAGAGAACCGGCGCACTTACCTGCCTGACCAGCAGCTCGACCACCCGCTCCTTGCTGGCGTTCGGCTTGGCCTCGACATTGCTGATGACCGGAACCTGCAACGGTGCCACCGTTATCGCTGCAAGGGTCTTGGCCAGCCGCTCGCCGGCTGGAATCATCAGGCTGCAATGGAAGGGAGCGCTCACCGGCAGCAACATCGCCTTTCTGAACCCCCGCGCCTTGGCTATCTCAATGGCCCGGTTGACGGCGCCACTATTGCCGGCGATGACGATCTGCCCCGGAGAGTTGAAGTTGGCGGGCGCTACGACTTCCCCTTGTGCCGCTTCAGCACAAATTTCGGCCAGTACGGCCGACTCAACCCCGAGGATGGCTGCCATCGCCCCCACCCCAACCGGAACCGCCTCCTGCATGAAGGTGCCCCGGGCACGAACCGTGCGCACGGCATCGGCAAACGCCAACGCGCCGGCTGCCACCAACGCTGAATATTCACCAAGCGAGTGGCCAGCCATAAAATCTGCCACCAGACCTGTCTCCGCCTGCACCACCTTCAATGCGGCGATGCTGGTGGTAAGGATGGCGGGCTGGGTATTGGTGGTAAGCCTGAGTGAATCTTCCGGGCCCTCAAAGCAGAGCTTGGAGAGCTTCATGCCGAGGGCATCATCCGCTTCGGCGAAAACTTCCCTGGCTGCCGGGAAATTCTCCGCAAGCTCTTTCCCCATGCCGGCGTACTGTGACCCCTGTCCGGGAAAGATAAAAGCATGTTTAGCCATGATAATGCGTCCTTTACAGTTTCTAGTTTTTGACCACGGCCACGTGCAAAAAGAATCTCGTTACCAGCGAACCAGCGCAGATGCCCAGGTGAGACCGCCACCAAAGGCATCAAACAGCACGATATCACCCGACTTGATCCTGCCGGTGCGGTTTGCTTCATCGAGAGCAATCGGAATCGAGGCGGCAGAAGTATTGCCGTAGCGCTCGAGATTGACGAATAACTGCTCGTCGCTTACCCCGAGCCGCTTGCCAATGGCATCGATAATGCGACGGTTGGCCTGGTGGGGGATAAATAGATTGAGATCGGCGGCGGTCATGCCGTTGGCGGCAAGCGCTTCGTGAGCAGCATCCTCCATGGCCCGCACCGCCAGCTTGAAAACTTCGTTCCCCTGCATCCGGAGAAAGATCTGCTTGTCATCCAGGGTCTTTTGACTGGCCGGATTCCTGCTGCCGCAACCAGGCTGATGAAGGAGTTCCCAGTATGTACCATCGCTGTGAATGTGGGTGGAGAGAATCCCCGCATCACCGCTCACCGCTTCGAGTACCACCGCCCCGGCGCCGTCACCGAACAGACAGCAGGTATTCCGATCGTCCCAGTCCACGATCCGCGTCAACACCTCGGCACCTATGACCAGAGCCTTTTTGGCCGCCCCGGTCTTGATGAACTTATCCGCCACCGACAGACCATAGAGAAAACCGGAGCAGGCCGCAGCTACATCGAATGCAGCAGCTTTGGAGGCCTTGAGGTTATTCTGCACAAGGCAAGCTGTGGCGGGGAAGGGGAAATCAGGAGTAATGGTACCGACAATGATCAGGTCGATTTCAGCGGCAGTGATCCCCGCCATCTGCAGGGCGTTTTCCGCGGCGCGGGAGGCAAACGTCGAGGTATATTCCCCTTCAACCGCAACCCGCCTTTCTTTGATGCCGGTCCGGCTGGTAATCCAATCATCGCTGGTATCAACCAGCTTCTCGATATCACAGTTGGTCAGCACCTTGTCCGGAAACGCTGAACCGGTCCCGGTAATCTTCGCTCGGATCATCTGTCCCACCCTCTTTAATCGGCCACCAAGCTGCCGGCAGAATCACGCTGCTGCATATAGACAGCGACGTTCTCTCCCAGCTTTTCCGCCATCCGCTGATTTACCCCTTTTCGCGCATACTCATGGGCAAAGCGGATGGCATTCTTGATGGCCTTAGCATTGGAGCCGCCATGGCAGATCATGCCGACTCCATTTATCCCCAGAAGTGGCGCCCCGCCGTATTCTGCATAGTCAACCTTCTTTTTGAAATTGATAAACGCCCGGCGGGACAACAAATAACCGATCTGGGAGAGGAAGCTTTTCTTGATCTCTTCTTTCAGCATCTTGCCGATCGCCTCGGCAAGCCCTTCGGACAGTTTCAGCACGACGTTGCCGACAAAGCCGTCACAGACCACCACATCGGTGGTGCCGTAAAAAATGTCGCGGCCTTCCACATAGCCTGCATAGTCGAAGGAGACCTGCTTCAGGATACTGCTGGTTTCGCGGGTGAGCTCATTCCCCTTGCTCTCTTCCTCGCCGTTGGAGAGGAGGCCGACCCTCGGCTTCTCGATACCCATGGCATAGCGGGCGTAAACCTCACCCATGATGGCAAACTGGACCAGATGCACCGGCTTGCAGTCGACGTTACCACCCACATCCAGCACCAGGGCGTTGCCGCGCAGGGTGGGAAAGATCTGGGCAATGGCGGGGCGTTCGATCCCGGCCAGGCGCTTCAACACAAACATTCCAGCAGCCATGGTGGCACCAGAATTCCCGGCGCTCACCACCGCCACAGCTTCATCAATCTTTACCAGCTCAAAGGCCACCCGAATCGACGAATCTTTCTTTTTCCTGATCGCATCGGAAGCGGAATCGTGCATGCCAACCACTTCGCTGGCATGTCGCACGATAATGTCCAGCCCCTTGCAGTCATGCTTCGAAAGCTCCTGCTCAACCCTTGCCTGATCGCCGACCAGGGTCACGGCAATGCCGAACTCCCTGGCGGCGGCAACCGCGCCTTCGACCTCAACGACGGGGGCGTGGTCGCCACCCATCGCATCAACTGCTATTCTCATATAACCCCTACCAAGTGGATTCATGGAGCTCATACAAAGCCGGAATTACTGTTCGTCAGTCTTGAACACTTCCTTGCCTTTGTAGGTCCCGCAGGAAGGGCAAACACGATGCGGAAGTTTGGGGGCCTTGCATTGGGGGCAGGTGGAGGTGGCGGGAGGTGTCAGAAAATCGTGGGCCCTCCGCATATTCTTGCGCGATTTGGATGTTTTCTTCTTAGGTACTGCCATGGTGTAGTTCTCCTTTTATCTGTCTACTTTATAACCTTGCAGCGCATTGAACTTCAAACTGGATTCCTGCTTTTCACAACCGCATGTTGCGGCGTTCAGATCGACGCCACACACAGCACAAAGCCCCTGGCAATCTTCCTTGCACAGTGGCTTGAAAGGTATCTCCAAAGCAACCTGTTCCGCAATTTCCGGGGCGAAATCGATCTCGTCCCCTGCATAGGTGGCCGACACCAGATCCTGTTCTGCCAGCTCGACCTCCTCGTCCAGCTGCACAGCCGCAGAGGCCTTGGTGTAAAAGATGGTGAAGGCGGAGCTGATCGCCGCGTCATATACGGCGAGACAACGGGAACAGGCAAGCCTGACTGACGTGCCGACCTCGCCGCTGGCTCTGATATGGTCATATTCCCGGATGATGGTAAGGCTTATCTCCAACGGCGCAAGGAACTGACACTCGCCGGCCTTTTGCACCGCCAGCAAAGCCGGATAGTCAGCTATCTGCTCCTGGGCTGAAAGCGTCAGCCCCTGTTCCCTTATTTCATCGACCCTGATCTTCAAGTACGGCACCCACTTAACTTATACGAAGTTTTTCAGTATATAGAACTGGTATTTTTTGTCAAGGGAAATAAGCCGGGGGAAACCGAAGTCCGGCAAGTCTGGCGTGACTTTAATCAGGGCTTCCGCCCTTATCCGCACCAGCTCACATCCCCCACCCCCTTGCGGAGCACTTCCGGCCGGTCGCCGATCAGACTGACCAGCGAACTGACATCGGCGGAAAGCACTCCACCGTCAACAACGAGATCAATCTGCTTCCCCAGTTCACGCTCCACCTGGAAAGGGTCGCCAATCGGCTCTTCGCCGGAACGGTTAGCGCTGGTGGTGATGATAGGATGGCCAAGCCCTCTGACGATGGCGAGACAGATCTGGTTATCGGGCATCCTCACCCCGACCGTCTTCTGCTTGGTGACGAGGAGGTTCGGCACGATGCCCGAGGCGTCAAGGACAAAGGTGTAAGGCCCGGGGAGAAACCGCTTCAGGATCTTGAAGGCGTAATTGCTCACCTTGGCGTAGCGGGCAACCTCTGCCAGGTCGGCACAGATGAAGGAAAAGGGCTTTTTCTTCTCCCGCTGCTTGAGGAGATAGATCTTCTCGACCCCCTGCTTGTTAAAGATGCTGCAGCCGATGCCATAGGTGGTATCGGTCGGGTAGGCAATTATCCCGCCTTGTTCAAGGGTTGCAACAACTTTGTCCACCAGCCTTGGCTGGGGATTGTCCGGATTTATCGCTAGCAGCATCGTCAATCCTTCGGGTTGAGCTCCAACAGCTCCGGATGGACGAACAGGCCGTCCTTCTGGATTAACGCTTCGTCGAACCAGATCTCGCCGTCACCCTTGAGTACCTTCACCATGTCCCAGTGAACGGCGGACTGGTTGCCGTTGCTGCATTCATCATAGCATTGACCCGGGGTGAAATGGATGGACCCGAAGATCTTCTCATCGAAGAGGATATTGCGCATCGGCACGCGGATGCCGGGGTTAACGCCGATGGCAAATTCGCCGATATAGCGGGCGCCCGGATCGGTATCGAGGATCTTGTTAAGCGCATCATCCATGGCCGGGGCAGTCGCCTTGACGATCTTCCCCTGACTAAACTCCAGCCGGATCTGGTTAAACTCCTTCCCCTGGTAAATGGTCGGACAGTTGTAGGTAATATGCCCTTCCACCGAATCCCGCACCGGGGCGGTAAAGACTTCGCCATCAGGAATATTGAACCGCCCGTCGCATTTTATCCCGTTTAACCCCTTGATACTGAACCTGAGGTCGGTGTCCGTGGCCTTGATCCACACCTGTTCGGCACCATCCATCAGCTTTTTCAACCGCTCCTGCTTGCGCGACTCGGCGTGCCAGTCAATACAGCAGGCGCCAAACAGATAATCTTCATACTCCTCCAGGCTCATCTTCGCTTCCTGGGCCGCGCCATTGGTTGGGTACCGTGTGATCACCCAGCGGGTTTGTTTCACCCGCCAGTCGGTGATCGGCTTCACCACCCGGGCATAGGCGATCATATTTGCCTGGTTGGCCTGGGCCATCACCATGGAGTTTTCGGCGGCACCGATACTGATAAAGACGTTCACCTGCTGCATAAAATCGAGTTTATGCTGGGGAAAGTAGGCCAGCTGTTCCTCGCCCGCATGATTGTAAAAATAGCGGTCGAGCTCGGGGAGGTTGAAACTGTACTCCACGTACTTGGCCCCCCGCGCCACGCATAACGCATGGACCTCCTTGACCAGCGGGAGGCTCTCCAACCCGGAGGAGGTGATGAGGACCACGTCCCCCTTCTGTACCTGTGTTGAATAATCTACCAGCACCTCGGCCAGCCGTCGCACCCGCGGGTCATGCATCATCTTGCTCCTTGCCGAAAAAAATGATCAGTTGCCGGTATGGCCAAACCCGCCAACACCCCGCGCCGTTTCATCCAGCTCGGTAACCTCCAGCCACTCTGCCCTGACAAACCGGGCGACAACCATCTGGGCGACACGATCGCCACTTCTGACCGTGAATGGCTCGCTGCCGTGGTTGATCATGATCACGCAGATCTCGCCGCGGTAATCGGCATCAATGGTCCCTGGTGCGTTGACCAGCGTGATGCCGTGTTTGATGGCAAGGCCGCTGCGCGGCCGGATCTGTGCCTCATAACCGACCGGCAAGGCAATGGCAATTCCGGTCGGCACGAGAGCCCTGGCACCTGGCTTCAGCTCAAGATCGTGGTCAAGGTCTGCAGAGAGGTCCATGCCTGCGGCGTGGGGGGTCATATACACGGGGAGGGAATGGGAACTGCCGGAACGCACCCGCTTTATCGTGATCGTCAGGGTATCCATAGTTCTTACAACGTTACCCTGTCAGGTACCAGGCGGCTGCCATCCACCCTACCCATCAGCTCCAGGGTAAAACAGTTGTCATCGAACAGCTCGTTACTCAATTGCAGCAGGCCTTCCGGCGTCACCGCGTCGAGACTGGCCATGATCTCTTCGATTGTTACGTTGCGGCCAAAATAGATTTCATTCTTGGCCAACTTGGTCATCCTGCTGTCGCTACTCTCCAGGGAGAGGAGAAGGTTCCCCTTGATCTGCTCTCTGGCGTAATTAAGCTCAATTACTGGAACCGACTCGGTCTTTAGCCGTTTAAGCTCAGCCAGCACGATATCGAGGACGTCCTCCACATGTGCCGGGCTGGTGCCTGCGTAGATCACCATTGAGCCGGCATCGGTGTACGACGAAACATACGAATAGACCGAGTAGGCAAGCCCCCGTTTTTCCCGAATCTCCTGGAACAGCCGGGAGCTCATGCTCCCACCGAGCACCGTGTTCAGCAGGTGCCCCTCATGGCGCTGGGGATGGTTCTGCGGCAGAGCCCTAGTGCCGAGACAGAAATGCACCTGCTCGATGTCCCGCTCGATGATCTCCACCCGCTTTTCATAGGCAGGCAGGGCGCAAAGAGGTGTGTCGGCGCCAGCCGGCACTTGGGCAAACAGCTTGTTCAGCAGCCCCACCAGCTCTTCTTCGACCACGTTGCCCGCTGCAGCGATGACGATCTCGTGGGCCAGGTATTTCTCGTTCTTAAAGGCGATGATGGCGTCACGATCGAGACTGCTGACGCTTTCCTGACTGCCGAGGATCGACATGCCGAGCGGATGATCTTTCCAGAAATTGCGGACAAAAAGATCATGGATGCAGTCATCCGGGTTATCTTCCACCATATGGATTTCCTGGAGGATAACCTTGCGTTCCTTTTCGATCTCCGCAGGATCAAAAATCGAATTGAGGAAAATATCCGCCAGCAGGTCAACCGCCTTGGGAAGAAACCGGTCGAGTACTTTCACATAGTAGCAGACATATTCCCGGCTGGTAAAAGCATTCATGACGCCGCCCACGGAGTCGATCTCCCGGGCAATATCGAGCGCACTCCGCTGCGCCGTCCCCTTGAAGAGGAGGTGTTCGATGAAATGGGCAACCCCATTCAGCGGCAGGCTTTCATGGCGCGAACCATTGGCAACCCAGATCCCGATCGAAACCGAATGGGCGTGTGGAATGTGCTCGGTGACAACCCTGAGGCCGTTATGCAAAACCGTTTTAGAGACCATGGCTTATACTATACCCTGCACTGTAAAAATATCCAGTAGCCGCTTGGGTTAATGAGCAGTGAACCAGCCAGACTCACAAAAATCGGGCAGCCAAAGCTGCCCGACATCTGGAGGAGCATGGTGACCCATGCCCTATGAATACAACTATTACGAGTTAGTTACCAGGCAACGTGGCGCCAATAGCCTCTTTGCGGGAAAGCTTAATTTTACCCTGTTTGTCGATGCCGATACATTTCACCAACACCTTGTCGCCTTCATTGAGAACGTCGGTAACATTCTTCACCCGTTCGGTATCAAGCTCCGAGATATGCACCAGGCCGTCGGTGCCGGGGAAAATTTCGACAAACGCGCCGAATTCCATCACCTTTTTCACGGTCCCCATGTAGAGTTTCCCCTCTTCCGCCTCGGCGGTCAGGTCCCTGATCATCTTGATCGCCTTCTCGCAGGCGTCCTTATCGGTGCTGGCGATGTTGATCCGGCCGGTATCCTCGATGTCGATGGTAACCCCGGTTGCCTCGGTGATGCCGCGGATATTCTTGCCGCCAGAGCCGATGACGTCGCGGATCTTGTCGGTCTTGACAAAGATGGTAGTAATACGCGGCGCAAACGGAGAGAGTTCCGCCCGGGCAGCGGTCATGGTCTCTGCCATCTTGCCAAGGATATGGAGCCGACCCTCGCGGGCCTGGGCCAACGCCTTTTTCATGATCTCCTTGGAGACGCCGGCGATCTTGATGTCCATCTGCAGGGCAGTAACGCCTTCCGCGGTGCCGGCCACCTTAAAGTCCATGTCGCCCAGGTGATCCTCATCGCCGAGGATGTCGGAGAGAATCGCCACGGCGTCCCCTTCCTTGATGAGCCCCATGGCAATCCCAGCCACTGGCGCCTTGATCGGGACGCCGGCATCCATCATGGACAGGGAGCCACCGCAGACCGTGGCCATGGATGACGAACCGTTGCTCTCCAAGGTATCGGAGACGATCCGGATCGTATAGGGAAAATCTTCGTGCTTGGGGAGTACTCTTGCCAAGGCACGCTCGGCGAGCATTCCATGACCGATCTCACGACGGCCGGGAGCAAGGCGGAAGCTCGTCTCCCCAACCGAGAACGGCGGAAAATTGTAATGGAGGAGGAAACGCTTCCGGCTCTCACCGTAGAGGGAGTCAATCCGCTGCTCGTCGATGGAGGTTCCCAACGTGGCAGCAACCAGCGCCTGGGTTTCGCCCCGGGTAAAGAGAGCAGAACCATGGGCCCGCGGCAGCAAGCTGACTTCGGTGTTGATCGGCCGGATGGTTTTCGTATCACGGCCGTCGATCCGCTCGCCGTCCTTCAGGATATGTTCACGGACCAGTTCATACTCAAAATCGCCGAGAAAGCCTTTGATCTCTTTGCCGCGTCCATCGGCTTCGCCAAGCAGCGCCTCGCTCACCTCGGAGGAGATGGCGCCGATCCGGTTGTGCCGCTCCCCCTTCGACTTGATCCTGACTGCTTCCTTCATCTTGGCATAGGCCAGTTGGTGAACCTTGGCCTTGAACGCCTCGTCGACGGTAGGGGGAATCACCTCGCGCTTAGGAACGCCGGCCTTCTTCTGGAGCTCCTCCTGAGCGGCGAGAGTCGACTGGACTGCCGCATGACCAAAGAAGATTGCCTCCAGCATCGCCTCTTCGGAAACTACCGCCGCGCCACCTTCCACCATGATGACCGCATCCTTGCTCGCCGCCACCACAATCTCCAGGTCACTCTTCTCCAGCTGCTCGGCAGTTGGGTTGGCAACGAACTGGCCGTCCACCCTTCCTACCTTGATTCCGGCAATCGGCCCCTGAAAAGGGATATCGGAAACCATCAGCGCCGCCGAGGCGCCGATCATGGAGAGGATTGCAGGATCGTTGTCCTTGTCGGCCGAAATAACGGTGGCCATGATCTGGGTGTCATTCAGAAAACTTTCCGGAAACAGCGGCCGGATCGGCCGGTCAATCAGCCGGCAGGTGAGGGTTTCATTATCCGAGGGCCGCCCCTCACGCTTGAAGAAGCCACCGGGGATTTTACCGCCGGCATAGGCCTTTTCTTGATAATTGACGGTGAGCGGAAAGAAGTCCTGCCCTTCCTTGGCAGTCTTGGTCGCGACTGCTGTCACCAGCACCATCGTATCGCCACAGCTCACCACAACTGCACCATTAGCCTGTTTCGCCATCTTGCCGGTGGCCAGGGTAATCTTCCTGCCACTTAATTCTATCTCAACTTTATGTTCCATCGGTCCGGTCTCCTCACACTTCGTTGCATGTTGGGGCCGTCGATAAAACGGTAAAAAACCGGGGACCTGGGGTCAGGGACCGGTAAATGCGAAATCTGTTTCGATCGCCTTTCCTGGTTCCCGGTTCCCTGGTCCCTGCCTTTACCGCTTTATCCGCGCCCCCAACACAATTAATGGGCATCCCGCCCAGCTGGATAAAAGAAAAAGGCAATATACCCCTTGTCATTAGAGGAGTATACTGCCTTTTCTTACCTTCTAATCCCGAGTTTTTCTATAACAGTCTTGTATCTATCCGCGTCTTTCTTTTTCAGATAATCAAGCAGCCTTCTTCTCTGCCCGACCATCTTCAGTAGACCGCGGCGACTGTGGTGGTCCTTTTTGTGAACCTTGAAATGCTCAGTCAGATACGTGATCCTCTCGGTGAGAATAGCAATCTGCACTTCGGGGGAACCTGTATCGCTGTCATGCAGCTTGTAAGAACTTATGATCTGTTGTTTTTTTTCGGTGACCAGCATGTCTCGCACACCTCCTTTCGCAAAATTTTGTAGCTATGTATGTGACGCAATTACCATGGCAGGCTGTAAAGTTCGTATATGTATCACAAACAACCGGCCTTGTAAAGAATAAAGCTAGTTAAACACCCTTAACAGGCGAAGCAGAGCACCTTCCGTCCCTTCTGCCGGGCTGTGGCATTCCGCCACCGCCACTACTCTGTCATCAAAACAGAGCCGCACCTTCTCTCCATCAAGGAGAGCTTCTGCGGGCTGAACCTGCAGTTCGGAGAGCTTTAGGGCAATTCCACAAGCAACCCGCCGCGTTTCAGCCTCCGTGAGCGACAGGAGACGTAACTGGGGGAGTGCATCGGAGATTGACAGAAGGCTGCTTGCCAAGCGTCCTGTCTCCGCTAGCACCGTCAGCTGCTCGAGGGCGATTGCCGTCTGGATGGTGAAAGGGCCGCTCAGGTTGCGGCGCAGCTCCACCAGATGAGCGCCACAGCCAAGCCGATCACCGATATCGCTGGCCAGCGTCCTCACATAGGTGCCACGGGAGCAACGCACCGTGAAGGTAACCAGCGGCAGATCGATCCCATCGATGGCAATGGCGAATATTTCGATATCTCGGGCCGCGCGCTCCACCTCGCCCCCCTGGCGGGCGATCTTGTAGAGCGGCACCCCTCCCTGCTTCAAAGCCGAAAACATAGGGGGTATCTGACTGATGCTGCCGACAAATCTGTCGACCACCTCCCGCACGAGCAGCGGGGTAACCGTATGCCAATCGCGCTCCTGAATCACTTTCCCCGTATAATCCTGGGTATCGGTGGCAATCCCGAGGCGCATCACCGCCCGATACTCCTTGATCGACTCGTCGAGAAAACCGATCGCCTTGGTCGCTTCCCCCAGGGCAACCGGCAAAACGCCGGTGGCGAAGGGATCTAGGGTGCCGGTATGGCCGACCTTCTTCTGCCGCGCGATCCGGCGCACCGCCGCAACAACATCATGGGAAGTCATGCCAGCAGCTTTGCCTATCCCAATAAAACCGTCCATCCGTTCAGCAAATCCTTTGCAGATGCGCAAACACTTGCTCTTTTACCAGATCGAGGGTGCCGTAGATGCTACAGCCGGCGGCGTTATGGTGACCACCACCGCCAAACGCAGCAGCAAGCTCGGCAACATTCACCTTCCCCTTGGAACGAAACCCGACCTTGAACAGCCCCGGATTCACCTCCCGGAAAAACAGCGCCACTTCCACGCCGCCAATGGAGCGCGGATAATTGATAAAACCGTCGGTCAACTCGGGACCGGCCCCGGTCTTTTCATACATATCCAGGGTAACCGCAATGGAAGCGCAGTGGCCTGGCTCTGCAACAACCAGCGTAGACAGCGCCAGGGCGAGTAATTCCAGCCGTATTTTAGGCTGGCTTTCATAGAGCTTTTCAGCGACAGCCCAGGTATTGACCCCCCGTGCCACCATTTCGCCGGCGATTGCAAAGGCCTCCGGATTGGCGTTGGAATAGCGGAAAGAGCCGGTATCCGTGATGATCGCAGTGTAAATGCAGAGGGCTTGGTCCAAGTCGATTTCATCCCCGGCAGCCTTGATGATCCGATAGATCAGCGCCCCCGTGGCGCAGGCTGTGGAATCTATCAGGTTAATGGCGCCAAAATTTTCGCAGTGGAGGTGGTGATCGACGTTGATAAACTTGCCGACCCCTTGAAAGGCGGTGATTTCCTGGCCAGCCCGGCGAAACTCTCCCACATCGAGGACAAAGCAGATATCATAGGTGCGTGGCGGAATGCTATGCACAACAGTCCCGGCTTGGGGGAGAAACGCGTAGAGCTCGGGTAACGAGTCGCATAGATAGACAGTTACGTCCTTCCCCTGCTGCCGCAAATAGCAGGCAAGGGCCAGGGACGACCCGACCGCATCCCCGTCGGGATTTTCATGGGTGGTGATCAAAAAGGAGCGATTCGCGGCGATTTCCTGGACAATGCTATTTATCATCGACCTTTCCCGCTGCATCGAGCTCTTTCAGGATGGTTTCAATCCGGCTGCCATAGGCAATGGATTCATCGTACTTAAACACAATCTCAGGCACAAACCTCATTCTGAGCTGTTTCCCCAGCTCTTTACGAATGAAGCCGAGGGCGCTGCTCAACCCCTGTTCCGTCCCCTTTTTCTCGGCCTCACTCCCGACCACACTGAAATAGATCTTGGCCTGCCGCAGGTCATCGGTTACTTCGACGCCGGTGATGGTGACAAAGCCGATCCGTGGATCCTTCAGCCCCTTGATGAGCAACAGTGAAACCATTTCATGGATAGCCTCGGCTACCTTTTCAGCACGTTTGTGGGTCATTTTGCACCATTTATGATAGAGCGGAAGGCTGGAAGACGAAAGGAGAAGCCTTAGCTTCCGTGCTTCCGCGCTGCCGGCTTCCGCGCTAGAGTCCGCTAGAGTTTTGTGGCGATCTTCTCGATCTCGAAGTCCTCGAGAATATCCCCTACTTTTATATCATTATAGTTTTCCAGGGAAATGCCGCATTCGTAGCCAAACGCCACATCTTTCACGTCATCCTTGAACCGGCGCAGGCTCGACATCTTCCCTTCATAGATGACGATGTTGTCGCGTAACAGACGAATCTGGGCATTTCTCACCATCTTGCCATCCAGCACGTAGCAACCGGCTACCGTGCCATGTTTCGGCACGGAGAAGACCTCGCGGACTTCGGCGCGGCCCAGATGTTTCTCCCTAAGGGTCGGCTCCAACATCCCTTCCATGGCCTTTTTGATATCGTCCACCGCATCATAGATGATATTGTAGAGGCGGATATCGACCCCTTCCTTCTCGGCAAGGGCCTGGGCCTTCACCTCCGGCCGAACATTGAAGCCAAGGATGATAGCGTTGCTGGCCGTGGCCAGATTGACGTCGGTCTCGGTGATGGCCCCGACCGAGGCATGAATCACCTTGAGACGGATGGCATCGGTGGAAAGTTTGCGCAACGTTTCGCTGACAGCCTCCACTGACCCCTGGACGTCACCTTTGATGATGGTGTTAAGTTCCTTGACCTCACCCTTCTGGATCTTTTCATAAAGCTGCTCCAGGGAGAGCTTGCTCGATTTAGCCAGTTCGGTCTCGCGGATCTTCAGATGCCGATGGGTTGCTATTTCCTTGGCCTGCTTCTCATCGGCCATAACGATGAAGAGATCGCCGGCATCCGGCACCCCGGTAAGGCCAATCACCTCAACCGGCATGGCCGGTCCGGCGGCAAGCACCTTTTCGCCACGGTCATTCTGCATGGCGCGCACCCTGCCGTAGTGGACACCTGAGACGAAGTAATCGCCCCCTTTCAAGGTACCTTCCTGGACCAGCACGGTGGCTACCGGGCCACGCCCCTTGTCGAGCTTAGCCTCGACGATGGTGCCACGGGCGGGCTTGTTCGGATTGGCCTTCAAATCGAGGACGTCTGCCTGGAGCAGCACCATCTCCAACAGCTCGTCAAGGTTGATCCGCTTCTTGGCAGAGACCTCGACAAAGATGGTATCGCCACCCCACTTTTCCGAAACCAGCCCGAGCTCCATCAGTTCCTGGCGAACCCGCTCCGGTTTGGCCTCCGGCTTGTCGATCTTATTAATGGCAACGATGATCGGCACCCCGGCGGCCTTCGAATGGTTGACCGCCTCGCGGGTCTGGGGCATGACCCCGTCATCGGCCGCCACCACCAGGATCACGATATCTGTCACCTTCGCACCGCGGGCCCGCATGGCGGTGAACGCTTCATGGCCAGGGGTATCGAGGAAGGTAATCTTCTTGCCGTTCAGTTCCACAGCGTAGGCGCCGATATGCTGAGTGATGCCACCAGCTTCTCCGGCTATGACATTGGCTTCACGGATTGCGTCAAGGAGTGAGGTCTTGCCATGGTCGACGTGACCCATGATCGTCACCACCGGCGGCCGTTTGATCAGGTTTTCCGGAACGTCAGCCTCAGCCACCGTCATTTCATCGACGTCGATCGTCACATTTTCGATCTCGTAGCCGAAGTCCGATGCGATCAGGGTCGCCGTGTCGATGTCGAGGGCATGATTGATGGTTGCCATCAGCCCCATTTTCATCAGGGCCCGGATAATATCGGTGGCCTTGATCCCCATCCGCTTGGCCAGGTCTCCCACCGTGATACTCTCGGCAACCTTGATGATACGCTTGATCGCCTTGGGGGTGGTGATTTCGGTCTTCTTCCCGCTGCCGGTGTACTCCTTCTCCCTCCGCTTTCCCTTGCCGCGGGGACCCGGTTCAAAGACCCGCTCACGTCGCTCGATGATTTCCTGCTTCTTCAGCACCTCTTTCTTTTTGGCAACAGGCGGCAGCGCTTTCTTTACCCCTTTGGCGGCCTCAACCGGCGCGGGGACCTTGCGCCCCTTGCGTCGGTCATCGCCAGCCGGCGGTGCCTCAACGGGAGGTAGCTTGGCAGGCCTTTCCGGCGGACGCGACGTAGGCCGTTGGGCCTCCGGACGAGGTGTAGTCGGCCTGACCCGCGGCTGCGGCTGGTATATTTCCACGCGGCCAAGGATTTTTGCCCTGGTGACCGTTTCCTGGCCAGCAATGGCGGTTTTTTCAGCGGCTGACCGTGGTATTTCCTGAGCCGGCACCGGTTTGGCTGCCTCCTGCTGTGCAACTGCAGCCTTGCCTGCGGCCTCTTTAACCTCTTCAACCTTTTCCCCAACAGTTACCTTGGCCACTTCCTTTGCCGCTACAGGCTGTTCTTCAGGAGCTGCCACTTCCTCTTCGCTGGGAGCTTCCGGAGCGGCGGCCTCTTCAACAACCTTTGCCCGGCGACGGATCAGCGTTGGCTTTACCCGCACCTCCGCCTGGGACTGATCCACAACAGCCTTGGTTGCCGATGTAAGCTTTTGGATATCATCATCTTCTACGACGGCCATATGGTTCTTGACCTCAATGCCAACCGCCTTCAGCTTGGCGATCAGTTCCTTGTTATCAATCCCCATCTTCTGTGCCAGCTCATACACACGGGTTTTACTCATCTAACACACCCCTCCGTCTGCGAAGTTCCTATATTTTCGAATTTCCTGTTGCATAACCTTAATAAATCCACTTCCCTGCACCGCGGCCACACTCCGCAACCCCTTACCAAGGACGGCGCCAAGGCGATCCTTGTCAAACAGCGTCACGCACTCCGCACCGCACTGCCGGGCATAGTCAAGCACCTTTTGGCCGATATCCACCGAGATGTCCGTGGCAACAAACACGATGCCAACTTGATGACCCTTTTTGCAGGCATCCATTACCATGTCGCTGCCAGAGATTACCTTGCCGGCCTTATTGGCCAGGGCCAGATAGGCCAGAATCCGCTCGGCGAACAGAGTGGAAACCTGCAGGAGGAGATGATCGGCAGCGGCGTCCTTAACCTCGCCCTTGAAGGTCCTGGCAAACTGTTTCCTGGCGGCAGCACTCTGCAGGCAGGTTTTGTTGATACAGGTGTAAGCACCGCGCCCCGGCAACTTCCCCTTCAGGTCCGGCACCAGCGTCCGGTCAGGCGCCAGGACAAAGCGGAGCAATTCGCTTTTATCCTTTACCACTCCGCAACCAAGACAGCTTCTCTGGGGCTCGACCTTTGGCATCGCTACTCTTCGACCTGCTCCGCGGCCTCGTCGACAGCTTCCACGGCATCCACAGGCTCAGCACTCTCCTCTTCCACTGGCTCTTCAGCCCCGTCATAGGAAGAGAATTCCAAAAGTTCCGCAGCGGCGGCCTTCGACTCGCTCTTGATGTCAATCTTCCAGCCGGTCAGCTTGGCCGCCAGCCGTACGTTCTGGCCACGCTTGCCAATCGCCAGGGAGAGCTGATCATCGGCGACAATGACCTCCATGGCACGCTCCGCGTCATCCACATAAACACGGGAAACCGTAGCCGGCGCCAGCGCATTGCAGGTAAACCGGGCAACATCCTCGGACCAGGGGATGATGTCAATTTTTTCGCCGCGCAGCTCGGAAACCACATTCTGCACCCGGCTGCCACGCATACCGACACAGGCCCCTACCGGATCGATATCGGAATCATGGGAATAGACCGCCAGCTTGGACCGGCTCCCCGGCTCCCTGACGACCACCTTGACCTCCACGATACCTTCGGCAATCTCCGGCACTTCTGCTTCGAAGAGCTTGGCCAGCATGGCGGGAGTGGTTCTGGACAACAAAATCTGCGGCCCCTTTGGGGTCATACGGATATCGGTGATCAGCGCCCGGATCCGGTCCCCCTGACGATAGACCTCGCGGGGAGCCTGTTCTTTCTTGGACAAAAGCGCCTCGGCACGCCCCAGGTCGATGATCAGATCGCCCTTCTCGAAACGGCGCACGATGCCGTTGATCAACTCTCCAAGACGGTCCTTGAACTCGTTGAACACGGTCTCCCGCTCCGCTTCCCGCACCTTCTGGATGATGACCTGCTTAGCCGCCTGGGCAGCAATCCGGCTGAAGTTACTGGCGTCCATCTTCATGCCGAGCGAGTCGCCAATCTCTACCTCAGGATCGATCTCGCGGGCCTCTTCCTGGTCGATCTCCTTGTAAGAGTCGGTGACTTCTTCGACCACCGTCACGAATTCAAACAGTTCGACCTCGCCAACCTCTTCGTTGTAGTGGGCCTCAAGCTCGCGGGTATTGCGGAATTTCTTGTTGGCAGCAGAAAGCACGGCCTGTTCCAAAGCCTCCAGCACAACGCTTTTATCGATGCCTTTTTCTTTGACAATCTGATCGATCGTATGTTTGAGGTTAAAGGTCGTTTCCACTTCCATGTCTCCTTAATCTGTCAGTTTGTATTTACTGCGGATGCCCCCCGCGGGGAGCGTTCCGCCTGATTTCAGAATTCGAATTCCAGATTAGCCTTCGCCACCTTCTCCAGGGGGATCGCCGCGGTCTGTCCTTCAGTCAGCCTGATCCGTACCGTTTTGTCTGCCACCCCGAGCAGTTCTCCGAGAAAGGTCTTCCGCAGGTTGCCGGCATCATCAGGGAGCAGTTCAAAGGTCTTGATCTTGACCAGCCTCCCCAGATAGCGCTGATAATCGGCCACCTTTTTCAGAGGACGATTGAGCCCTGGAGACGACACCTCCAGGTTGTAGCGCCCTTCAATGGCCTCTTCCACATCGAGCAACTGGGACAACTCCCTGTTGACCGTGGCGCAGTCATCGAGATTCACGCCGCCCGACTTATCGATGAAAAGCCGCAGCACCATCTCCCGCCCCTCCCGCTTGTATTCGATATCCACCAGTTCCATATCGAGCGCGGCCAGGATCGGTGCGACAAATTGGGTAACTACGGCAACCACGTCCAGATTCTTCATCTTGCTTCCCCAAAAACAAAAAAAGCGAGCCGGATGAGCTCACTTTTTAGTGAACATAAAGATGTATTTATTTTCTAACACGGTAATACGTAAAATGCAAGCGATTTTTTAAATAGAGCTCCGGAGAAATCGCTCTCTATCTCAACCACCCTCCTCGAAAAATGATATTTAAAGTTGATCAGGAAGAATTGCCCCAATTGACAAAATATTGACCACAAAGTCCGCGATTGCACGCTGCCAAACGGCACTTTCACCACACCCGGCGCGTTTCCCACCTCTACTAGAAAGCCGTACCGATAAGGGTCCGAACCTCCACTCCCGTTCCCTTGCAATTTCCGGGATAAAGTTTTGCTTGCAGACGGTCGATAAATTGCATACATTCTAATTATATTTATACTAGAATTTTTCCATTCGGGAGAATGCCATGCACAGGATAACCTTGCAGTTCTTATTGATCCCCCTCCTCCTCATTGCCCTCACCGGCATCGCCCTTGCCACCAACGGCGATACCTTGATCAGCGTGGCACCCACTGCCAGATCGATGGGAGGGACCGGAGTGGCAGCCCCCCTGGACGCCATCAGCGCCATTTTCGCCAATCCGGCCGCCATGTGCATGGGGCCCTACTGCCCCGGCTCCCAGAGCGTCTTTGCCGGCACCTATTACAACTCGACGACCAAGGCCACCGTCAACGGCGTTACCGCCAAGAGTCAGCTGGAACCTTCCGTCATCCCGGCGGTCGGCATCACCGCCCCCATCACCAACAAACTCCGGTTCGGCTTCGGCGCCTACGGCATCTCCGGGATGGGGGTCGATTACCGGGAAGCTGATTTCTTTGGACCCGCCTCCGGCGGTGTTTACACCAATCTCCAGGTGATGAAGTTCGCCCCGAACCTCGCCTACCAGCTGACGCCGGCCCTCTCCATCGGCGCCTCGCTCCACCTCGTCTACGGCGCCCTCGACCTGGGCCAGGGGACCGTCCACAACTACACCATCGGCGGCCAGGCCGGCGCCATCTACAAAGCAGGCCCCGTCTCCCTGGGGGTCAGCTACACCACCCCGGAGAAAATCAATCATAAAAAAGTATTCGATCCGGATGACGCCGGCCCCGCCCCTCTCGCGGATCTAGCCCTCGAATCCCCCCACACCATCGCCGCCGGCATCGCCCTGCAGCCTTCCGAGCGGTTCCTGATCGAGACCGACGTCAAGTGGCTCAACTGGTCCCAGGCAGCCGGCTACAGGGATTTCGATTGGGAAGACCAATGGGTTTATGCGGTCGGCATGCAGTACAAGGACCCGAGCGGCCTGTCGCTGCGGGGAGGCTACAACTACAGCAAAAGCCCGGTCAAGCTCCACGACAATTTTGACCCAAACTTTACGTCCACCACCAAGGTCCAG
>JANXYN010000166.1 GCA_025356035.1 Geobacteraceae bacterium
GCTGGGATTGCACAGGAAAATGAGCCGATGAACGTTCGCAACTATACTAACTGGTTATCCGCCATCATCGTTGTGATGATGGCGATTCCGACAACACCGGCATCTGGCGAGACGGGAACAGCCTTCCAGCCCCTTTCTTATCGGCTCAACCGAGCCGACGAGGATTACCGCTACTTGCGTAATCCCGCGCAGCGTACCGACTTCTGGGACCCGGTCAAGTACGTGCCGCTCAACGACGCCAACAGTTGGTATCTCTCCCTTGGCGGGGAGGCACGGGAGCGGTACGAATACTTCAACCATCCCAACTGGGGGTCAGGACCAGCAGGATCCGGTTACCTCCTCCAGCGTTATTTTCTACATGGTGACCTCCAGATGGGCGAGCACGCCCGTTTTTTCGCTCAGTTCCAGAGCAGCCTGGAGAATGACCGTAAGGGTGGGCCGCGACCGTCCGACAAGGACGAACTCGACGTTCACCAGTTGTTCCTCGACCTGAAGTATGACTTTGGGGGAGACAACTCATTTGTTCTACGGTCAGGCCGTCAGGAACTAGCCTACGGCACCCAACGGCTCATCTCGGTGCGGGAAGGTCCGAACGTGCGCCAGAGCTTCGATGGCTTCCGCGTCATCCTCCGTTCGGGAGAGGTGCAGATCGACGGCTTTGCCACCAAGCCGGCGCAGACCAACCGTTATGTCTTCGACGACGGCCCGGACAATACCAAGGCTTTTTGGGGGACGTATGCAGTGTTGCCATTCCCGTTACTCCCCGAAGGAAACGTCGATCTCTACTACCTCGGGCTATCTCGCCGCAATGGGAGTTTCGAGCAGGGCACTGCCCGCGAAACGCGGCACTCGGTCGGGACCAGGCTCTGGCGCACCGCAGCGCCCCTTGACTACAACTTCGAAGCCCTCTACCAATGGGGAAGCTTCGGAAACGGCGACATCCGGGCCTGGACGGTTGCTTCGGACACCGGCTATACCTTTAAGTCCCTGCCGCTTCGGCCACGGCTCGGCCTGAGGGCGGACATCGCCAGTGGCGACGAGGACCCGGCCAACCCGGACCTGCAAACCTTCAATCCGCTTTTTCCTAAAGGGGCCTATTTCAGCGAGGCGAGTCTGATCGGCCCGGCCAACTTTATCGATCTGAACCCCTGCCTCGACCTCCACCCGACCAAACAACTCACATTTATCTTCGACTGGGATTTCTTCTGGCGGGAAAGCACCCATGACGGACTTTACAACAATTCCGTCGCCCTTGTCCGCTCCGGCAAAACGAGCGGAGCTAACTACATCGGCAGCATGCCCCAGGCGCAATTGTTGTGGGATATTGATCGCCACTTGTCGTTCGCCGGTATTTACGGTCATTTTTTCGCCGGCCGTTTCCTTGAAGAATCAGGTCCTGGAGAGGATGTGGATTACATCACCACGTGGCTTACGTATAAGTTTTAAGCCGAGAGCTTTCAATGGGGAGCGCGTCCAGTTGTTGAGGTAGATAATAAAAGACGGTGCGGTAGCCTGGATTTCGGGTGCTGAGGGTGTTATGCTTCTTAAAAGTCAAAAAGGCTTGCTTGAGCTTACGGTGTTCCATTCATAGCTTCATAACGCCGGTCCGGAAAATATTCCATAGCCGATTATCTGAAAGGAGGAAGCAACTATGTGCAAGGTATTGATAGTACACTACAGTATGTACGGCCATATTTACCGGATGGCCGAGGCGGTAGCCGAAGGGGTTCGCGAGGTGGCCGGATGCGAGGCGCTCATCAAGCGCGTACCGGAAACTCTGCCCAACGAAGTACTGGGGAAGATGGGGGCGCTGGAGGCCCAGAAGGGGATGGCCCATATCCCGATTGCTACGGTGGATGACCTGGCCGGGGCAGATGCGATTATTTTCGGCACACCGACCCGTTTCGGCAACATGTGTGGCCAGATGCGCCAGTTTCTAGATGCAACCGGCGGACTCTGGATGAACGGGACCCTGGTCGGCAAGGTCGGCAGTGTGTTCGCCAGCTCTGCCACCCAGCATGGCGGCCAGGAATCCACCATCCTCAGCTTTCACATCACGCTGCTGCACCAGGGGATGGTCGTGGT
>JANXYN010000172.1 GCA_025356035.1 Geobacteraceae bacterium
CCCACGACCAGACCTGGTTGGGGGATATCACCAAGTTGTTGGGACCGCAGAAGTGGAGCTACTTCTACCTCTATGTGATCCTCGACATCTTCAGCCGCTATGTGGTGGGCTGGATGGTTGCCACCTGCGAATCAGCGGTACTGGCCGAACGGTTGATCAGGGAAACCTGTGAGAAACAGGGCATTCAGAAGGGTCAGTTGACGATTCACGCCGACCGCGGCTCTTCCATGAAGTCTAAGCCAGTAGCCTTCCTTTTGTCCGATCTGGGAATCACCAAAACCCATTCAAGGCCCTACACCAGCGACGACAACCCTTATTCGGAAGCCCAATTCAAGACCCTGAAATATCGCCCCGACTTCCCGGGCCGGTTCGGCAGCATTCAGGATGCCCGGCAGTTTTGCCAGACGTTCTTCCTCTGGTACAACAAGGAACACCGGCATACCGGCATCAGCCTGCTGACGCCAGAGGTCGTCCATTACGGTAGAGCTGAATCAGTAATCAAAGAACGGCAACAGGTATTGAGTGCAGCCTATGCGGCGCATCCGGAACGATTCGTCAAGAAAATGCCAGCGCCACAACCGTTACCAGAAGCAGCATGGATCAACCAGCCAAAGGCGGCAACGAGCTAAAAGGCGCTACACTAAATTCGCAAGGTAAGTGTCTCAAAGTCATTGACAGATTCCGCAGATTCCGGATACCGTTGTTGGAGTCAAGCAGTTTTTATGTTGTAAGCTGGGTCAAACGGTTTTCCGTTTTTGATGACGCCATAGATGATATGCACCAGCTTTTTCATGCAAGCGCAGGCTATGATCATTCCGTTCTTTGATTTTGCTTTCAATCTGTCGTATAAGGCCTTTACGAATGGATTGCTCCGTATTGCCGAAAGGCTCGGCATGTAGAGCACTTTTCGCAATCTTGCGCTGCCGGTCTTACAGAGAGCGGCCTTGCCTTTTACCGAGGTGCCGGAAGTATGCTCTTTCGGGGAAAGTCCCATAAAGGCAACCACCTGCTCGACAGTGTCGAATCCCTCAAAGCCATTGGCTTCAGAGAGGATGGCCTCAGCCGTGATATCACCTACGCCTGGAATGGTCTTAAGCAGGTCCCGTTTTTTCCGCAAGCCGTCATGCTTGTTGATATGTTCTTTGATAGCGGTGCTGATAAGTTCAATTTCTTCGTTCAGGAAAGCGATCACCTTCTGAACGGACTCGTTAACTGAAGGGTCAGGACCACCAAGTCGATTGACTTCCTGAGTCCTAATATTGATTAGGGCATCCCGGCGGCGTCCAAGCATTCGCAGATGCTCGATTTCGGGAGGATCAGGTTGCCATGCTACTGGTTTATGGGCCTCACAGAAGCGGGCAATTAATTTGGCATCGGTCTTGTCATTCTTGGTACGCAGCAATTCAGATTCACCGAACGCCTTGATCCGGGCCGGATTAACGACGCTGACCTTATGCCCGGCCTCGAAGAGAAACCGGGCAAGAGCATCCCCATATGCACCAGTAGCCTCCATGCAGGCGTGAAACGAGGCTACGTCATGCTGCTTCAGCCAAGCAGCAAGGGCTCCAAACCCAAGAGGTTTGTTCTCAAAGGACTTGGTTTTGTACTTACCGTTTCTGTAAAGGGCTACGTCGAACTTGTTTTTTGCCACATCAATACCGAGAATAGCTACCATTGGCTTCTCCTTTCGCTAGTGACGCGGAAGAAATTGACTTTGTTCCGATTACCCTTGCTTACACAAGCTCATCCTGAAAACAGGAGGCCTAAGATACCGTCCAAGCTTGGGAACAAAGTACATGGGAAAGGGATCTCATCTCCCCCACAGGTTCGAAACCTCGGGTTAGGAACAGATTCACCTTTCCCCATTACTCCAGCGTCCCGGAGTAAACTTGGTAACAGTTTAACAATATAAACTTCTATGTATAGTACAAGGGTTAGGGAGGGGGAAAATTAAGCATATTTTCTCAGCAACCGCTGATCCCCCCTCCCCCCGCTTGGGGAAGGAGTTAGTTTTGTCCAGTTGGCTGAAGCATAGCGCTAATCGGAATCCAATTTGCCACTAAGAGGAGGACGGCGATGACCGGTCCTGACCATCCTGACAACAGCGCCCAGCTGGAGCCCCAATACGCTTTGCCTGATTATGTATCGCCTGATTTTCAACAGGGTTCGACACAACAACAGACAGAGCTAGTGCCGCCAGAGCCGAAAAAACAATGGCTGCAAAAATTGGGGCCCGTCGGTGTTGCCCTCGCGTTCGCCTTTGGCAAGCTTAAATGGCTGCTGCTCATCCTGAAAGTGACCAAGCTCGGGACCCTCATCACCATGCTGCTCGCCATCTGGGCTTATGCGATGCTGTGGGGAGCCCCCTTTGCCATAGGTTTTGTCCTGCTGATCTTTGTCCACGAGATGGGCCACGCCCTGATGCTTCGCCAGCAGGGGATTCCTGCCGGCGCACCGGTATTCATCCCGTTTGTCGGCGCGTTTATCGCCATGAAGGGGCAGCCGCGCGACGCCTATGTCGAAGCGCTGGTCGGTATCGGCGGCCCCGCCCTCGGCGCGCTGGCAGCCCTGGTTTGTCTTGTTATCGGCTATGGAACCGGCTCCCTGATCTGGTTTGCGTTGGCTTCTTCCGGATTTTTTCTCAACCTGTTCAACATGCTGCCGGTCAGCCCCCTGGACGGTGGCCGGATAACCGGAGTAATCAGTCGCTGGCTCTGGCTCCCCGGCTATTTGGTTGGGATTGCGGTCCTGTTCGTCAATTTCTCGCCGATCTTGGTCCTCATCCTGATCCTTGGCCTGGTGAACCTCTGGGGCCTGCGCAAAAACAGGGACCCGGCATATTACCAAGTCCCTGCTCCAAGGCGCATAGCCATGGGTGTCGCATTTTTCGGGCTGCTGGCGCTGCTTACACTCGGCATGTGGCTGGCAGACTCCCCCTTGAAGGCCCTACACAATAAGGCTCAGGAATCGGGGGTCAGCGGCGCACACCGGTCATGAAGCTTTGGCCGACAGTTAGAGCTTCACGATTTACTGATGACCCACTCACGGCTGTTCAGCCCGGATTACCTGGAGCAGTTCCTCCGGTAGCCGCTTGGGCTTCATTCCCGGCCCGACGCAGACCAGTGTCACCCTCCCGTCGGCCAGCACCTTGCCATCAATGTCGCGCAGCACCTGCTGCCCTAGGGTAAAAGAGGTCTTCCCCACTTCCAGCACCTCGGTTGCCACCCGCAGCAAATCGTCAAGAACTGCCGGCGCCCGGTAGTCGATCTCCAGCCGCACCACCGGAAAGATGTAGCCCCGCTCGTGCAGGTCCCTCACCGACAGACCCAGCTCCCGCAAGAATTCGGTCCGGCCCCGCTCGAAGTAGCCGAGATAATTGGCATGGTAGACCACCCCGCCGGCGTCGGTGTCCTCATAATATACTCGCATATCCATCGTTCCTCCGCATCTCACAATTTAGTAGTAGTCGCGAAAATAAAAAGAGGCGGCACGCCTCTTTTTAACCTACCGATACAAGTTATAGCTAAAACTTCAGTTCAATCATACGTACTTTGCCGGTTTCCTTTTCCCGGAACTGCAGCCGCAGTCCCTTGGCTGAGGTCGCCTCAGCCGGGAAGAAGAGGAAGCCATTGGCAATATACTCGTCAGGAATCACCTTCCCTTCGAGCCCTTTATTCCTGATATCGTCGGTTATCCGGTACTCCCGTTCCGGAGATGTCCCTTCCTTGACCCCGCCGATAATTGCTCCGCCCGCAGCACCAGCTGCGCCCCCCTTCAATGCCGCTTCGCCGACACTATGCCCGGAAACGATGCCGATTGCCGCGCCAAGGATTGTCCCACCAACGACGCCGAGTACGGCCCCCTTACCAGCCCCCTGCCCCAGAAAAGCAGCCATCTGCGTCGATTGTTCCACCCGGTCAACCGCAGTATTGGTGGGGATGGTGTTCCAGTAGCGGTTGTCGCTATCCACCAGGAACGTCTGTGCAGGCACCAGCTCCAGGTTGTTGCCACTCTTGTTGTCCAGCACTAACTGCACCGGCAGCAGACCCGCCCCTTTGATATCAAAACCAAAGGCCTTTTCCGCTGCATCTTTTTCTGCGTACGCCTCACCACCGATGGTTACGCCAGCTACCACCTGCTTGTTCGGGTAGGCCTCTGCCGGCCTGAAACCGACAAACTGGGTCTTGTAGGCGGTACAGCCCGAAAGAAAGAACAGTGGCAGGATAATGACTGCAATAATTCTACGCATTGGGTTGCCTCCTATGCCACTAAGAGCTTAAATGATTATCTTCAGCATACCATTCGCCAGCATTTGTGCAAGCCAGGGGGAAGATACCAGCAGGTGAGTTGAGCCACGCAACTTTTGCAGCTTGCCGGCAATTTCCAGGATTGGACGTCAGGATTTTCAGGGGAAAAAGGTGCAGATAGTTGCTTCTTTCGAGCTCCGGAAGGGCAAAGCAGAAAGATGCCGATAGGCATCCAGCGGCGGCCAAAATATATTGTAGTTACGGGCGGTTACAGCAGGGGCGCAAATCCCCTATCCTGTAAGACTTTTCACCCCGGTCAAACCCTAAGCCAGCTTTTCGCCGCCACGGTGATTCAGCGGCAAATCTGGCCAATTCAGGACAACTTTCGCTTTCCGCCTAATTTCTTCTCAACCTAGTGCTACTCCCTACTAAATCTGGGCCCGTAACGACTACTATTCACCTAACATGCCCTGCTTTCCCAGCACCACCAGACACCTGGCGTCGCCACTCAAGGGGAGCTTGAATTCCTTTGCCTGCAGTACCCTGATCCCCATTGCCAGCAACCCAGGTTCTGCTGCGACCGCCTCTTCCGCGCCTCTGCTTCCCTTCATGGCAATGATCCGTCCATCTTCCTTGAGCAGCGGCAGGGCCAGCCGGACAAAACTGGCGAGATCGGCAAAGGCCCGAGAGACCACCCAGTCAAAGTGACCCGAGTAGTCCTGCACCAACCTTTCCCCCCGTTCATGGATTGCGGTAAACCCCTGCAGGGCAAGCAGCCGCCCCATGTGCCGCTGAAACATGATCTTTTTCGCCACGGCATCCACCGACACCACCTCAAGCTCCGCCAGCACTATCTTCAGAGGCAGCGCAGGAAAACCCCCTCCCGAGCCGAGATCCAGCAGCCGTCCGGTCTCGCCAATCACCTGCCGCAGGGTGAGGGAATCGAGGAAGTGCTTGACCACTATCTGCTCATCGGCGGTGACCGCCGTGAGGTTGATTTTGTTATTCCACTTTTGCAGCTCATTGGCAAGGGTGCGGAATTTATGAAGCTGAAGCTCCGTCAGGGGTACTCCAAGCTCCGCCGCCCCCTTTGCCAAAAGTTCCGTCGCTTTACTGGTCATCGGGCGGCCCGCATCTTCAAGGCGATCGAGAGGACCGTGATCGCTGCCGGCGTCATCCCAGCAATGCGTGAGGCCTGGCCTAGGGTATCGGGTCTGAATTTCTGCAGTTTTTCCCGCACCTCGGCGGTAAGCCCCGCCAGTTCCTGGTAATCAAGATCTTGGGGGATCCTAGCGGATTCCAGTTTTTTCGACCGTTCCACCTGCTCCACCTGCCGCTCGATGTAGCCCCGGTATTTGATCTGGATCTCCACCTGCTCGCTCACCACCGCCGGAACCTCCTCGGCCTGTCGGTCAATGCGGGCCAGATCCGCGTAGGTAAAATCAGGGCGCCTTAACAGCTGCTCCAGGGTCAATGCATTCTGCAGACCGGCCAGGTCATACTGTTCTACCAACCACGGATCGAGCGCCGACGGGAGCACTTTTTCCCGCTGAACCCGGGCGAGTTCATCCTGAATCCGCGTCAGCTTAGTCAAAAACTGGCGATACTCCGTCTCTGGAAGCAGGCCAGCCTCGTACCCCTTTTCCCGCAACCGGATATCGGCGTTGTCTTCTCGCAGCAGTAACCGGTATTCGGCCCGGGAGGTAAACATTCGATACGGTTCCTTGGTCCCCAAAGTCACCAGGTCGTCAATCATCACCCCGATATATGCCTCACTGCGGCCAAACACCAGCGGCTCCCGATCTTTGGTCCGAAGCGCGGCATTGATGCCGGCCATCAGTCCCTGGGCAGCAGCCTCCTCATAACCGGAAGTGCCGTTGATCTGCCCGGCATGGTAGAGGTTGCGGACCAGCTTGGTCTCCAGGGAGGCGTGGAGCTGAATCGGATCAACATAATCATACTCGATGGCATAGGCGGGACGCATGATCTCCACCTGTTCCAACCCTGCAATGGAGCGATAAAAGGCGATCTGCACATCGATCGGCAGCGACGTCGACAGGCCGCTCGGGTAGACCTCCACCGTGTCCCGCCCCTCTGGCTCAATAAAGGTCTGATGCCGTTCCTTGTCGGGAAAGCGGACCACCTTATCCTCGATGGAGGGGCAGTATCGTGGGCCGACCCCCTCAATCACCCCGGAATAGAGCGGTGAACGGTCCAGCCCGGCGCGGATTATCGCGTGACTTCGTTCGTTGGTATAGGCGATGTGGCAGGGGACCTGGGGCTGTTCGATCGCTACAGTGGAAAAGGAAAAGGGAATCGGCGGATCGTCGCCATACTGGGGTTCCAGTCTACTGAAATCAATTGACCGGCCATCAAGCCGTGCCGGCGTGCCGGTCTTCAGTCGCCCGACAGCAAACCCCAACTGGGCCAGATGTTCGGACAGGCCAATAGACGGGAGATCGCCGGCCCTGCCACCAGGGTAGTTAGTCAACCCTATATGGATCAAGCCACGCATGAACGTGCCGGTGGTCAGGATCACCGTGTTGCCGCGGTAGCCAATCCCGTTTTTGGTTGCCACCCCCAGCACGGTCCCTTCCTCCACATGAAGGGCGGTCACTTCCCCCTGCTTCAGATCGAGGCGATCCTGCTGTTCCAACACCAGCTTCATCCGCAACCGATACTGCTGCTTGTCGGCCTGGGCCCTGGACGCTCGCACTGCGGGACCCTTCTTGGTATTGAGGATGCGGAACTGAATACCCGTGGCATCGATATTTTTCCCCATCTCCCCGCCCAGGGCATCTATCTCCTTGACCAGGTGTCCCTTAGCCAATCCGCCAATGGCAGGATTGCACGACATAAGGGCAATGGCATCCAGGTTGATGGTCAGCAGCAGGGTCTGGCATCCCATCCGTGCCGAGGCCAACGCCGCTTCACACCCCGCATGGCCACCTCCCACAACTATGACATCATAATTCTTCTCATACACAAGCACGCCAACACCTCACTCAACGCCCACCGCAGCCATTGTTTCACAAACTACTTCAGTGGATACTGTATACCGCCATATTCATCTTTATATTTAGATGGTTAGCGATAATGTTTCACGTGAAACATTTTATTTGCCGATACAAAAACGCTGAAAAATCAGATCCAACACCTCATCTGGCGTGGTATCGCCGATCACCTCGCCGAGAGCCCGCAGCGCCTCGTGAAGATCGACGGCCAACAGGTCGGAGCTGAGCTGTGCGGCAATATTACTCTGGAAGCCGAGCAGGACCCCTCTCGCCTTCAGCAGTGCATCACGATGCCGGGCTTGGGAGAGCGCCACCAGTTCGCGACGATCAACGGTGGTGCCATGGAGAAAGGTGGTAAAGATCATCTCCCGCAACGCGGCGATGCCGGCACCGGTCTGGGTTGAGATCGAAAGAACCGGAGCGGACGCTAGGGAGGTGGGGAGCTGCAACACCGGGGGGAGATCAGCCTTATTCGTAACCACAAGGAACCGATGGCTGGCGAGGGTCTCGGCAATCTGCCGATCCTCCTCATCGAAGGGCCGGGAAGCATCCAGCAGGAATAGGACCAGGTCAGCCAGGGGGATCTGTTCAATGGTGCGACGCACCCCCTCCTGTTCGACGATATCCTCCGAAGCGCGGATCCCGGCCGTATCGAGCATCCTGACCGGCAAACCGTTGATGTTGACTATCTCCTCAATAATATCACGGGTAGTCCCGGGGACGGAAGTAACAATGACGCGCTGCTCTTGCAGTAAGGTGTTCAACAGACTTGACTTCCCAACGTTAGGCTTGCCGGCTATCAGCACCGCCACCCCCTCCCGCAGGACCCGCCCTTCATCGAAACCGGCCAGCAACGACTCGATCTGTGCCAGTGCCTTGCCGACAAACCGGCCAATCTCCTCACCGGCGGCCGCCCCCAGATCCTCTTCGGGGAAATCGATATACGCCTCCACCAGCGCCAAACTATGCAGGACATCCTGCTTGACTGCCACTATCCGTTGCGATAGCAGGCCCTGCCGCTGATGCTGAGCCAAGGTCAAAGCTGCATCGGTCTTGCCACGAATGAGATCGATTACCGCCTCGGCCTGGAGCAGGTCGATGCGACCGTTGAGAAAGGCGCGCTGGGTAAATTCGCCGGGCTGGGCCAGCCTGGCTCCCGCCCCGATTGCCAGGGACAGGACTTTCTGCACCAGCAGATAGCCGCCATGACAATGGATCTCCGCAACATCCTCGCGAGTATAGGAACGGGGGGCACGCATCACCACCAGCATCACCTCGTCGAACACCTCACCGGTGGCGGGCTCAACTATAGTGCCATAATAAAAACGGTGGCTCGATAAGCCACCGTTGCGGTTATTTCTGAATAGTTTTTCGGCGATGGCGACTGCCTGGCTGCCGCTCACCCGGATGATGCCGATGCCGCCTTCCCCTAAGGGGGTACTGATTGCGGCGATGGTGTCATGAATATACATATGTCTAATCTCGTAAGCGGGTTAGTCGGTCACTCCTTGACCAACTTGTTGATATAATACTGCTGGGCAATGGTCAGGATATTGTTGACCATCCAGTAGAGCACCAGACCCGCCGGGAAGTTAAGGAACATGACGGTGAACACTACCGGCAGGAACATCATCATCTTGGCCTGCACCGGATCCATGTTCGTCGGCGTCATCTTCTGCTGGAGGAACATGGTGCCACCCATGATGATCGGGGTAATGTAGTATGGGTCCTTCGCTGCCAGGTCGTGGATCCAGAACATGAACGGGGAGTGGCGCAATTCGATGGAATACATGAGGGCATTATAGAGCGCGATGAACACCGGGAACTGGATCAGCATGGGGAGACAGCCGCCGAGCGGATTGACTTTGTGGGTCCGGTAGAGTTCGAACATCGCCTTGTTCATCGCTTCTTTATCGTTTTTATACTTCTCCTTCAACTCCGCCATCTTCGGTTGCAGCTTCTGCATATCCTTCATGGAGGTATAGCTTTTATGGGTCAGGGGAATGAACAGGACCTTGATGATCAGGGTGATGATGATGATCGCCAGGCCATAGTTATGCACATACTTGTAAAAGAACTTCAATACCGAGAGAAGCGGTTTGGCGATGACCGAAAACCACCCCAGGTCGAGGGACCGTTCCAGACTGTGCCCCTGGGCCTTCATGATATCCAGATCCTTTGGCCCGAAATACATGCCGTAGGCAACCGTAACAGTTTCACCGGGATTGACCGTTACGGCCGGGGAAGCGATAATCGACTCAACATAGTTACGGGAAGTATTCTGGATATTCACCGTCCGGATGCTGTCCCGCTCGGCCGTTACCGCAGCAAGGAAGTATTTGTCGGCAAAGCCACTCCACGCGATGTTTGTCTCATATTTTTTCGCCTCTTTTGCCAGCTTATCGATCTTGTCGGCATGAAGCTTATCATCAGTGACGGTGACCGCGCCATTTGCCTCGAATCTGCTGAATTTATCAAGGGGCACTGTCCTGTAAGGGAAAACGGTCTGCAGCGTCCCGGACAATGGCTGGGAACCGCCGTTGGTCAGCTGGTAGGTCAACCCAATGCCGTAGCTGTCACCGGAAAAAGTATAGACCTTTTTGAAAAAGAGTCCCTGGGGAGAGGTGAGGGTGAACTCCAGCCGTTGCTTCTCTCCTCGGACAAGCTTGAACCCCTCGGCGCTCGCATGATAAAGAGCGCCCCGCTCCACGCCAAAACCGACGGCGGCACTCTGCAGTGCAAAGTTCTCGGCATTATCCTCGGCGACCAGGGACACCGCCTTACTATGAGGATCAGCGGTCTCGGTGTACTTCTTCAGTACGAAGCGTTTAAGGGCAGCACTCTGACTGGTAAATACCGCCGTATAGTCTTCGGTTTCCACCGTGATATCTTTGGCCGCCGCAGCTGGTAACAATCTTGGTACTTTAACAGCTGCGGCAACAGGCGTCGCAACCGGACGAGCCGAGCTCAACTGTGCCTGGGGAGGCGCCTGAACCGGCTTAGTCGATGGAACAGAGAAAAAATACGTCCAGACAGAAAATACCGCGAGCGATAACACGATGGCCAATAAAGCTCTTTTTTCCATGGCTGCTCCTCAAAAACTTATTTAACAGGGTCAAATCCGCCGGGATGAAACGGATGGCATTTCGTCAAGCGCACAATAGTATACCAGCTACCCCGGAAAAAACCGTGCTTTTCCAGGGATTGAAGGGAATATTGAGAACAGGAGGGGTAGAAACGACAGGAAGATCCCAGGAAGGGGGAGATACATCGCTGATACGTAATAATACACGCCATGGCAAATTTGTTAAGCATCTGGGGTCTGCTGTCCGCGTAAAACTCGGTCTAACTCCCTGCACAGATCGGCATACACAAGGAGGGCTGCTCCCTTTTTGGCGATTACGTTACAATCCTTCTCCCCAAAAAAAGGTTTGTGCAGCCGATAATACTCTCGGATCAACCGCTTAACCCGATTCCGCTGAACCGCATTGCCCACCTTTTTGCTGACGGTAATGCCGATTCTGCCCAGGGGACGCTGTGGGGTAGTACAGACAATCAGAAAATGCAAGGTGTGGATTTTGCGCCCAGCATGGGAAAGCCGGAGGTAATCGGCCCTGGTTAAGAGCCGCTCAGCCTTGGTAAACCGGTGGCAGACGCCGACCACTACTACTTGGCAGCGATGGAGACTGCCAACCTTTTGCGCCCCTTGGCACGACGACGTTTTATCACCAAACGGCCATTTTTTGTGGACATCCGAACAAGAAAACCGTGGGTTCTTTTTCTGCTGGTGTTACTGGGTTGAAAGGTCCTTTTCATGGCTATATCTCCTCATCAATGCAGGTAAAATTGTCGACAGTAAGTAAAGGATTACTATTAACCACATCAGCCGGGGAAAGTCAACGGTTATTTTGCCATCGCCACAAAAAATAACCTTGCAAATTAGAGGGGCCTCTGCTAACCTTCACTACCTCGAAGAGAACGAGTTTGCGACCCCAAAATTTTCATCTCAAATTGATCATAACTACCTAATTTCAAAATCATATTCTGCTTATCAACAACTGTTGATATCCTTGTGTATAACTTTCCTGGATGAGGGTTGAAATGGAAAAGGTTTGGCTTGAAGCCCTCGCAAATATCGAAAAAGTGCTTACGCCACAGACCTTCATTACCTGGCTCAAACCGCTCAAATTTATCACCGCCAAAAAAGAAACTCTTTATGTGGAGGTGCCGGACAAGTTCTTCAAGGACTGGATCCGGGATAACTACCTCGCCATGTTGGAAGAGGCGCTAAAAGCACTCACCAATTCAGCCTGCCGGATTGAGCTGAAAACCCCGACTAAGCAGAAAAAAGAAAAGGAAGCAGACCCCCTCGAACTGGCAGAAGACCAGCAACCAGTGTACCCGCCCCAGGTAAGTACCAACAACGACCCGCTATCCACCCTCAACCCGAAATACACCTTCTCCACCTTTGTCTGCGGCGCCAGCAACCAGTTTGCCCATGCAGCAGCCCAGGCGGTGGCAAATAATCCAGCCACCAATTACAATCCACTCTTTATCTATGGTGGGGTCGGGTTGGGAAAGACCCACCTGTTGACCGCCATCGGTAACCTTGTGCTTGCCAAAAACCAGAAGGCCCGGGTTTCCTACTACACCTCAGAAAAGTTTATGAACGAGCTGATCAACTGCCTGCGCTACAACAAGATGGAGCAATTCCGAAATAAGTTCAGAAGTATGGACGTCCTGCTCATCGATGACGTCCAGTTTATCGCCGGCAAGGAACGAACCCAGGAAGAGTTTTTTCATACCTTCAATTCGCTCTACGAATCCCACAAACAGATCGTTGTTACCTCGGACAAATTCCCGAAAGATATGCCCGGTCTCGAAGAGCGCCTCCGCTCAAGATTCGAATGGGGTCTAATCGCCGACATCCAACCGCCAGACATCGAAACCAAGGTTGCCATTCTCAAAAAAAAGGCGGAGATCGCCAAGATCCATCTCCCCGATGACGTGGGCCTGTTTCTGGCCACCAGTTCCTCCACCAACGTCAGAGAACTGGAAGGGATGCTGATTCGGCTCGGTGCCTATGCGAGTCTCACTGGCAACGCCATTTCGCTCGGGATGGCACGGGACGTCCTTAAAGACATTATCGTCGATAAGAGCAAAGATATCACCATCGAGATGATCCAAAAGCACGTTGCCGAAAACTATAATATCAAAGTTTCCGAAATGAAATCCGAAAAACGGATCAAAACGCTGGTTGTGCCTCGCCAGATTGCCATTTACCTTTGCCGCGAACTTACCAAGGCCTCCTATCCCGAAATCGGCGAAAAGTTTGGTGGCAAAGACCACTCCACCATCATTCATTCGGTTAAAAAAATAGATAAGCTGCTGCTGCAGGACTATGAGCTGAAAAACACCCTGGAAAATCTGCGCAAGGGGTTGTTAAGTTAAGCTGTGGTGATGCTGTTAATAACTGCCAGCGGAATGTGAACATTGCCGGCAGCTGTGTATAAGACCTGAGTTATAAAAACACCTGGGCTGACTTGTTACACAGTAAAAACCTGGTGGTTCACCAGGATAGGATGGTTTTCCACAAATCCACAGCCATCTACTATCTGTTACTAAAAAGCTTTATAACTATAAAAGAAGATAAGAACTGTGAATAAAGGAGGTCCGATGGAGTTCACTATTCAAAAAGATGTATTCTTGAAAGCCTTACAGCGAGTCCAGGGGATCGTAGAAAAAAGAAATACCATGCCCATCCTCTCCAATGTGCTGATTGAAGCAACCGCGGATCGCATAGAACTGACGGCTACCGACCTGGAAGTAGGCATGAAATGTGCCTATACTGCCACCATTGCCATGGAAGGGAGAATCACGGTTTCCGCGAAAAAGCTTTACGAAATCATCAAGGAATTACCCGACAAAGACATCCATTTTAGTACCAAAGAGAACGACTGGGTTGAAATCCGCTGCGGCAAGGCACATTTCAATATCGTTGGCCTGTCATCGGCTGAATTCCCTTACTTCCCAAAGGTAAACGAATACAAATTCGTCAAGATAAATAGCAACATCCTCAATGAAATGATTGAAAAAACCGCCTTTGCTATCTGTCATGACGAGACAAAATATAATCTCAACGGCATATTTATCAAGTCGCTTGAAACGAACGGTGCCACTGTCTTAAAAATGGTGGCAACCGACGGGCACCGGCTGGCAATCACGGAAAAAGAACTCGATGGAGAAGTGAGCGAAGAGCTGAACAAAGGAGTAATCTTCCCGAAAAAAGGTATTTTCGAGATCAAAAAACTGAGCGAGGAAGGAAACTGTGAGTTATTGCTCGGTTTTCTGGACAACAGCGCCGTGATCAAGAAGGGTGATATGACCGTGGTGATGCGTCTGGTTGATGGGGAATTCCCCGACTATACCCGGGTGGTGCCAGCAAACAACGACAAATCAATCGCCATCAACCGTGACGATTTTCTCCATTGTCTGAAACGGATGGCGATCCTCTCTAGCGAGAAATACAAGGGGATAAAACTCGAACTCCGTACTGGCAGCATGGAAATCTCGTCCAGCAACCCTGAAGTCGGTGATGCCCGGGAAGAAGTCGAGGTAAATTATGCCGGCGAAACCGTAACTATTCGCTTTAATGCCCGTTACCTCATCGATGTGCTGTCTGTCCTGCAGGAAGACGAGATCGAGCTGAGCATCAAGGATGATCTCTCTCCAGCCATAGTGAAACCGGCTGTGGCAAAAGACTTTCTGTCGGTGATCATGCCGATGCGGCTCTAAGCGAGATCGAGCAGGCGCAGTAAATATAATCATGATAAAGATTACAACAAGCCGTGGATGAAACTAGAGACCTTAACAGTTAATTCCTTTAGAAATATCGGATCAGCCGCCATTGTGGCGGATGACAGATTGAATATATTCCATGGGAATAACGCCCAGGGAAAAACAAATCTGCTTGAGTCGATATTCCTGTTGGGTACCATGAAGTCGTTCCGCCTGGCGAAAAATCAGGAACTAGTCCAGTGGGGCGCAGCTAACGCCTTTTTGAAAGGGATCGTGGCTCACAACGGGATTACCCAGGAAATAACTTTATTAATTAATAATGAAGGAAAAAAAGCACGCGTCGATCAGAAGGCGCTGACCAGGCTTGCCGATTTTTTCGGTTGTCTGAATGTGGTGGTCTTTTCGCCCGAAGAGTTGCAAATGGTGAGGGGGATGCCAGAAAGCCGCAGACGCTATCTAGACCGCGCCATCTTCAGTAGTGATATCTCCTATCTGGCGCTGCATCACGAATATTGCAAAATTCTCCGCCACCGCAACGCCATGCTCCGCAAAGGCGAACGACAAGGTTTGGAGGTCTGGAGCGAGCAACTCGCTGAGGCAGGCTCCAAAATAGTGGAGAAAAGGGTTGCATATCTGGAGGAGTTGGGTGAACTGCTGCAGCTTTATTACCGTGACATCGCCGGTCTGGATGAAGCGGCGACAGTTACCTATCTACCGCAGAAACTGAACCGGGATAGTCTCCAACTCCGGGGGGAAACCCGAGAGTTGCTGCTGGCTGCCATACAAAGGTGTGGTATGGAAGAAGAGCGGCTCGGAACGACCCTGGTGGGACCCCACCGCGATGATATTGAGTTCAAACTGGGCAGTAAAGCGCTCAAGCATTATGGCTCCCAGGGGGAACAACGGAGCTTCATCCTGGCGCTCAAGATGGCGGAAATTGAATATATGCAGCGCAGGTTTGGCCATCCGCCGATCCTGCTGCTGGATGACATGACCTCCGAACTGGACCAGGGTAGGAACCGCAATCTGATGGAATTTATAGACCAAAAAGCGATGCAGGTATTCATTACCACCACCCATCTGGAAAATATCCGGATGCAAGGGATCACCCGCTATAAAACCTTCCTCGTTGAGGATGGTACAGTAATTCACTGAGGTAGCTATGACTGATGAAACGAAGAATGAGTACGGCGCAAGTCAAATCACGGTTCTGGAAGGACTGTCGGCAGTTCGCAAACGCCCAGCCATGTACATCGGCTCCACCTCCATCCAGGGGTTGCACCACCTGGTTTATGAGATTGTCGATAACTCCATCGATGAGGCGCTGGCGGGCCACTGCGACGACGTTACGGTTTCGATCAATGTGGACGGGTCTGTGACGGTTGTGGACAACGGCCGCGGCATTCCGACCGACATCCATCCAACCGAGGGGCGCTCCGCGGCGGAGGTGGTACTGACCGTCCTCCATGCCGGCGGCAAGTTTGACAATACCTCCTATAAAGTGTCCGGCGGTTTGCATGGCGTCGGGGTATCCGTGGTGAATGCCCTCTCGAAGAAACTGGATCTGGAGATCCGTCGTGACGGCAAGATTTTCCGCCAAACCTACATGCGTGGCGAACCGCAGGAGCCGCTGGCAGTGGTCGGCGAAACCAAGAAGCGGGGGACCAAGATCACCTTCCTCCCCGACGACCAGATCTTCGAGACCACCGATTTTTCCTTCGATACCCTCTCCCAGCGCCTGCGGGAAATGGCGTTCCTCAACGCCGGGGTACGGATCAAGATTACCGATGAGCGGGTGGCGGACAAGAGCCACGAGTTCTTCTACGAGGGGGGAATCATCTCCTTCGTGGAGTACCTCAACCGCAACAAGATCCCGCTCTACCCAAAGCCGATCTATTTCCGCGGCGAAAAAGGGGGGGTCGACATCGAGATCGCCATGCAGTACAACGATTCCTATGACGAAAAGGTCTACTCGTTTGCGAATAACATCAACACCCATGAGGGGGGAACCCATCTCGTCGGGTTTAAGGCGGCGCTGACCAGGACGATGAATGCCTACGCCAATGCCAATAACCTCCTGAAAAACGTCAAAGAGAACATCTCCGGCGAAGACCTCCGGGAAGGGCTGACCGCGGTTATCTCAGTCAAGATATCCCAGCCCCAGTTCGAGGGACAGACCAAGACCAAGCTCGGCAACTCGGAAGTAAAAGGGTATGTGGAGACCCTGATGAACGAGAAGCTCGCCACCTACCTGGAGGAAAATCCCCAGGTGGCCAAGCGGATCCTGGAGAAGTCCATCGATGCGGCCCGGGCTCGGGAGGCGGCGCGCAAAGCGCGGGACCTCACCCGCCGCAAAGGGGCGCTGGAGGTGGGGACCCTGCCGGGAAAACTGGCTGACTGCCAGGAGAAGGACCCGGCCCTCTGCGAATTGTTCCTCGTCGAAGGTGACTCGGCCGGCGGCTCGGCCAAACAGGGACGGGACCGCAAGCACCAGGCGATCCTGCCGCTCAAGGGAAAGATCCTTAACGTCGAGAAGGCACGCTTTGACAAGATGCTTTCATCCATGGAGATTCGCACCCTGATCGCTGCGCTTGGCACCAGCATTGGCAAGGAAGACTTCGACATCGCCAAACTGCGCTACCATCGCATCATCATCATGACTGATGCGGATGTGGACGGTTCCCACATCCTGACACTGCTCCTCACCTTCTTTTTCCGGCAGATGACGGAGCTGGTGGAGCGGGGCTACCTTTACATCGCCCAGCCACCGCTCTACAAGATCAAACGGGGCAAGAAGGAGCAGTACCTGAAGAATGAAGCGGCCCTGCAGAACTATCTCCTCGAGGAAGGGACCGAGGAGATGATTCTTACCTTGACCGGGACCGACCGGACCTACCGGGGGAAGCAGATCATCCCGATTCTCAAACACCTCATCGAGCATCAGAGCCTTTTTTCCAAGGTCTCCAAGAAAGGGATCAACGAAGAGCTGCTCCGGCTCTTCCTTGCCTGTGGGGTAAAGAGCGGCCTTGAAGAAATGAAGGACCTGGAGCCGTATCTGGTCAGGATGAAGGAGTTGACGCCGGAGTCGGATTTCCTCCTCAAGGAGGACAAGGTCATCTTCAAGCTGGGGAATCTGCGGACCCAGATTGATCAGCAGACCATCACCCTGCTTGCCTCCCATGAATACGGGCTTCTGTCTGCGAGCTATATCCGGACCGGCGAACTCCTCGGCCGGGGTGAGGCGGTGATTACCGGCGAAGAAAAACAGCTGCTGGCAACCGCCAGCCCCGAACGACTACTGGCGTTTTTCTTTGAAACCGCCAAGAAGGGGCTCTACATTCAGCGCTACAAAGGGCTAGGGGAGATGAACCCGGAGCAGCTATGGGAAACCACCATGCAGCCGGAAAACCGGATCCTCCTCCAGGTGAAGATTGAAGACGTGATTGAGGCGGAGGAGATCTTCACGGTCCTGATGGGGGACCAGGTGGAACCACGCCGGGAGTTCATCGAGCAGAACGCCTTGAACGTGTCGAACCTGGACATCTAAACAGCGGTTTTTCTGAAAATATGAAATGACTTGAGGTCTGGTAATGATAGAAAACATGAACAAGATATCCGTCAACATCGAAGACGAAATGAAGCGGTCGTATATGGACTATGCCATGTCGGTCATTATCGGCCGGGCTCTCCCCGACGTGCGGGACGGCCTGAAGCCGGTACATCGGCGTTGTCTCTACGCCATGTACGACATGGGCAACGACTATAACAAGCCATACAAGAAATCGGCCCGCGTAGTCGGCGATGTGATCGGTAAATACCACCCCCACGGTGACACGGCGGCCTACGATACCATCGTCAGGATGGCCCAGAGCTTCTCGCTGCGCTACCCGCTGGTGGACGGCCAGGGAAACTTCGGTTCGGTGGACGGCGATTCACCGGCCGCCATGCGTTACACCGAGATCCGGATGAAGCAGCTGGCCCACGAGCTCCTCGCCGACCTGGACAAGGAAACCGTGGATATGGGGGCCAACTACGACGACTCCCTGCAGGAGCCGCTGGTCTTCCCGGCAAAGTTCCCCAACCTGCTGGTCAACGGCTCATCAGGCATCGCGGTTGGCATGGCCACCAACATCCCCCCCCACAACCTGGGGGAGGTGATCGACGGGGTCGTTGCGGTGATAAATAACCCGCAGCTCACCTTCGAGGAGTTGCTGGAGCTGATCCCCGGTCCGGACTTCCCGACTGCCGGATACATCTACGGCCGGGAAGGAATCATTCAGGGGTACCGGACCGGCCGCGGCATCATCCAGATGCGGGCCCGGGCCGAGATCGAGACCCACAAGAAGAGCGAACGCCAGGCGATCATCGTTACCGAGATTCCTTATCAGGTGAACAAGGCCAACCTGATCAGCAAGATCGCTGAACTGGTGCGGGAAAAGAAGCTGGAAGGGATCTCCGACCTGCGCGACGAATCAGACCGGGAGGGGATGCGGATCGTCATCGAGCTGAAGAAGGACGAAAACCCCCAGATCGTCCTGAATCACCTCTACAAACAGACCCAGATGCAGTGCTCCTTCGGCATCAACATGCTGGCCATCGTCAACAACCGGCCAAAGCTCCTGACCCTGCGGGACGCCATCAATCACTTTATCGACCACCGCCGGGAAATCATCACCCGCCGCACCATCTTCGAGCTGAAAAAGGCCGAGGCCCGGGCCCATATACTGGAAGGATTCAAAATTGCGTTGGATTGGCTGGACGCAGTCATCACCCTGATCAGAGGGTCAAAGACACCAGCGGAGGCCAAGGACGGGCTCATGTCTGGTATCTTCTCCGACGAGGAGTGGTTGAAGAAGCTGGAGCTTGAACTTCCGGCAAACCATGCCGAATATGCAAAACCTGTCCGGCTTACCGATATTCAGGCCCAGGAAATACTTAATATGCGCCTGCACCGCCTGACCGGCCTGGAGCGGGACAAAATCATCACTGAATACCAGGAAATCCTGCGTTTTATCGCTCGCCTTAAGGAGATTCTCGGTTCGGAGGCGGAAATCCTAAAGATCATTGTCGGCGAGCTGCTGGAGGTGAAGGAGCGGTTCGGCGACCGGCGCCGTACCGAGATTGTCAGCCAGAGTGCCGAGATCTCCCTGGAAGACACCATCGTCGAAGAGGACATGGTGGTGACCATCTCCCACAGCGGCTATATCAAACGTAATGCCGTGACCCTTTACCGCGCCCAGCGCCGTGGTGGCAAGGGAAAGACCGGGATGAAGACCAAGGAAGAGGATTTTGTCGAGCACCTGTTCATCGCCTCTACCAAGGACTACATGCTGTTCTTCACCGATGCCGGTAAGGTTTACTGGCTGAAGGTCTACGAGGTGCCGGAAGCAGGGCGTGCGACCCGGGGGAAGGCGATCGTTAACCTGCTCAACCTGGCGGACAACGAAAAGATCACGGCGATCCTGCCAGTCAAGGAGTTTGTCGAGGACAAATTCATCATGGTGGCCACCAGGCTCGGGGTGGTAAAGAAGACTGCCCTCCTCGAATACTCTCACCCACGGGTTGGCGGGATCATCGCCCTGAACCTGGACGAGGGGGACAAGCTGATTTCCGTGTCCCTCACCGATGGGAAGCAGGACGTGCTGCTGGCGAGCAAGAACGGCAAATCGATCCGCTTCAAGGAGTCGGATGTCCGATCGATCGGCCGGGTCGGCCGCGGGGTACGGGGAATGACCCTCGAGGAGGATGACCGGGTGATCGGCATGGAGATTTTAAATGAGCAGTTCACCGGCTCCACCCTCTTCACCGTGACCGAAAACGGCTTCGGCAAGCGGACTGAGCTGTCTGAATACCGTTTGCAGTCCCGCGGCGGTAAGGGGATCATCACCATCAAGACTACCGAGCGGAACGGCTGCGTGGTTGACATCAAGCAGGTCACCGGTGACTACGATCTGATGCTGATCTCCGACCAAGGGAAAATTCTTCGCATCCCGGTGGCAGGGGTCTCGGTCATCGGCCGCAACACCCAAGGAGTGCGGCTGATGGTCACCGAGGAGAACGAGCGGATCGTCGCCGTGGCCAGGCTTGCCGAGAAGGAAGAGGTAGACGAAACGTTGCTGCAGGAGGACGCAGAACCTGCGGAAGGGGAGGAGTAGCCCCGGGTTAGAGCGCCACGCGGAACGTAATCATGAAAACAGCGCCGCTACAACAGCCAAAAAAGGTCGATAAGAGCCTCAAGGAGCGCCACGGTATCATCAGACTGCTGGAAAGCCTGAAAAAAGAGGATATTACAGTTGGCGAGATCGAGGATATCGGTGCAAAGTTGCAAAAATCGGGGCGGCGTGCCCTGTTACCCCTGGTCAGAAGGCTCTGGCGGGAAAAAAGCGGCGATCTCATCTCCAAATACACGTATCTGCTCGATTTCTTCGAGGAAGACAATTGGCTGGAACAACTGATCCGGATGACGTTGCAGCGCAAGGATTTGGATGAGGAAGGGAAAGCGGCGCTGTTGGCCGCTCTGGAGGGGTATGGAGTGGATGTGAGTGCCCCCCCCTTCGCCAGATTTCTCCAGGACCTGGGTGGTTCACTGCAGCAGACCCTGCCGAAATTACTTGCCAAGGGGGATGAGGGGCTCGTCTGGTTCATGGAGGAGTTTCTCCAGTTGTCGACCGAGGTCCAGCTCGGGATAGTCAGGTTGTTGCCGACAGTGGTTGCCCCGGAGCTCATCTCGCTGCTGGAGGTGCTGCTCGGCTTTGATGACCGGGTCATCATCGGCGAGGCTCTGTTGGCGCTGGGAAAAGTCAGGACCGCCGAGGCTTTGGCTACACTGCACGGTTTTCTCCAGGAGCAGCCGGATCAAGAGCTGCAACAACTCGCCGAGCGGAGCATCAAACGACTGCGGTTTTTGGGAGTGGAGTCGACGGTGTCGATCCCGGCTCCTGTGTTGCCATTTCATGCCGCTTATCTGGGATTGGTGGATGGTACCGGCAACAGGTCGTTGCTCATCTCTCGCCAGACTGCGGATGATGGGCTGGCACTGCTGATGCTGCAGATAAATGACGCCTACGGTCTGTGGGACGCTTACGGTTACCGCAATCTGCGTCGCGACAGGTACGAAAAGCGGTTCAACGAGGTGGTGGCGGAAGAGCGGCTGATTGAAATCAGCACGGAATATGCGATCATGCTGGTCAAAGATGCACTTTGCCAGAGCGGCAAGCAGATGACGCAGCTCCCCGCCCAATTTTATGTCGGGCGAGGCATCTTCAGCGGCGTCGACATCGCCCCGGCGCAGTATCTTCCCGCCTTTGGCGGTTGGGATCTTGAATCGATCGCGGCTTCTTCGCGGTTGGTTGCGGAAAGCGCGCTGCTGCTGGATGATGAGTATTTCGAAGGCTGGTTTTTGATGAATTCGCGGGTCTGCGATTTTGCCGAGGAGCTGCAGGCTCTGGAAACCAAGAGGGAGCCGTTGGGCCAGGCAAACACTCTGGAAGCCCTGCTCGAAAAGTTTTGCCTGGAACTGGTAACGCCCCACAGCGAAAGGATCGTCCGGCGGCTGTTGTTAACCGCGGATTTTTTGCAAAAAACAGGCTGGGAGCCGTTGCTGGTGGAAAGAACCTTGGCTGCAGCATTGAGCATTGCCCCGTCAAGGCAGTCCCATCATCTCCATCCTTTCCTCAGACGGCTGGCCCTGGAGAGCATCGATCTGGCCGGCGAGGCCCTGGCTGAGGGATATGATCTGCGGAAGTATGCGGACGATTGGGATTATGAGGAGTGAGCGGCCGCGCTTGCCGAGCAGCAACCGTGCGGAAGGGCGTTTTTCGTGAGATGGTTTGGCGGCAGAACTAGGAGCCGGGGCAATGCGCCTGCAGGCAAAGTGAGGTAAGGAATGCTGGAGCATATAGGGGTAATCGGTGCGGGAAGCTGGGGTACGACCCTGGCGAATCTGCTGGCGAAAAAGGGGAAGGCAGTCACCCTTTGGGCATATGAGAAGGAGTTGGTTGTCGAGATGGCAAGCAGCAGGGTCAACCACCCATTTCTCCCCGGCATCAAGCTTGCCCCCCAGTTGCAATTTACCAATTCGTTGGAAGAGGCTGTTTCCGGCAAGGGACTGGTGCTGTTCGTGCCACCCTCACAGGTGCTGCGCGGGGTGCTCAAGAACGCCCTGCCGTTCCTGCAGGATAACGCTATTATCGCCTGCGCTTCCAAGGGGATCGAGCTTGACTCGCTGATGACCATGTCCCAGGTCTTTGCTGTAATACTCCCCGTGGAGCGATACCGCAGTTTCGGGGTCCTTTCGGGGCCGAGTTTTGCTAAGGAAGTGGCGATGGAGATGCCGACCGCGGTGGTAGCAGCGGCAGCGGACCTCGATATAGCGCGGCAGGTGCAACAAACCTTTACCACCAATTATTTCAGGGTCTATACCAACAGCGATATGGTTGGCGTTGAGCTCGGTGGCTCCATCAAAAACGTGATCGCCATTGCCGCCGGCATCTCCGATGGGCTCGGCTTTGGCTACAATACTAGAGCCGCCCTCATTACCCGTGGCCTTGCGGAAATGACCAGGCTTGGCAAGGCCATGGGCGCAGAGTCGACCACATTTGCTGGCCTGGCAGGGATGGGCGACCTGGTTCTCACCTGCACCGGCGACCTATCCCGCAACCGTAGTGTTGGTATTAAGCTGGGAGAAGGGGCGCTCCTCAAGGATATCCTGGCGCAGTCGCGAATGGTGGCCGAAGGGGTGAAAACCGCCGAGTCTGCCTATAATCTCGCAACACGACTCCAGGTGGAGATGCCAATCACTGAAAAAGTATACCAGATCCTCTATGAGGGAAAATCTCCCCGAGCGGCGGTGCTGGAGCTCATGACCAGGGATTTGAAGGCTGAAAGTGCCTAGCCCCGGGCGGGGCAACGGCCAGATCTGGCGTGACAGCTTTGCGTAAGTTGTCAGCGGCCTGTTCGACGAGGTTTATCCTTTTTTTCCCGTGGGAAAAGGTCAAAGCCATGAAGTTTCGCCTCGGCATACGTAGTAAATTATTTTTCTCCATCCTGCTGATCCTCCTCCTCTCTTACTCGACGCTCATCTATAGCACCGTCAAGACTCTCAACGCGACGCTTGAAGAAAAGATCGGCAGAGATCTCGAAGCGAATCTCAAGTTTGCCCATTTCCAGTATCTTGCCCGTGCCGAGCAGATGAAGTATACCCTGCTGCAGCCAGCCATGGCTCCTCCCGCGCAGCAGCACTTGCAGGCAAGGGATAAGGTCTGGTTGAAGAAGGCGCTGCATCGCTGGCAAAAAATCCTCCCCTTTGTGGACCTCCTCACCATAGTGGACAGCCGGAAACTGGTGGTGGCCAGGGTCAATGGCAATCTTGCCGGGGATGCCTTCGAGCTTGGGGGAGTGCTGGATAGGGCGTTCAATGGCAAACAGCCGGTTATTTCCACGGAACTAGTTCCGTACAGGCTCTTGAGGAGGGAGGGGGAGGTTGAATACAGCGCAGCGCTGACAACCGGTGAGGCGATGATGCTGACCGTCGTTATTCCCGTTGTCACTGAAGAGGGGGAACTGCTCGGTGGCATTGTTGCCGGTGACGTCATCAACCGAGACCCGCACATCCCCTACCAGGTGCAGGAGATTTTCGGTAATGATGCAGTAGTGAATATCACGCAGCGGGATGTAAGGATCGCCAGCAGCATTGGTACCGAGTTCTCCCTCCCCACCACCCTAGCCCCGCAAGTTTATGAGCGCATTGAGCGACGCCAGCCGTTCCGCGGCGAAACCCAGATTGGCAGTCGGCTCTATAAAACCGCCTTTGAGCCGATCACTAACGCCAACGGCGAGGTAATCGGCTCCCTTTCCGTCGCACTTCCCGGCACGGACATGGAAAAACTGAAACGGGCGAACCTCCGCAATATTATGACTTCAGCGGGGATCGGCATTTTCCTTTCTTTTGGCATTGCCTATTTTGTCGCGCGAAGACTTGCCAGGCCGCTCAGAGAGCTGGCTCGGGGGGCGCAGAATATTGCCTCCGGTTATCTTGACCAGCGTGTAGTGGTTGGCAAAATCTATGAATTTGCCCTGCTGGCCGATTCCTTTAACAAGATGGCAGCTGCCCTGCAGGAAAGGGACCTGACGATCCGGAACAAAACCGTTGCCCTGGAGGAAGTCAATAGCCGTTTGCAGGAGTCAAATGAGCTGCTGGAAAAAAGGGTCGGGGAAAGAACCGCAGAGCTGCAAATGGAAAAAGGGCGGCTGGAGGCAATTCTGACCAGCATGGCCGAAGGGGTGGTCGTTACCGATTGTGACAACAAGGTAATTCTGTTCAATCCCGCTGCCCAGCGAATTTTTGAGATGGTCCCGTTCTGGATGCTGGATAAGCCATTTGCGGAGGTGTGCGAAAGTCGTGGCTTCTGTCCTCTTTCAGGCTACATTGAGGAGATTCGCAATGGCCCGGACACAGCCACGGTGCGCGAGGTCAATATCAAGGTTAAAGGGAAGCAGCTGAAGGTGCAGCTGTCCCCCTTCTTTGACGCTACTGGTGGTTTTGCGGGGGTGGTCATGTCGATCCGGGATATGACCCTGGAGGGGGAGGTCGACCGGATGAAGAGTGAGTTCATTTCGACCGTATCCCACGAACTGAAGACCCCGTTGACTTCCATGAAAGGGTCGTTACAGCTGCTGTTAAGCAAGGAAGATAGGAGCGCTGCTGCGGATCGTGAACTGCTGGAAATCTGCCTGCGCAATACCGACCGGTTGATCAGACTGATCAATGATATCCTCGACATATCCAAAATCGAGGCGGGGGGGATGGAGTTCAGCTTCAAGCCGGATTCTATCGCCGAGTTGGTCGCCTACGCCGTGGCCGAGATCAAAGGATTTTCTGCCCAGCATAATGTGCCGATCATTAATCTGGTAGGTCATGACCTCCCCCTCGTTTATGGCGACCATGACCGGCTCATCCAGGTCATCACCAACCTCCTTGCCAATGCGGTGAAGTTTTCGCCGGAAGAAGCGGTGGTTACGGTAATCGCGGAACGGCGGGCGCACTATGTGGAGGTTTCCGTGGTTGACCGGGGGGAGGTAATTCAGTGGGGGGACAGGGACAAGCTGTTTAAAAAATTCCAGCAACTGGAAGGCGCGGAAACCAAGGGGAGCGGTACCGGGCTGGGACTTGCCATCTGTAAAGAGATCATCGAGAAGCATCATGGGAAGATTTATTACCGTGCCGGCGGGGAGGGGGGGAACAACTTCACCTTTACCGTGCCGGTATATGAGGAACAGTGATGCAACGAGACCGGATTCTCATCGTTGATGACGAGAGCGACATTGCCCTAATCCTGAAACTGAAGCTGGAAGACGCCGGCTACGCCACCGTGCGTGCCCGGGATGGAGTCGAGGCCCTTGAGTGTCTCGACCGGGAAAGCTTTGCCCTGATGCTGCTGGATATCAAAATGCCGAGACTGGACGGGATTGAGGTGCTGGTAAGGGCGCAGGTCGACCACCGGGACGTGGCGGTCATCATGATGACTGCCCACGGCAGCGAAGATATTGCCGTGGAGGCAATGAAAAAAGGGGCGGTTGATTACATTCCCAAACCGTTTTCCACCGAAGATATCCTGAAGAAGGTCGATAGGGCCTTGCAGTTCAACCGAACCAGACTGGAAAACCTCCGGCTGCAACGGGAGGTGGAGGCGGAACGGAACAAGCTGGAAGCTATTCTGCAGGGAATGGCAGACCTGCTGGTGGCAGTTGATGACCAGGGAAAGGTGATCGTGGTAAACCGCAGGGCCGAGGAACTGTTCGGGGTTGGTCGCAATGAGCTGTATGGCAAGCCGGTACAAGAGGTGTTGAAGTCGGATATCGGGCCGGAGCAGCTCCCCTGCATGATTGTACTGGCGACGCAGGCCCCCTGCCTGGATGTGATGTATAACCTCACTGCAGGCAGCCGCAAAATCCCGGTACTGTCGAGTGCTACCCCCCTGCTCAACAACTCCGGCAAGGTGGTGGGGAGTGTCGAGATCATCCGGGACATCTCGACACTCAAGGCGCTCGAGCAGGAAAAGGAAGATTTTGTCAGCATGCTTTCCCACGATCTGAAATCGCCACTTACTGCGATTGTCGGCTCCATAGACCTGGTCCGGGAAGAGCGGTTGGGAAAGATCAACCAGGAGCAGAAAGAGTACCTGGATGCGGCGATGGAAAGCAGCAACGAGGCGGTTGAAATGATCAACACCCTCCTGGATGTCCACAGGTTTGAGGCGGGGAAGATGAGCCTGACGTTCAGCAATGAAGAGCCACAGCCCCTTATCCAGCGGGTAATTGCCGGCTTCGGACCGGTCGCCACCCGGGGCCATATCCGCCTGCTCACCACTTTACGGGAACCTCTCCCCCCCGTTCCGGTCGACCGCAAGGCATTTGTCCGCCTGCTGGGTAATCTTCTGTCAAACTCCTTGAAATTTACCCCGGAAGGAGGGGATATCACGGTGCACGCCGAGCTGGTTGACGAGCCGACGACCTTTGCCGGGAGGATTCCCGCCGCAATATATCCGCAGCTGCGGCTCGCCGAACAAGGAAGCTATTTGTGCATAGCGGTCCGGGATTCCGGCGTCGGGATTCCCCAGGAAGCATTGCCAACCATCTTTGACAGGTTCGTCCAAGCGCGGAACCGTAACATGGGGAAGACGGCCGGAACCGGTCTCGGTCTCGCCTACTGCCGTAAAGTGATGGATGCGCATCGAGGGTATGTCTGGGCAGAAAGCGTGACGGGGGAAGGGAGCACCTTTTTCCTCCTGTTCCCGCTCACGATGCAGTAAGCCGCGTTGACCCAGATGTGGTTACGCGCAGATAATCTCAACACAACGAGGATCCCATGGGAAATGGATTGGTACTGCTGGTGGAAGACAACCCGGATGACGAGGCGCTGATCAGGCGTGTCATGACAAAAAATGGAATCCAGGTCGAGCTGGTGGTGGCCCGTGATGGAGAAGAGGCTTTGGAGTATCTGTTTGCAACCGGCAGGTATGCAACGGTAGAGAAGACCCCTCTGCCGACCTTCGTCCTCCTTGACCTGAAACTCCCTAAATTGAATGGCCTGGAAGTATTACGGCGGATTCGGGACAATGACCGAACCTGCCTGCTACCGGTGGTGATATTTTCCTCTTCCAATGAAGAGCGGGAAATTCTCAACTGCTACCGGCAGGGGGCCAACAGTTATGTCCGAAAATCGGTAGATTTTACCAGATTCAATGAGGCAGTGCGGATCCTCTGTCACTATTGGCTGGATATCAATGAAGCTCCGTTACTTGCTGCCGCCAAATAGTGTCCATCCGTAAACTTGGATGGGCACTGGTTATGTTTTCAATTCGGGAACGGTCCGCTTCCGGCTGAAAACCAAATAAGAAGGGAAGGAAACAGCTGGATGGGAAAAGCACTGCGGGTACTGCTGGTAGAGGATTCAGAAGACGATGCAATTCTGGTGATTCGGGAGTTGCGTCACGGGGGATACGAACCACACTTTTGCCGGGTCGATACCGGGCCGGATATGGAAGCGGCCATTGGCGGACAAGAGTGGGACGTGGTCATTTCCGATTACAATATGCCGCAGTTCAATGCGTTGGCAGCGTTGGAAGTTGTGCGGAACAGCGGCCATGATTTGCCATTTATCATCGTCTCGGGAAAGATCGGCGAAGACCTGGCTGTGACGGCGATGAAAGCCGGAGCCAATGATTATCTGATGAAGGGGAACCTGGCGCGACTGGTCCCTGCCATTGAACGCGAGTTGCGTGAGGCGGACCGGCGGAGCGACCAGCGTAGAATTGAACATGCCATCCTCCAGGGTAAGCGGGAGTGGGAAGCAGCCTTTGACGCTGTCTCGGACCTGATCATCCTCACCGAGATGGAAGGAGAGATAATCCGCTGCAACCGGCGGGTGGTTCAGCATTTCAGCTCCAGTTACCAAGACCTGATCGGCAGGCGTATCACCGAACTGTTTTATGGCGCCCACCCCCCAACCTGCAATGCCTTTCTGTTCCCCGAAAACAGGTGCGGCGCCAGTGAGGAACATGACCTGGATGATGTCAGTTTCCCCAATCTGCCCGGATGGTTTAATGTTGACTGTTATCCGATGCATTCCGTGGAGGACAAGCTCCATGGCGTCGTCTATATTATCAAAGATATTACCCGGCGCAGGTTGATGGAGGAAGAGAAACGGGTCAGCGACCGGGAGCTCCTGACTCTCTATGCCATCTCCTTCAGGTTGACTTCTGAACATGGCGTCACCAAAATCATCGGCGACATCCTCTTCCAGTTGCACAACATGCTCAAGATCGACTTCTCGATGGTGCATCTCCTCATGGAGGATGGCTCCCTCAAGCTAAAGGCCTTTCTCGGGATTTCTGCCGAGTTTGAAGCTGCCATCGGCACGATACCGAAGGAGACGGCGTGGGTTAACCAGATCCTGGCGGGCAAGCCGTTCACGGCCCGTGATCTGGCGGGCGATTTTCCCGCCGTCATCGCAACAGCTGCTGCGGCTATGGGGGTGCAGAGCTGGTGTGCCGTTCCGCTGAAAACGGGGGCCAAGGTTATTGGGGTCCTGACGGTCGCGCACAAGGAGGCAAAAGATTTTACCGACCGGCAGGTGTTTCTGTTGGGCTCCATTGGGAACCAGTTTGCGGTACTCATCGAAAACCACCTCCTTTACGAACAGATGAAAGAGAAAGCGGCCGAACTGGAGAAGAGCAGAAAAATCCTGAAGAAAAATCTGGAGGAAATCAAGCAGGCCAATATCGAGCTTGGCCGACTCAATGCGGCAAAAAATACCTTTATCGGGATGGCTTCCCATGAACTGAAAACCCCCCTTACCTCGATTTTGGGTGGATTGCAGTTTCTCTATCAGTATGGCGACCTGCAGATGAGCGAGGAACAGCGGTCGATCTTCACCTCAGTGTACGAAGGGGTCGTTGAGTTGAAAAAATTGGTCGAAGATCTCCTTTCGGTTTCGCGCATCGAGACCCAGGGGATCATGCCGGAGAAAAAACCGTTTAACCTGACCAAGCTCAGTCAGGAGGTCTATGAAACGTTTGCCTTGCCGCTTTCTAAACGGCGAATCAGGGTGGAGATCAACAAAGATGAGGTTTCGGTAGCCGTAGACGATGGGTTGTTCAGGCTGGCAGTCAGAAATCTGTTGGAAAACGCCATCAAATTTACCCCCGATGGTGGGGTGATAGTGGTGGCCGGACGGCGGGCGCAACGGAGCGAGGTGCTAGCCGAGCAAGATATGCTCCCATTTTATCCCCACCTTCCACAAGGCTTAAGCGACGCCATGACTTTCTACCGGCTGGATATAACCGATACCGGGATTGGCATTCCGCTGCAGGAGCGGGTCAGGGTCTTCGACAAGTTTTACGGCGTCGGCGACATCGCATATCACTCTTCCGGTAAAACCGACTTCATGTCCAAGGGGAGCGGCCTGGGGCTATCCATCGTCAAGGGGATCATGGATGCCCATGCAGGGCTAGTTTGGAACACGGCCGGCGCGGCTGGTTCGGGAAGTATTTTTTCACTGCTGTTTCCACTGGAAGATTAAAAATTACAGTCGCTTGACGGGTTTCCATGCGCACAGCCATCTCACTAAAAGGCATCACTAAGGATTACGGCAGTCTGACGGCGGTGGCCGATTTCTCGCTCGATGTTGAGCGGGAGAGCATTTTTGGCCTGCTCGGACCAAACGGCGCCGGCAAAACTACCCTGATCAAGATCCTGACCACGCTGATGCGCCCCACCTCCGGTGATGCACTGGTTGAAGGTTACAGCGTGTTGAATGCCGCCAAACAGGTGCGGCGTTTGATCGGCGTGGTACCCCAGGCGAACAACCTGGACCGCTATCTGACCGCCCGGGAGAATCTAATCCTCCATGCCAGATTGCATGGCATGTCGCCCAAGGAATACAACCCAAGGATTGACGAGCTGCTGGAGCTGATCGGTCTTGCCAGCCGGCAGCGGGACTTTCCCGACATATTTTCCGGCGGAATGCAGCGTCGGCTGGTGGTAGCGCGCGCATTGCTGCATAATCCGAGGGTGCTGTTCCTCGACGAACCGACCACTGGTCTCGATCCGCAATCACGGCGCGCGGTGTGGGAATATATCCAGTCCCTGCGCAGCAAAATGACCATCTTTCTCACCACCCATTACATGGAAGAGGCGGATTCCCTCTGCGACCGGATCGTCATCATGGACGAGGGGAAGGCTTTGGTGGACGGCAGCGCTGCCCAACTGAAAGAGGCCGTCGCCCATTCCCACATCTATGAGATCGAGTTCAAGGGGAACGCTGACCACTACGAAGGGTTGCTCCGCTCCATGCCGTTTGTGGAGTCCCTGGAACGGAACCGGGACAGTTTCCGGGTGGCGCTCAAGGATGAAAAGGATCTGAAGCCGTTTATGGAGAAGATCGTCGGCGCCGACATCAAAAGGATCTTCCTCAAGGAGCCGACCCTGGAGGATGTATTCATCGAACTGACCGGCCGGAACATCCGGGAATAGGACGTGCGACGTTGTTCGTGCGACGTGCATGAAAATCTACGTCGCACGCAGCACGTCGCACGTCGCACGGGTAACGTCGCACGAAACAGAGTGAGGCAATAAATGTTCAGAGGTGCTTATTCCATCTGGGGCCGGGATATGCTGGTGTTGCGCCGGAGTATCCTGTCGGAACTGCTGGCGGTTATGGCCTATCCGCTCACGCTCTACCTCGCCTTCGGCGTGGGGCTCAAGGGATATATCGCCGATGTGGGGGGGATTCCCTATCCGGTCTTCATCGCGCCGGGGCTGATCTCCATGACCGCTGTCAATGCAGCCTTCGACGAAAGTGCGTGGAGCATGTGGTTCCACCGGAAGGTGCAGCGGACCATCGAGGAATATCGGGTCACCCCGATCACGGTCTATGACATCGTCATTGGCAAGATCTTTTCCGGCTTCTCCCAGGGAGCCATCAAGGGGGTGGCGGTGGCGGTGGTCATCTTCTTCATGACGCCGTTCCGTTTTCAGTTCTCCTATCTCCTTTTCTACCTGGCCTACATCGTCCTCGGCTCCATGATCTTTTCCTGCCTCGGCACCATCTGCGGCACCCTGATCGACAAGCCGGAGAACATCGGACGGGTGCAGGCGGTGGTCATCGTCCCGCTAATCTTTATGGCCGGCATCTTCTTTCCCCTTTCAGCCTACCCCACCGCCATTCTCCCCTTCATCAAGGCGCTACCGACAACCGCCATGTTCGAGGGAGCCAGGCAGGCCCTGGTGTATGGGGTGTTTGCACTGAATTACATCGTGACGCTGGTCATCACGGCGGCGGTGACCTTTGCCCTGGCGGTGGTTACCTTCAACCGGAAGATGTCCGAGTAGCACGGCGGAGCCCTCCAAAATAGCGCATCAACAACATGGTTTAATCATTTTGCAAGAGGCTCAGTCTATCTAACACATTGAAAGACCGTATATGGCGGACCGGCTTTGCGTAACTTAAACAGCTGAATGCATCACTAAACGGTAGCTGCAGAACCGCGTTCCGAGAGATCTCCCCTCCGACTACTCAACTAAATCCTTGATCACCGGCTGTTTCTGCAGCCGTTTGTAGTAGAAGTTCTGACCGTAGAGGACCGCCACAGGGTTGTGGCCGGTGACTCGGTCTTTTGCCACCAGGGTGGTGACCGGTGCCTTGGAGTACTTGGTAAACAGCATGTCGTGGCCGACGCAGAGGCCGACGATGATGTTCATTTCGGTGCCGATCCGGTTAAGAATCTTGGCCTGGGCAATCGGGTTGCAGGCGGGCTCGAAGCCCCCCGGCCGGACCTTGTCCTGCTCCGTCAGACCTAACTCCAGCTTGTCGATACTTCCCGCCTTACAGCAGACGCTCTGGGGCTCGAGCGCCTGGGCCTTCAGGATCGCAACCAGATGCTCTGTTTCCGCTAAAAGGCCGATGCAGGTGGCAATGCCGATCTTCTTCCATCCCATGAGTTTTGCCAGGGCAACGGTATCCTCCACCCTGTTCCAGCGGGCGTTCACCGCATCGCTTCCCGGCACCGGCTGATAGCAAAGCCCTTCCACCCGGGCCGCGACCTGGGCGAGCCGGGCATCTTCAGCATCGCCCCGGTACTCCTCAAAAGCCGCCTCGATGAGATCGCCATGCTGTTCCGACGGGCAGTTGCCCGGTTTCGGTGGCCGGCTGGCAGGATCGCTCCAGCAGTTGGTGGTGCCGCACTTCTGCCAGACCGCGCTGCATTTGCTGCAGGAAAGGGGGGTCTCGTCACCGCTTGTCATACATATTCTCCTTTAACAGGTTGTTGAAAAACGTAGCGAGGAAGGCCAGATGCAAGGCGCACGGAGCGCAGAGCCCGAGACATATCAAGTAGATAGGAGAGGGAGCGAGCACCGCGCAACGCAGCAGATGGCCTCCGCAGTAGTTTTTCAACAACCTGTTAGGTCAAAGCTTTTCCTGAATCAGGACAAAGGGGCTTATAATCAAAGTGGAAAAGCGCTTTTCCCGCTGCTCGTTCCAGGCAGCAAGCTGCTCCTGCGAAGGCTTGGCGAGTTTCCCTGAGGCAATCAACCCATCGACCGCAGCAGCATCGTTGCTGGCGACTTTGCTGCCGGTATCGACCAGGTCGAGTTCCGGTGCCACCACGATCAGCCCGCCACGCTCTAGGTGGGCGCGAAGCCAGTCCCATTCCGCTTCGTCAACAGTCAGCGCCAATTCTTCCTTTGTGGGTAACATGCATCATACTCCTGCTCTTCGATTATTTAAATCCACCCAGCGCGGCATTAGAGGGGACAGTGGGACCGCCCTCGCGTTGCCAGGTACTGTTGGTGGTACTCTTCGGCCCGCCAGAAGGTAACGGCCGGCGTGATTTCGGTGACGATGGGGCGGCTGTACCTGCCGGAGTGCTGCTCCTTCTCCAGAGAGGCGCGGGCGGCCCGTTCCTGGTCCTGAGTATGGTAGAAGATCACCGAGCGGTAGTTGCTGCCGATGTCCGGCCCCTGGCGGTTAAGCTGGGTGGGGTCGTGGCAGTTCCAGAAGTGGCCGAGCAGCTCTTCGTAACTTATTTGGGCCGGGTCGTAGGTCAGCTCCACCACCTCGGCGTGGCCGGTGGTGTGGGCACAGACCTCTTCATAGGTGGGGTGGGGCTTGCTCCCCCCCATGTAACCGACCTGGGTGGCCACCACACCATGCAGCTGGCGGTATTCCTCTTCCACATGCCAGAAGCAGCCGGCGCCGAACGTCGCTTTGTTCATGGTCCCCTCCTCCTTGGCTGCCGGCAGGACGCTCCGGCCTGGCCAGCCCACATCTTGTTGCCCCTTCAGGAACACGCCACATCCAAGCCTGCCGTTCCATCATACAAAATCCTACCAAGATTTTCCAGCCAATTACGGCAACCAAACGGGCGGGACCGCGTGTCGCCAGCCGAGCCGGTCGAGGAGGAGGACAAAGGGTTCGTCCAGTGGTGCGGCGATCGTGAGCATCTCGCCAGTGCTAGGGTGCGAAAAGGAAACTTCCGCAGCATGGAGCAGGAGGCGCTGACAGTGAAATTCATCGCGGAACAGTCGATTGTGGCGACCCTCACCGTAGTTGGTGTCACCGATGATCGGATGCAAAAGATGCTTCAGGTGCCGGCGGAGCTGGTGCCGGCAGCCGGTCAGGGGGTTGGCTGCGAGCAGGGAGTAGCGGCTGGCTGGATAACGCCCCACCGCAAAGGGGAGCTCCACCGTGGCGAGCCGGCGAAACTCGGTGATTGCTCCCTTGGTTTCGAAGGCAGTCTGGGGCTGATCATGCAGCAGCCGGTCCGGCTCCTCTGCCAGCGGGTGATCGATGATCCCTGCCGTTTCGGGAACGCCACGGACCACAGCCAGATAGGTCTTCTCCACTTGCCGTGAGGCGAAGCACCGGGTAAGTTGGGCCGCGGTTGCTGGGGAAAGGGCAAATAGAAGCACGCCGGAGGTGGGCTTATCGAGTCGGTGGACTGGGTAGACATGGCGGCCAAGGTGGTCACGGAGGAGCTGCAGGGCGAAGCGGGTCTCGTGGCGGTCGATGTTGCTCCGGTGGACCAAGAGGCCGGCAGGCTTGTTGACGGCAACAAGCTGTTCGTCCTTGTAGAGTAAGGTTAACTCCATAGAATTATAGCCTTGCGATGAGATCGAGGAACTGCACCACCAGCCGGTAAGTGAGCCCCCAGAGGAGGGGCTTTCCCGGTGGTGATAGACGAATGGCGGGGTGTCCATGGGCGCGTTTGTCGAAGCTAACCGATCCCTCTACGCGCTGTTCAAGATTAACTAACTCCATAAGCGGCACCCAGAAGGCGTCACGCACTTCGCCACTCAAATTGAATGGCCTGGCTTCCCCTATTCCGTAGACAAAACAGGAGACCCGGACTGGTAAGGAGGCGCCGCTTACGTCGGAGAGTTGGCCGAGATAACGCGCGCTCCGCAGATCGAGACCGATTTCTTCCCGAGTTTCCCGTTCCGCTGCCTGTCGTAGGCTAGCGTCATCCGCCTCGATCTTGCCGCCGGGAAAAGCCAGGTCCCCCGACCAGGGGTCCCGTTCATGGGCGGCTCGTTCGATGAAGAGCATTTCCAGACCGCTCCTAGCCTCGCGGAGGATGAGGGCAACGGCCGCAGGGTTTTTCTGATCAGCCGGGAGCAGTGCTGGTTCATGGGTGACCAGGATGTGCCGAATGTCGTCAAGTGTTGTCATCATAAATATAATAAACGAAGGGTTACGCTGCTAACTGGCGGCCTGCTATTCGAACTGGGCCTTGAACGCGCCGACCGCCAGCCGCAGTTCGGCGACTTCCGCACGCAGGGTGGCCACTTCCTCTTCCAGTCTGACAAGCCGTTCTTGGTCGGCCCTTAAGGGCTGACGGGCCGATTCCGGCACTGGGGCAAGATCATCGGTGGCAAGCTGTGGCTCTCCGGCGAACAGATGCGCGAAGCGGGATTCCTTCCGGCCTGGTTGGCGGGGGAGCCGGGTAACGAGAGGTGGCGTGCGCGCCAGCAGCTCTTCCAGAACCGCCTCGACCGCGGCCAGGTCGGCGAACTGGTGCATCCGCTCGGACCTGTTGCGGAGTTCCCCAACCGTCTGCGGACCGCGCAACAGGAGTTCGGCGAGCAATGCCAGTTCCGGCGGGTCGAGGCGCAGCCGCTCTGCCAATATGTGACGGTACTTGGAGGCTCTCCCGCCCTCGGCCGCCTGGATTGCCAGATGCTTCATCCGCAGTGCGTCAAGGGTGCGGACCACCTCGGTATCCTCGAGGTTCATCAGCGGGTCACGGTTCGACTTCTGGTTGCAGGCGTTGGTCAGGGCGTTTACGGTAAGGGGGTAGTACTCCGGGGTGGCCAGTTCCTTTTCGATCAGGCAACCGAGTAACCGTACCTCAAATTCATCCAGGATCGGCTCCATCAGGCACTCCTTCTCTGCATTCGCGACATTTGAATTTAAAGTTTACCGACATATACGAAAAAAGCACATACGGGACGTCGTCCCACAGTCTGCTAGTCGGAAAAGCCGCCTGCATAGTCGATGACGCAAACGGTTCGGAAGCCGGGGTGAGGTCCGCAGCTAGCCCCGGCCGTAGCGAACGCCGATTTATAGATGTTGCTCCGATGGCCACGATTTTTCACACCGTCGTCGATGATTAGCTGCATCACCACCAGCCGCGCCTGATCTGGGCCGTAGGCGATGTTTTCGCCGATGGTAGTCTGCCAATGGCCATGGCGCTCGATGCGGGTTTTCATATCGCCGCTTTTCTTTCCCACATGGCCGGTGGCGCCATTCTCCCCTTGTTCCTGTGCCAAATCTGCGGCCGCAAGGGCAAGACCTTCAGACCAGGTGAGTTGCGGAACCGGCTTCTGTTTTTCGAGAAAGTGGAGCGCCTCGTCCACAGCCGGCAGCCCTTCCTGGGTGATGATGTGGGTATTTTCTGCGCCGGGGAGCGTATAGTAATTGTCGCGATAACGGGCACGAAATGCGCGGATAAAGCCGGCATAAGCCTGGGGGTTGGTGCGGGCGAGACTCATTTCCTGCACAATCCCCTCTTCAAGGGACGAGCCGGCCCGGGCGTTGACGGCGGTCAACAATAAGGCGAAAAGACAAGCGGAACGCAAAATATGGGGCATCTATTTCTTCCTTTGAAGAGAAAATTTGTGGCGCGCACTCAATGCCAGCCGCCTGCCGTGCTTGCCACCCGGCTAAAGGGGCGGCATAACTATAGCAGTTTTTAGCAGGAGGTGCATCGGTTTTCAGAACTTATCCGTAGATTGCAGACAGACGGCAATGCGGGGACTTTCATCGCGGCTCGGCTGGTTGAATGGTCGAAGAAAATCGGTTGTGGCACGCCCTGGAATCGGGTAAGATAACCATCGTAGCTCAGCACTGAATTGCCGAATAGCCTGCAGTGGTCGCACTGCGGAAAAGGATCAGCGTTGAAACAGGCAAATATTCTCTTTCCTTCCCTCCTCATGCTTGCACTATGCCTTGGCATTGGGACAGCCATGGCCCGCCCACCTGCTTCTGGCTCTGTGGACATCGTCATCTACGTCGGCGCCGGATGACCATACTGCAGCCGAGTGGAAAGTTATTTCACCAAAAAAGGTATCCCCTATATCTGCCGTGACATCAGCCAGGACAAAGTGGCGCGCCGGGAGTGGCGCGAGCGCTTCGCTGGCGAGATCGTGCCGACAGTGGTCTTTAACGGAGGGAGGCGGGTCGTGGATGGCTTCGACATCCCCTCCATCGAACGGGCCCTCCGGGAACTGACCGCAGCTCCTCCCCGCGTATCCAAGACCAACTGAGCGACCCATCTGCAGAATTTGAAGGCAGCCGTGGAATTCCAGGCGAGCGTCGTTTTTTGCTGGACGGAACGGCATGGTTCAACGTAACATATTTCAGATACAGCCTCCGGCTGTACAACACCACAGACGAAAAGGACAACGTAATGGCACTGGCAAAAAAAGGGGATAGAGTAAAAATCAACTTCACCGGCACCCTCGAAGACGGGACCATCTTCGAGTCGACCCTGGAGGATACGGATTGCGGCAGCGATGACTGTGGCAGCGACGATTGCGATAGCGATGACTGCGGTTGCGGCTGCGAAGCGGGGCCGATGGAACTCACCATCGGCGAGGAGGAGTTTTTCAGCCAGGTGGAGGAGGCGCTGATCGGCATGGCCCCCGGCGAGAAAAAGAAGGTGATCATCCCCGCCGAGGACGCCTTCGGCGAGTACGACGAGGAGCAGATCTTCACCATCGGCCGGGATCAGGTCCCTGCCGGTGTCACCCCCGAGGTGGGGGAGGAATTCGAGCTCACCGATGATGACGACGAAGTCATTGAGGTGACGGTGGTTGAGGTGACCGACACCGAGCTGGTCCTCGACGCCAATCACCCCCTGGCCGGAGAAGACCTCACGTATGAATTCGAGTTGGTGGAGATTCTCTAGTCTGCTAAGCGACGGCCAATTTCCGCACACAAACGATTTGCAAAATAACAGAGGTGGCCAATGGCCACCTCTGTTGCGTATGGGCCCCCACAGGCCGGCTGAAGGAAGCAGCAAAGATGTCCGATAAATCCGTAACGACGCAAAACCAGGGAACGCCCCAATGAATCAGGCACCATTGCTAAACCGGGTCTCGGACGGACCTGTCACGACAGTTCAACTCCCATGGCCGCCTGGGAGTGCTCCTCTGATGCTGGCACCGATGCAGGGTCTGACCAACCACGCCATTCGCTCGCTGTTTATCGACTGGGTGCGGCCAGATCTGGTGTTCACCGAATTCATGCGGGTCAATCCGGTTGCTCCCATCCGGCGCCTTTCAGCGGGGGATCTGCGCGAGATCAGCACTGCAGAACAAAAAGTACCGCTGGTTGTCCAGCTGGTCGGGCATGGCAAAGAAGCGTTGGTGTCTGCTGCTCTAGCCGCCGAGGCCGCCGGAGCTCTGCACATCAACCTCAATATGGGTTGTCCCTATGGCCGCATGACGACAGGTCTTACCGGCGGCAAGATGCTGCGGCGTCAGGAGGATCTGGTGGAGATCATCCCCGCCCTGCGCCAGGCCATTTCCGGGACTTTTTCCATCAAGCTGCGCGCCGGTTACGAGGATCCCCAGCAGATATTCAGTCTGCTCCCCCTCTTTGAGAGTGCCGGGGTAGATTTCCTGGTGCTTCACCCCCGTACGGTACTGCAGGAATATACTGGCTCCGCTGACCACGCGGTCACTGCAGAAGTGGTGCGGCAGACCCGCTTGCCGGTCATTGCCAACGGCGATATCCGTAGCGCTGCGGACGGCTGGCGGGTTTTGCGGGAGACCGGTGCCGCCGGGCTGATGCTCGGCAGGGGTGCTATTGCGGACCCGATGCTGTTTGAAAGGTTGCGGGGGAAGGGAGCCCCAGAGCCGGATCAGCAGGAAAAGGGCGCGCTGCTCGGCCGGTACCTGCGGGAAGTACTTGCGCGTTACAGAGCAATTTATTGCGGCGAGGCCCAGGTGCTCGGCAAACTCAAGGCGATCATCGTCCATATGGAAGAACCCTGCTTCGCCAAAACCCTTAAACGACTGAAGAAGACCAACAGCCTGCAGCAATTTGCTGCCGTGCTCGATGAGCTTGGCTAAACTATGGAATCTCTTCTCCCCAACGATTATCAGGCGCTGTTGGAGCTGGCCCGGATGCGGATGCCCTTCGGCAAGTACCAGGGATTGCGGCTGATTGATCTACCCGAGCCCTATGTGGTCTGGTTTGCACGCCAGGGGTTTCCGGAGGGGAAGCTGGGGGAGATGCTGCGGGCGGTCTACGAGATCAAGGTCAATGGACTGGAGTTTCTGTTCGAGCCGTTGCGCTAGCTGCGGCCAAGAGGCCAGACGCAAAAGGGGCCCGGCATATCCGCCGGACCCCTTTGCACCAATTTTTCATTTTACTCTCATATATTTATAAATAATAGCCTGTATTTTGCGATTTCCGGAGGTAGAATTCAGACAGGTAGCGCTACCTGCAACAGAATGCCAACACAAGGAGGGTGACGTATAGAGGAAGTAACTCCAGCTCACAATCTAAGGCATTATCTGACCGGTGGCAGTATCGCGCCGGTATGACCCTTGAAAAGGGTGACACGGAAACATTAATAACAGAGGCCCGCCTATATGGCGGGCCTTTCATTTGTCAGGCTGTTGAAAAACCACTGCAGAGGCCATCTGCTGCGTTGCGCTAACCTTCCTCGCTACGTTTTTCAACAGGCTGTTATTGGACTTTGCGGCTCACGGCAATTCCAGCGGCGGCTCTTCGAGTGCTGCCAGTTGCTCGCGTAGTTCGAGGATCTGCTCGCCCCAGTACCGGACGGTATTGAACCAGGGAAAGGTGGCCGGGAAGATCGGGTCTTGCCAACGGCGGGCCAGCCAGGCGCTGTAGTGGAGCATTCGCAGGGCGCGTAGAGCTTCTATCAGGCGAAGCTCCCGTGGCTGGAAGTCGCAGAACTCGTGGTAGCCTTCGATGAGGGCATCCAGCTGGGCGATCTGTCGTGGCCGGTCGCCGGAGAGCATCATCCAGAGGTCCTGCACCGCCGGGGCCATCCGCGCGTCGTCGAAATCGACGAAATGCGGCGCTGCGTCCCGCCAGAGGATGTTGCCGGCATGGCAGTCTCCATGGGCGCGAATGTAGCGAATTTCGCCAGCCTCGGCAAGAATCGCATCGATCGCCGTCAGCAGTTGGCCAGTCACGGCGGTGTAGCTCGGACGGTACTCGTCCGGGATGAACTGTTCAGTAAGCAGGGCCACGCTGGCGTGGCCGAAGCTCTGGCTGTCGAGGGTGGGGCGGTGCGCGAACGGTCTAACCGCGCCGACGCTGTGGATACGGCCGAGCATTCGGCCTAGGATCAGCAGGTTGTCCAGATTGTCGAACTCCGGAGCGTGGCCCCCCTGGCGTGGGTAGAGGGCGAAGCGAAAGCCGTCATGTTGGAACAGGCTCTCGCCCGCGTTGTTTAACCGTGGCGCCACCACCGGCAACTCGTGCTCGGCCAGTTCCAGGCAAAATTGGTGTTCCTCGATGATCTGGGCGTCGCTCCAGCGGCCGGGGCGGTAAAATTTTGCGATGAGCGGCTGGCCGTCTTCGATCCCCACCTGGTATACGCGGTTTTCATAGCTGTTGAGGGCTGAGGTGCGGCAATCGCAGCAAAACCCCTGGCTTTCGACGGCGTCGATGATGAAGCTGGGGGTAAGGGTCTGAAAAGGGTGCGGGCTCTCGGGCATCGGTCGTGAATCTCCGTGGCGGTGCAGTGTTATTTCAATGGGCAGATCACTCACTATAGCACCAATCAAGGCAGGAACCAAGCAAAGCAGAGTATCGGCCGACCCCTGGGCGGCTTGGGGAGCAGCAAGGCAGAGGCTACCTCCCAAAAATGTGACCACTTCTTGCTAACCGCGACTATTCTGCTAAAATTGAAACGCGTTCAAATTACTAATTACGGAAAGGAAGAATATGCGCAGACTTATCATGACCGCCCTAATCGCCCTGATCACAATCCCGGCTTTCGCCGCGGAAGAGCCAAAGACTGAAGAGCAGAAGACTCTTTATGCAGTAGGCCTGGTCATGGCCCGCCAACTATCCGTCTTCAGCCTCACACCAGCAGAATTCGAGTTCGTGAAACTGGGGTTGACGGATGGCGCTACCGGCAAGACGCCCCGTGTGGACCTAGACGCGTACACCCAGAAAATCCAGGACATGGCCACTGCCCGCCGAGATGTGCAGGGGGAAAAGCTTGCTGCCGAAGCAAAGGAGTTCCTCGAGAAGGCGGCCAAGGAGAAGGGTGCGGTCAAGACAAGCTCCGGCTTGATCTACCTGTCCCTGAAGGAAGGGAGTGGCGCCAACCCGACCGCCTCTGACAAGGTGAAGGTGAACTACCGGGGCACCCTCGTCGACGGCAAGGAATTTGACAGCTCCTACAAGCGCGGTCAGCCGGCCGAATTCCCGCTGAGCGGAGTCATTAAATGCTGGACCGAAGGGTTGCAGCTGATGAAACCGGGTGGCAAAGCCAGACTGGTCTGCACGCCGGAGATTGCCTACGGCAAACGCGGTTCCGGTCTCATCCCCCCCAACGCCACGCTGGTATTCGAGATTGAGCTGCTCGAGGTGCTAAAGTAATCCCAAGGGTTTGATCCGACAAATGAAAAGGCGGCCGATTGGCCGCCTTTTCATTTGTCGAAAGAAATTAGCTGTGAGTGTCAACAAACCTCTAATTTTTACTTCTTTTCAGCCTTTTTGATCTTTTTTTCGGCCTTTTTTTCCTTCGGGGTTTTTACTGGTTCCTTTTTGGATTCCTTCTTACTGTCCTGGCCTTTGCTCATGATTTATTCTCCTTATCATTATGGTTATGATGAGTGACCAACACACACATGCTTCAATTTAAGTATACCACTCCAAACTGCCAGGAGTGGTTTTTTGCAGGAGGAGCGATTTAATTGGGGCCACGTGCGGGTCAGTTGCCTGCAGCTGTGAGGATTCTGACCTCGGCCGCTACCAAGTTCAGCCTTCCCTTCGTCTCGATGTGGTAAAGCCGGCCAGTCTTCCACTCTTTCTCGAATGGCAACCTGGCTGCGGTAGCCTTCCCTCTGCCGGTGACCGGGTCGGCGTCGATGGTGACCAAGCCGTTCCGGTAGCTGACAGTGACCGGGTGGGCCCCCTCCGGGGTCTTGAGGGAAACTTCTCTCGTTTCTCCATCGTTGAGGCGGGTAGTGAGCGGTTCTATCGGCTGGTACTTCCCTCTTATCTTCATCTGCACGGCAATGAAGCTGACATCGATTCTGCCGGGAGCGTTGCTTTCGATGGGAGCAGCTGCCGCCGGCCGATTTTTCTCCTGCAGTGGGATTTCTCGGACCGGCGTTACCGCTGGCGGAGTCGGGGCAGATACTGGTGGAGTCACTACGACCTCGTTCCGCTGAGGGGTGGGCTTTGGCTCCTTGACGACCACGACCTGGGGTTGCGGTTTCTCTTCCTTGACGCCAGGCAGCTGTGGCTGTTGATGGTGGCGGGGCTGCTCGTCATTACGGACGATGACCTGGGGCGCAGGCGGTTGTGGCTTTTCGTCCCTAACAAGAATCACCTGCGTTTGTTGACGGCGGGGTTGTTCTTCCTTGACGATGATTACCTGCGGCTTTGGGGGCGGTGGCGCTGGCTGCTGGATGACAACGACCTGGGGCTGGGGCGCGATGCTAGTGGCTTTGTTCGGCACGCTGGCGACCTCAACCTGGACCTCGACCCCTCGTAACTGGAGAGGACCGGTTGTGCTGATACCGGTATAGAAACTTCCTCTTTCCCACTTCCGGTCGTAGCGGAGGCGCGCTGTGCTTGGTTTTCTCGTGTCGCCAGGGCCGTCAATTACCAATGCCCTGTCATCGTAGGCGACCGTGAGATTCGCCTGGTTTCCTCTGTCATCGGTGACGGTCAGTTCCCGGTATTCCCCATCGGCGATCTTGATGGTAAGCGGCTGGTAATGACGGTGCCTGCCGGCGATCCACATCTCGCCCCCCTCTATACTGACTCGCAAGAGGTCGCCATAGGCACCCTCGCCGCGGTGGATGGCTGCGATCCGCTCCTGGCGAAACCGCTCCTGACGCAGTCGCTCTGCCTCCGCGGCGCGGGCCTGTTGCTTGGCGCGCTCGATGGCGTTCAGCCGGGCACGCTCCTCCATGGCCATACGATTGGCGATCTGTCGCTCCTTGTAGATCTGCATAGCCTCCAGACGTTCCGGCTCGCTCATGGTGTCCCAGGTTAACTTGGGAACCCCGTATATATAGGGGGTACAGGCGGAAAGAAGGGCCAGCAGCAGGGCGAGAACCAGCATGATCCATCTATTCATCAAGATCTCCTTTGAGGCGGCAATACCGCGCACTTAATCGGCACTGCCTGGCGGGGTGACTGCCACAAAATCTAATGCAAAATAGCGGCCAGGACAGGCCGTTACGGAAAACGAAAGGCAGCCTCGCGGCTGCCTTTCGTTTTCCAACTACTTCAAATTCTGCCTGATCCGCGCCACCGCCTCAATCACACTATCCCGATTGCCGAAGGCCGAGAGCCTGAAAAATCCTTCGCCGCTCGGGCCGAAGCCGCTGCCGGGGGTGCCGACCACGTTGCATTCGGTCAGGAGCTTGTCGAAGAAGTCCCAGCTGCTCATACCGCTCGGGGTTTTGAGCCAGATATAGGGGGCGTTGACTCCGCCGTAGACGGTAAGGCCGGCTGCCTTCATCCCCTCGCGGATGATCCGGGCGTTCTCCATGTAGTAGTCGATGATTTCCTTGGTCTGCTGCCATCCCTCGGCCGAATAAACGGCCGCGGCTGCCTTCTGCACCGGGTAGGAGGCTCCATTGAACTTGGTGGTCTGCCGGCGCAACCAGAGCTTGTTGACGCTGTACTTCTCACCATTGGTGGTGGTCCCTTCCAGCTCTTCGGGGACGACCACCAGGCCGCAGCGGACGCCAGTGAAGCCGGCGGTCTTGGAAAACGAGCGGAACTCGACGGCGCACTTCTTCGCCCCCTCGATCTCATAAATGGAGTGCGGGTAGCCCGGTTCGGTGATGAACGCCTCGTAGGCGGCGTCGAAGAGGATGATGGCGTGGTTTTGCAGGGCGTAGTCCACCCACCCTTTGAGCTGCGCCTTGGTGGCCACCGCGCCGGTCGGGTTGTTGGGGAAGCAGAGATAGATGATGTCCACCTTCTCTTTGGGATAGGCCGGGAAGAAGCCATTCGCCTCGTTGCACGGCATGTAGACGATCCCTTTGTAGTAACCCTTCTCGTCTGCCTCGCCGGTCCGGCCAATCATGACGTTTGTGTCATTGTAGACCGGGTAGACCGGATCGCCGATCGCCACCACGTTGTCGAGGGCGAAAATATCGAGAATGTTGGCGCAGTCGCACTTGGAGCCGTCGGAGATGAACATCTCGGAGGTTTTGAGCGTGACACCGAGCGGGTTGTAGGACTTCTCGATGATGGTGTTGATCAGGAAGTCGTATCCCTGCTCCGGGCCATAGCCCGCGAAGGTCTCGACCCTGGCCAGATCGTCGACGGCTTCGTGGAACGCCTTGAGAATGGCCGGCGGCAAGGGGCGGGTCACGTCGCCTATCCCGAGGCGAATCACCTTTGCTTGCGGGTTGGCCTCGGCGAAGGCGCGGACGCGACGGCCGATCTCGGGAAAGAGATAGCCGGCTTTCAGTTTCAGGTAGTTGTCGTTGATATGGGCCATTACAAAAAAACCTCCAAAAAAATATAAATCTATTCTTTGCCACAGAGACACAGAGATACGGAGGAAAACCAAAAACCGAATTAACTGGGATATCCAGGATATTCAGGATTAAAGGCTGTTGGATTCGAATACAAAACTAAATAGGTTTTTTGGTTTTATCCTGATTATCCTGGATATCCCTGTTAAAACGCCGTGGCTTTCGATGTACTCCGTGTCTGGTTTACTTGAGTCCCAGCACGTCCTGCATGTCCCATAGCCCCGGCTTTGCCTTCACCACCCACTTGGCGGCGCGCACGCTGCCACGGGAGAACATGTCGCGGGTGTGGGCGCGGTGGGTAAGCTCGATCCGCTCCCCCATGCCGATGAAGTAAACGGTATGCTCGCCGACGATGTCGCCGCCGCGAATGGTCTGCATGCCGATCTCTTCTTTGGTCCGCTCGCCACAGATCCCTTCGCGATGGAAATTGGCGACCTTGTTGTAGTCGCGCCCCAAGGCCGTAGCTACCACCTCACCCATGCGGACTGCGGTGCCCGAAGGACTGTCTTTTTTGAGCCGATGATGGGCTTCGACAATCTCCACGTCGAAGTCATCACCGAGGATTTTCGCCATATCGGCCAGCACTTTGAAGGCTACGTTTACTCCCACCGACATGTTTGGGGCCAGCACGACAGAAATATCCTTGGCCAGCTCCTTGGCCAGAGCCCTTTCCTCGGGGGTGAAGCCAGTGGAGCCGATGACGATCGACTTCTTCTGGAGGGCGCAGATCTCAAGGTTTTTCAACGACACCTTGGGCGAGGTGAAGTCGATGAGGACGTCACACCCCTTGACCACGGCATTCAGGTCGTCGCTGATGGCAATACCGATGGCGCCCAGGCCGGCGTTGAAACCGGCATCCTGGCCGAGCATCGGGTGGCCCGGTCGCTCCAGCGCCCCGGAAAGCTCAACCCCATCCGCTTCCTTGACGGCGGCGATGATCCGTCCACCCATGCGCCCGGCGGCACCACAGACGGCAATTTTAACCATTGATAAACCCCTTGACTTACCACGAAGACACAAAGGGCACGAAGAAAACCCAACAAAAATATTTGCCTTTCGGACTAACTTTGTGCTCTTCGTGCCTTCGTGGTGAATTCGATTATATAAGCTTATATTCCTTCATGATGGCGGTCAGTTTCGCCCGGTTCGCCTCAGCCAGCGGTGCCAGCGGCAGCCGCACTTCGTCGCGGCATTTCCCCAGTAGGGAAACGGCGGTCTTAACCGGCACCGGGTTGGTTTCGATAAACATGGCGTTGCTGATCTTCAGCAGCTTCAGGTGCCATTGACGGGCTTCTTCCAGTTTGCCGACGTTGAATGCGTCGACAAGGGCCGCCACTTCCCTCGGCATGATGTTGGCCAGGACCGATATTACCCCTTTGGCGCCACACGCCATCATCGGAAATGTGATGAAATCGTCGCCGGACAGAACGTCGATCTTGTCGCCGCAGAGGGCGAGGATTTCGGAAGCCTGCTGCAGCGAGCCGGTGGCCTCCTTGATGGCGACGATGTTCTTGTGCTCTGCCAGCCGCGCCACCGTCTCCGGGAGGAGGTTGACGCTGGTCCGTCCTGGCACGTTGTAGAGGATTTGGGGGAGCGCCACCGCGTCGGCAACGGCCTTGTAGTGGAGAAAAAGACCTTCCTGGCTCGGTTTGTTGTAGTAAGGGGTCACCAGTAAAGCACCGTCAGCGCCGAGTTGCTTGGCGTGGGCGGTCATTTCGATCGCTTCCTTGGTGGAGTTGGAGCCGGTGCCGGCGATGACGGGCACCCGCTTCTTTACCTGCTGCACCACGATTTCGATGACCCGGTCGTGTTCCTCGTAATCGAGGGTCGACGATTCGCCGGTGGTGCCGCACGGCACAATGCCGTCGGTGCCGCCTGCGATCTGGAACTCCACCAATTCCCGGAGTTTTTCCTCATCAACCGCGCCGTTTTTAAACGGGGTGACAATGGCGACGATGCTACCCTTGAACATGGCTATCCTCCTTTAGAGGTAATAAATATTGACTATCGGCAGCCCTCACCCCCAGCCCCTCTCCCATTGGGAGAGGGTGGCCTAAGGCCGGGTGAGGGATGAATATTTACAGAAACGCCGGAATCGTTTCGCCCTTGATCAGCTCTTCTACGGTCTCCCGCGCCCGCACCACCTCGAACTGGCTCCCCTTCACCATCACCTCGGCTACCCGCGGCCGGCTGTTGTAATTGCTGCTCATGGTGAAGCCGTAAGCACCTGCTGACATGAAGGCGATCAAGTCGCCTTGGGTGAAGGCGGGGATCTCCCGGTCCTTGGCGAGGAAGTCGCCCGATTCGCAGATGGGCCCGACGATGTCGGCAATCACGGTACCGCTCTGGCAATTATTAACCGCCTGGACGCCGTGGAAAGAGCCATACAGGGAAGGCCTGGCCAGGTCGTTCATGGCCGCATCGACGATGACGAAGTTCTTCTCGTCCCCCTTCTTGGTGAAGAGGCATTTTCCCACCAGAATGCCGGCGTTTCCGACCAGGTTCCGCCCCGGCTCGAACAGCAGGTGGAGGCCTAATTCCTTGGTTTCCTCGACGATGGCTTTGCCGTATTCGGCGGGTAGCGGCGGCAGTTCGTCATTGTACTGGATGCCGAGGCCGCCTCCCAGGTCGAGATACTTGATGCTGATCCCCATCTCCTTGAGGCCAGTAATCAGGCGTTTCAGCTTCTTGATGGTGTCGACGAACGGTGCGACCTTGGTTAATTGGCTGCCGATGTGGCAGTCTATGCCGATGATGGAAAGATGCGGCATCGCCTTGGCGCGCTTGTACTGATCCAGGGCTCTCTCGATATTGATACCGAACTTGGCCTTTTTCAGGCCAGTGGTGATGTAGGGGTGGGTTTCCGGGTCCACGTCCGGGTTGACGCGGATGGCAATCCCCGCCTTTTTCCCAATCCTGCCGGCCACCTCGTTAATCCGGTCCAGCTCTTGCTCCGATTCCACGTTGAACATCAGGATGCCGGCGTTGAGTGCATATTCAATTTCGTCGTCCTTCTTCCCTACGCCGGAATACACAACTTTTTGCGGGTCCACGCCCGCCTTCAGGGCGCGGAACAGCTCGCCGCCGGAAACGATGTCGACTCCGCCCCCAAGGTTGATGAAGGTCTTGAGGACTGCCAGGTTGGAGTTGGCCTTTACCGAGTAGCAGATGGTGTGTGGCACGGCGGCAAACGCCTCGTCCATGGCCTTGAAGTGGCGCGCCAGGGTCGCCTGTGAATAGATGTAGACCGGGGTCCCGACCTTGGCCACAATCTCCTTGATCGCCACCTCTTCGGCAAATAAATCATTCCCTTTGTACTGAAAATGGTGCATCGCAATCCTCCAATCGTAATGTATAAAGTGCAAACGCGGTGGAAAAACCTCGTTCTATTCAAAGTAAAGTGGTTCTATGTACCATATGGGGAGGGAAAAGTCAAAAATATTACCAGCCTGATCCGATACGGGTGACGGGCAGTTGCCGCTGCGTCTTACTCCGGCTGGGTCAACGCACCTTCCGCCTCATTGGAGAGGGCGCTCTCCACCAGTTCGCCATTAATTTTGGCGACGGTGCGAACGCCATACAGGTAGGTAACGCCTCGCTCCTGGCCTAGATCCTCATATTTCACCCCGGTCAGCGGAGTGCCGGTGAGTGGCTGCAACGAAAAATTGGCTTCGCTGCGCTGTTTCCGGTAGATATGGTAGCCTTCAACCTTCCCGTTGCCGGGGGGGGTGACCGGTTGCCATTCCAGCAAGATGCTGGTGGGGGTGGAGACAGCTTTGAGGGTCGTAACATCCGGCGGGGTAACCTTCTTGCGACGCGCCCTATTGGAGGGGCCGCTTTCGATACCGTCTCTCTTCACCGAGATGGCCTTGAACTGGTAGGTTGTGTCAGTCTTGAGGTCCGCACCGATAAAGAAGAAGCGACTGTCGGAGCGGAAGGTGTCTTGCAGATATTCGGCATCCACCGACTTTATCAGATGGTAGGCGGTTGGACATTCCTCGCAGTCCTCGGCCGGTGGGAGCACCTCACGCCGGTAGATCATGAAACCAGCCAAGTCCGGTAATGGCCTGCCGGCATCATCCTTGGTCGGTGCCGACCAGGAAATATAGAAGGCTTCCCCCCTCTGGGCGGTTTGCAAATCACCGATGGGAGCCGGCGCCATCGCCTCCGGCGGGATCAGTGCCCCCTTTTTGCCGCAGGCGGCAAGGGAGAGTATGGCAAGGAGCGTAACAAGCAGTCGTTTCATATGGTCCTTCGTTTCGGCTAGGGTCTGGGTTCGCTACCTTTCCGACAGCTATTTGCCGGCCTTGCACCGCTCGATCTCGGCCTTGACCCTTGTCAGAGCGGTCCCGCCGGTGGCGCTACGGGCGTTGACGCTCGCCTCAAGGGTAATGGCGGCGAAAATATCCGGCTCGATACTATTGGAGAAGCCTTGCCATTCGGCAATGCTCAACTCCGGCAACTCCTTTTGCTGGTCGATGCAGTAGCGAACCGCCTTTCCCACTACCTCATGGGCATCCCGGAACGGCATCCCTTTTCGCACCAGATAATCGGCTACATCGGTGGCCGTGGAGAAACCCTTGGCCGCAGCTTCCCGCATCTTGACCGGATCGATCCGCATCTCCCGGATCATGGCGGCGAAGATCTTCAGACTCCCTTTGACGGTGTCGATGGTGTCGAACAGCGGCTCTTTATCCTCCTGCATATCCTTGTTGTAGGCAAGCGGCAACGATTTCATCACGGTGAGGAGTGCCAGCAGATTGCCGTAGACCCGGCCGGTCTTTCCCCGTACCAATTCCGGCACGTCAGGGTTTTTCTTCTGCGGCATGATCGATGAGCCGGTACAAAAGCCATCGGAGAGCTCAATGAATTTGAACTCGCTGGTGGACCAGAGGATCAGCTCTTCGGAAAAGCGTGAAAGGTGCATCATCAGGATCGATGCGGCGGCCAGGAATTCCACGGCAAAGTCCCGGTCAGAAACCGAATCAAGCGAATTTCTGCTTACCTCGGGGAAATCAAGGAGTTCCGCCACATACTCCCGGTCGATGGGGAAGGTGGTGCCAGCCAGGGCGCCAGCCCCGAGCGGCAGGACGTTGGTTCGCTTCAGGCAGTCCTCCATCCGCCCCTTGTCCCGCTTGAACATCTCCACATAGGCGAGCATGTGATGGGAAAAGAGGATAGGCTGGGCGGTCTGCAGGTGGGTAAAGCCCGGCATGATGACCCCCAGCTGCTTTTCGGCCTGGAACAGCAGGCTGTCGATGAGCAGGTCGAGGTAGGTGGCAATGTCGGTCAGCTCGTCGCGCATGTAGAGACGGATGTCGAGGGCTACCTGGTCGTTTCTGGAGCGGCCGGTGTGGAGACGTTTTCCCGCTTCGCCAATCTTGGCGGAGAGGCGCGCCTCGATGTTCATGTGAATGTCTTCCAGCGCCACCGAGAAGTCGAACTCACCCTTTTCGATCTGCTGCAGGATCTCCTGGAGGCCATGAACAATGGCTGCTACGTCCGCAGGGGGGATGATTCCCTGTTTCCCGAGCATCTGGGCATGGGCGATGGAGCCACGGATATCTTGATGGTAGAGTCGCTTGTCGAAACGGATCGAGGCGGTGAATTCTTCGACGAATTTGTCGGTCGGTTGGGCAAAGCGCCCCCCCCACAGTTTGTCTTTAGCCATGTTGAATCTCCTGTTTACGGGTGTAGGGGCGCATGGCATGCGCCCAGGGCGAACGCCGTTCTCCCCTACGATTCTGCCCCGATCTCGAATCCACCGACCATCTCCTCGCCGGAAACCCGCAGCCACTTACCCTCCGGGGACCAGCGCAGGATCGCGTGGACCTTCAGCGGCACCCGCGAGGTGCGGGGGTCGAGCTCATGGTGCAGTGGCAGGTTGAAATAATACAAGCGGGTGCCGCTGCCAAAACGGAGCCGGCAGACTGGTGCGCCGTTGAAATCGTCAGTGGCAAATTCGGACAGCTGAACCGTGGCCAGTTTGTGGTGTCGGTTGATCACCACGAAGGAATTACCGAACCCCTTCTCTGTCTCCAGCCCTGCCAGCCGGGTTTCGTCCGAGCTGTTGGCAAAGACGGTGATGGTTTCTCGCACCCCCGGCAGATCCTCCAGGTATTCGCCGTAAAAGCCCCTGATTACTTCCTGGTAGGCACGGTGCTCGGGCTTCGGGTTGCACTGGATCACGAACAGTGTGTCGAGCCCTTGCCGGCTGGAAAAAAAGAGCCGGTTGGCATGGTCGATGATCTGCTTGATGTTGGAGGCGTACAGGTCCCGATAGAGGTAGTCAAGACAGATCAGTGTCATGAAATTAAAGCAGGCCGGCTTGCTCCGGAACAGGTAAAGGTGCCGGCCTCGATAAAGGTCGTGGTACTTGTCGAGAAATTCCTCACCGGAGAACGGGTGTGTCTTTGCCTCCAGAAATACCCGGAGCCTGCCGGAAGCCTCCTTGATGGCGACACAACACCAGTTTACCGGCATCTCCAGCACATCGCCGGAGTCGATATCCTTGTCGACCAGTTCCAGCGCCTCGCCGTTATCCTCGCGGAAGCGCTCCAGCAGCAACCGGTATTCTTTCAGCCGGATATGCTCCATGCCGAACATGGTGACGGTATTGGCGCGGAAGCCGGTCTCAATGACCGCCAGCAGCTGGTTAAAGCGGGCAAAAGGGACGGAGGTTTCGGGCAACATGAGGAAATGGAGCTTCTTCAGATTCCCCTCGCCGGCCGTCACCAGATCGAGGATCGACTTGACCTGCAACCACTTCTGTTCCGGGTCGACCAGGGCAAACCCTTGCTCCGAGCGGCGCAGATGATTAGGGAGCTGAGCGATGAGACAGTGGAGGTGGTGCCCCAGCGGGAATTCCAGGTTGACCTTTTTGTCGATGATCTGGACCATTGAAAAACCCCGTTTGTCACTGCGACACAAAGAAAAACTCGAAACCTACGGCAATTAACGGGAATAGAGAGCGTCAGTAGCTCAGATATCGGAGCTGCACAGTTCCGGGAAGATCTTGCCGAGAATGAACCTGGTGCCGTCCGGCATCTTGTATGACGAAAGCTCAGCGCGCGGCACCCAGTGAGCTTCTGCGACCTCTTCGGCGTTGTGGTTGATGGCACAGTAGAGGGGGCGGCAGCGGTAATAGAGGATGATGAAGTGGTCGTTCTCCTCCCCCGGGGTCAGATGCTCGAATACGTCGATCAACTCTTCAACCTCCACCTCCAGGCCAACCTCTTCCATGACCTCTCGGTGCAGCGCCTCGATGATCGGTTCGCCCAGGTCGATCTTGCCGCCGGGCATCACCCACATGTGCTGAAAGGGGGGGATGCTCCGTTTGGTCAGCAACACCCGATCCTCGGCATCGATGATCACCGCAACCACCGAGGTGACAATATGCGCTTTTTTGAAGGTGTTTTTGGCCATAGAACAAGGTAGGGACACGGCAGCCGTGCCCCTACTGAATTTCTCCCAGAGGACAGGTGCGGCGTAGCCCCTCCGCCCCTGCCATAACCTATTTCTTTTTGCCGGCCTGCATAAGGGCGCGGATCCGCAGCCGCAACGAGTTGATCTTGATAAACCCTTCGGCGTCCTTTTGGTTGAACACTTGATCCTTCTCGAAGGTGGCGAAATCCAGGTTGAACAGCGAGTCGGTGTCGGACTTGCGGCCGACGGTGCGGCAGTGCCCTTTGTAGAGCTTGATTCGCGCCACGCCGTTGACCGTCTTCTGCGATTCGTCGATGAGGGTCTGCAGCATCTCCCGTTCTGGCGAGAACCAGTAGCCGGCGTAGATCATCCGCGCGTATTCGGGGATCAGGCTGTCACGGACGCGCATCACCTCACGGTCCATGGTGATCTGCTCCACCGCCATGTGTGCCTCGCGGAGGATGGTGCCGCCGGGGGTCTCGTAGATGCCGCGGGATTTCATCCCCACCGACCGGTTTTCCAGAAGGTCGACCCGGCCGATGCCGTGCTCGCCGCCGATGAAGTTGAGGTGGGCAAGGAGCTGGGCCGGCGTCATCTTTTCGCCGTCCACCGCCACCGCGTTGCCGTTCCTGAATTCGACCTCGACGTACTGGGGCTTGTTCGGGGCCTTCTCCGGCGCCTTGGTCAGGACGAACATGTTTTCCGGCGGAGCCGCCCAGGTGTCCTCGAGAATCCCTCCTTCGAAGGAGATGTGCAGGAGGTTGCGGTCCGACGACCAGGGGCGCTTCTTGGTGACCGGGATCGGAATGTCGTTCCGCTTGGCATAGTTGACCAGCGCCTGACGGCTGTTCAGCTTCCAGTCCCGCCAGGGGGCGATCACGGTGATGGCCGGGTTGAAGTGGTAATAGGCGAGCTCGAAACGGACCTGGTCGTTCCCCTTGCCGGTGGCGCCGTGGGAAACCGCGTCGGCGCCTTCGAGCTTGGCGATCTCCATCTGCCGTTTGGCGATCAGTGGCCGGGCAATGGAGGTGCCGAGCAGATAATGTCCCTCATAGATGGCGTTGGCACGGAACATGGGGAAGACGAAGTCGCGGGTGAACTCTTCTTTCAGGTCGTCGATGTAGACTTTGTCGGCGCCGGTGGCCAGAGCCTTGTCGCGGATCGGGGTCAGCTCGTCGCCCTGGCCCAGGTCGGCGGAGAAGGTGACTACCTGGCAGCCGTACTCGTTTTTCAGCCACTTCAGGATAATCGAGGTATCAAGTCCGCCTGAGTAAGCAAGGACGATCTTTTTCACATCTTTTTTGGCCATGGTACGCTCCTTTTGCAATTAATTTATATGGTTAAGCAAACAATTGGAACACGGAGTAACGGTGCGACAGGAAACAAGCATATTCAGGGTTTGCCCAGCAAAGTGGCCATGATGGCCTTCTGCACATGGAGCCGGTTTTCAGCCTCGTCCCACACCGCAGAATGGGGCCCTTCGATGACGTCGCCGCTTATTTCTTCGCCGCGGTGGGCAGGAAGGCAGTGGAGCACCATGCAGTTTCCCTTGGCCAGGTCCAGCAGCTCTTCGTTAAGTTGATAGCCTGCAAAGGCCTTCTCGCGAATCTTCTGCTCCGCCTCCTGGCCCATGCTCGCCCAGACATCGGTATTGAGGACGTCAGCATCCCTGGCTGCCTCGCGCGGGTCGGTAGTCAGAACAATCCGGGAGGTGGCTTTGGTGATAGCCCACTCCATGACCCTCTGGTCCGGCGCGTACCCCTCGGGACAGGCGAGGGTCAGATCGAAGCCGAAGATGGCGGCCGCCTCGAGCCAGGTGTTGGCCATGTTGTTGCCGTCTCCCACCCA
>JANXYN010000060.1 GCA_025356035.1 Geobacteraceae bacterium
CGCCGGTACCTTCAACGACCGGGTGGAGTTCGATCCCGGCTACAACCTGGGGGGGACCGTCGGTTACGATTTCGGCCTCGTCCGCGTCGAAGGGGAGGTTTCCTACAAGAATGCCGAAATCAAGTCAATCACCGACCAGGCTGACGGTTTCCGCTTCGGCAATGTGGACGGCAATCTCGATGCGCTGGCCATGATGTTCAATGCCTTCTACGATCTGCACAACAATTCAGCGGTTACTCCTTACTTTGGGGGTGGCATCGGTTTCGCCACCCTGCACTTAAGCGACACCTTCGGCAGCGGTGCCGGAGGGCCGTTTCTCTTATACCCTGACGACGCCGACACGGTCTTTGCCTACCAGGCCGGCGCCGGTCTGGAGATCGCCCTCGACCGGCAGCTCTCGCTCGACCTGGGCTATCGCTACTTCGGTACCAACAACGCCAGGTTTGACAGCAACGGGATCAGCAACACCAGCCTGAGATTTGAGAGCCACAACGGGGTGGTGGGGCTCAGGATGAAATTCTGAGTTAGGTTTGGGTGGCTGCTTTGGTGGGGAGCTGTTGAAACAGGAGAGGGGGCTGCCAGGGGGATAGGTTATCTTCACGTCAGCGACGCCAGAACCCGTTGCCGGCTGTTGCGCCAGCGGGGTTGCGGCGAACAGGCCGCATCAGGAGCAATCCTATGCGGCCTGTCGGTTTCTCAAGTAAGGGCTCCCCTTGTAGAAGACCCCTGCCGGAGTTTCGTAATAGCCCCGCAACTTCAGGTGCCGGAGGATGTTGTCATAGTTGATCAGATGGCGCATCCGGTCGGGAACGCCGTCGAAGCCGCCTTCTTTCGCCATCTGCTCGGCCACCTCCTGCAGGGTCATCCCCTCGTAAAAATGGACTACGTGATACTGCTCAATGGCGTAGGCCAGATCGTACCCTTTCTGCAGCAGGAAATTGAGCCTTTTCAGATCCGCCCCATCGAAATCATTGATTCTCCCCTGGTTGTTCGGGGCAAGTGACAGCATCGGTTCCATAACTTCCTCCTTTCCCTACCTATCGACCGGAGCATAATAAATATTAATCTTTTTTTCTGCGGTCTGTCAGATCAGGTTTGCGGAGGAGGTGTCAAGCATAACTGCTGGCGAGGGTGCGACCTTTCCGTTACAAGGGAGCGTCGAAGCTGCCAAAGTGCGGGACGTCCTCCGCCCCTCGCAATTCCGGCGCCGCTTCGGTCAGCCAGTACATGTAGGTGAAGCGGACCTGCTCCGACCTGGTGTCGGGGGAGAGGTGCAGTATCATTTCGAACGGTGTCGCAGTGCCGGGGGGGATGAGATGGGGGAATGTCGAGTAATCGGTTCTGGCCAGGACTATTCCCCGCTCGTTCATGAGCCGGACGACCAACTCCAGGTCACGCAGGTAGTAGTCGCGGCGGTTGGTGACCGTCCCCGTCAGCCGGACGCCGCCATTGGTCGGTTCCGCCCGCCAGGCGATCTCCACATCGTAGTAGCGGAAGTGGTGAGGGGCGAAGGGTGGATTGCCGTCAATTTCTTTATGGTAGCTGCTGCATGCGGTGGTGGCCAAGATTAGTAGTGATGTAACCAGAAATCGTTTCACCATGACAGTTATCTCCTGCTTCAGAGGGTCTATTTTTTCAGAACCAGTCTTACCGGTGCACCGCCTCGAGTATCTCCCCGTGCAGTTCACGTTGTTCCAGGGACTTCACAGGCTGGCTGCCGAGGGAGCCAAAGTCGCCGCGCATCGCCTTCAGGGCGTACCTTTCCAGTTCGATTTCGCTCTGGGTTCGGATGCCGAGACGGCGAAACAGCGGCACCGGTGGGCACCATCCTTGCAACGCGTGCTGTAGGAGAAAACCCATTACCAGTGCGGACATGAAGTAGAACTTGCGGTTGACCGTGGCACCAAGTCCAAGCCCGACCAAGGCCAGGCTGGAGGCGTTGGTCTCTAAGGTCCGCTCGATATCCCACTCCTGATCCAGCTCCCGGAGACGCTGGTCGATCCCCTCTGGGTGGTTGATGAAGTACCAGAGGCGCCGCTCCATCTCCTGTTCGATGCGGCGGGACTTCCACTCCGCCGAGTGCAGCACAACCCGTTGTGTCGTTGCCGGCAGTGCCATTGCCAATCTCCTTTCGAGGTGATCCAGTTTGCTCAAAGATCATCGTCTTTCAATTATAGCGTCATGGTTGCAAACCGCAAGTACCGGCCTTTTTGTGATCTCACAAGAAAAACGGGGTGGGGTTTTGCAAAATTTTCTTTGCCAGGTACACTATTCAGGCAATTACCTCACTTAACTTGATAAAGAGAGGCAGCCATGAATATGCGTGTAACCCTGACGACAGTGCTCCTGGCAGCTGTGGCAGTGGGTGTCTTTGCCATAGAGAGCAACAAGCAGCCGGCGAGTTCCGGGAGCATCCGGGTCTATGCGGTGGCGAAGAAGGAGTATGTGATGACGGAGCGGGTAGTCAAGAGTGACGAGGAATGGAAGCGGCTCCTCACCCCGGAGCAGTTTCAGGTGACGCGCCGGAAAGGGACGGAAAAGCCGTTCGCCAACGCCTGGTGGAACAACCACGAAAAGGGGATTTATCAATGTATCTGCTGCGGGCTTGACCTGTTCAGCTCGGCGGCCAAGTTCGAGTCGGGGACCGGCTGGCCGAGCTTCTGGGCGCCGGTCGCCCTGGATAATATCCGGGTGGCCGAGGATCGGACGCTGTTCATGCGTCGGACCGAGATCCTTTGCGCCCGCTGCGATGCCCACCTGGGGCACGTCTTCACCGACGGGCCGAAGCCTACCGGGCTCCGCTACTGCATGAACTCGGCGGCACTGAAATTTGTCAAAACCGAGTGAATATCCCCCGGTAAAATTCCTTTTGAATGATTCTGCCAACCCTGCTATAACACTGGAACAGCAGTGCGGATTCGCACAACCAGGGAGGGTGGGATGGCGGGACAAATGGACCAGCGCTTCAGCGGCTTTACCCCGGCGACGCTCGAATTTTTGCAACACCTCGCCGCCAACAACAACAAGGCCTGGTTCGAGGCGCACCGGACGGAGTACGAACAGCACCTGCTAACGCCCATGAAGGCGCTGGTTAGCGAGCTGGCCAGTCCGCTGCTAGCCATTGACCCCGAGCTGGTGACGACCCCGGGGAGGGCCATCTCCCGTATCCACCGTGATACCCGTTTCTCCCGCGACAAATCCCCCTACAAGACCACCACCTGGATCACCTTCAAACGACCACTCAAAGAGTGGCAGGATGCCCCCTGCTTTTTCTTCGAGCTCGCCCTGGAATCCTACCGTTTCGGCATGGGTTTCTACAGCGCCGCCAAGGGGACCATGGACCGGCTGCGCGAACGGATCGAGCGCAGGCCAGCGGAGTTTCAAAAGGCGATCGACTTCTACGCCGGGCAGGAAATCTTCGTCCTGGAGGGGGAGCGCTACAAACGGCCGCTCAGGCCAGACCTTCCCGACTCTCTCCAGGAGTGGCACGGGCGCAAGAACCTCTACCTGGTCTGCAATCGGCAGCCGGACGCTGCCCTCTTCACGCGGCGACTGGTGGATGATCTGCGGCAAGGTTTCATCCTGCTGGCCCCGTTTTATGACTTTCTCTGGCGGGTGAAGCAGGCGGCCAACCGAGAAACTCTGAGGAAATCATGAACCCTGCATCGGAAAATTTGGCTGACTACCTGGTATCGGACCCGATTGTCGACTGGAAGACGCCGGAAGTCCGACAGGTGGCTCTCGATCTGACACGGTTAATATCCAGTGAAGTTGACAAGGCCCGCTGTCTGTACGAATGGGTCAGGGATACCATTCCCCATACCAATGATGCGGGTCTGGATGTAGTGACATGCACGGCAAGCGAAGTGCTTCGGCATGGTACAGGGGTCTGTTTTTCGAAGAGCCACCTCCTGGCGGCTTTGCTGCGGGCCGTAAATATTCCGGCCGGCTTCTGCTACCAGGTCCTGCGGCTGAACCCTCCGGTTGATAATGAGCTCGTCTTGCACGGTTTCAACGGTATTTATCTCGCCAGCCTCGGCAGATGGGTTCGCGTGGATGCGCGGGGCAACACCGGCGGAGTCAATGCCCAATTCAGCCTCGATAGAGAGCAGCTTGCCTTTGCCATGGAGCCTGCGGCCGGTGAGTTCATCTACGATACGATCTTCGCCGCGCCGGTGAGCAATGTGGTCAATAGACTGAAAAAGCATGATAGCAGGAGAGAACTCTGGCTGGATTTGCCGAAAGCCTTGGACAATATCTAAGCGGTTGCCAAAGGGGGGGGCCATGAAGAGAGCACTACTGGTCATCGATGTGCAACGGGACTTTTCCGAGCCCGACGGCAAGTTGCCAGTCTGCCGCGCTCAGGCGGACCAGATCATCGGCGTGATCAATACGCTGACAGAGCGCTTTTCCTCGCAGAATCTCGATGTCATCTACATCGTCCACGAATGGAGCAATAGGCTAATTCAGTTCCTTGTGAGGAATGCGGCGGCGAAGGGGACCCCCGGCGCCGAACGCGACCGGAGACTCATGGTTGCCGGGAACCTCAAGTTCACCAAGTTTTCCGCCAGTGCCTTCACGAACGAGGAATTCTCGGAATATCTGCGGTCAAAGGGGATCCGGCACCTCTACGTTACGGGGCTGGCGGCCGAGCATTGCGTGAACGCCACCATCGAAGGTGCTATTCGGGACGGTTATGCCGTAACTGCCGTCAGCGATGGGATAGCGGCTAAGCGATGCAAGAATCTCGAACGAAGCCTGGCGGGGTATGCGCGCAAAGGCGCGGCGGTCCTTCCCTCCAGTGAGGTCTTGTCCTCATTCGGCTACTGAGCCAATCAGCTGTCGCGATCCGCCGATTCCAGCCGAGAGGTAAAAGAGAGGAATTATGGATTTCATGCCGGTATTTCAAGTTGGCGTCAGGAACGCGTGGCTCCTCTCTGTCCCGATGTTGCTGGCATTCTCTATCGGAGCCCAGAAAAAGGATGTGGCAAGACGTCTGTCCGACATGAGCGGCTACGATGCCAGGGAAAAGATTTTCACCATTTCGGCCTCGCTGGCCCCCTATCCTTTTATGGTCGCCACTGTTTGGACGCCGTTCACATCCATAACGCCCCTTCTCTGCGCTGGTCTGGCTCTGTATTGCGCAAGCATGGCGCTACTTATCGTGACCATCTATTGCTTCGCCACAGCATCCGGCGACGTGCTGATCCAGGAGGGGCCGTACCGCATTTCCCGAAACCCGCTCTATGTCTCCGCAACCTTGATCTTCCTCAGCATCTGCCTGGTGACGGCCAATGTGCTGCTGCTCGCCTGGCTTGCCATCATCGTAGTACCCCAGCATTTCATGATTCTTGCAGAAGAGCGGGCATGTTTGGAAAAATACGGGAGGGAGTTCGAGCGGTACATGGTAACAGTGCCTCGGTATCTCCTTGTGTTGTAGGCCGCACTCTGCCTGTATTGAATCGACAGGAGACACAGCATGAAAAAAATCGGCATCGTCGGCGGGATTGGGCCG